>JAVYKI010000001.1:0-53876 GCA_038742305.1 Candidatus Aenigmatarchaeota archaeon
CTAAACTTTTAAATTTTAAATATACTCTTCTAATTTCTTTTAACTCTTCAATTATTTTATTTAATAAAGCTTCGTTACTTTCTATTCTTGCATTTATTACTTCGATTTTTGAATAAAATTCGTTAAATTTCCTCAGTATTTCTTCTGGCTTAAGTTCTTCTGCAATTTTTAAAGTTTTTTCGATAGAAACTTTTAACTCGTTAAGCTCTTTTTCCTTATCAACTAAAGAGCTTCTAATTTCTCCTATTTTTTCATTAAGAAAAGAAATTCTATTGTTTAGCTCTTCTTTTAATTTTATTAATACATCAACTTTAGCTTTTATTTTTTCAACATCTACCTTTAAATTTTTTAAGTCTTTATCCATAATATTTATTATCAAAGTTTATAATTAATGTTTTTAAAGCTCTATAATTCTTATCTTCTTACTTTTAAAAATTCTTCTATTTCTTTTTCTTTTAACTTAAAACGTTTTTGATAAAATTTAATAATTTCATATAAACTTTCTTTTTCAATTTTTACTTTTACTTTTTCTCCTTCTTTTAAATCTAATTTCTTTAAAGGTTTTAGAACTCCTTTTTTGTATATCGCTTCTATTTCTATTGCCGTAATTAAACTAGCTCTTTTATTCTTTTTATTCTAAAAGCAATTTAATTAATTTAAGCTCTACTCTAATATCCTTTTAACTATTCAGAACAAACAAAATATTATCTTTTCTTTCTTCTAAAAACTTTTTCAAGCATCTTTCTTAGTCTTTCTTTTATGTTCTTCTATTACATTAGCTGAACCTACTATCGCAATTAAATCAGCTTGTAATCTTTAATAAAATTTAGATAAAAATTTTCTTCATCTTCATAAATTACGTGAAATTCAAATTTTCTATTTCTTATATTTTTCCTTAATTCTAGCAAAACTTCTATTCTATTAAAATTCTTAGGAATAACAAACAAAATATCTACATCGCTTCCAGCTAAAGCTTCATTTTTTAAATATGAACCAAACAAATAAACTTTTGCACTATACTTTTTTGCAATCTCTTTTATTTTTTCAAAGTACTTTTCTTTATTTTTTTCAAAATCTTCGTTTTCTCTTTTCAAAATTTCTAAATATTCAAGCATTTTATTATTTCTTCTACAAATTCTATAGCTTCTTTTAGCTCTTTTTCTCCATATTCTCTTGGCAAATATCTAGAAGCAATATATGCATCATTTAAAATTTCTATTATATACCATTTTTCTTCTGCAAGCTTTTTTACTTTTTCATTATCAATTTTTTCAAATAGTATTTTTAAATCATGAATTTTAGGAAAATCTCCAAAGTTTTTTAGTAAAAAAGCTTTTAAAGCTAGTTGCAAAGCTTGCTCTACATGAAACATTCCAACATCAAACTTTTTATTTTTCAAATCTTCTTTAAAAATTTCTAAAAAATATAAACTTCTTTCTTTTAACTTTTCAAAAAAATACTTCTCCATAAAAAATAAATTTAAATCGATAAAATAATACTATGGCAAAATCAATGATAGAAAGGATTAAAGAAATAATGAATGATCCAGAAAGAATTAGAAATGTTGCTACTTCTAGTCATGTGCATCATGGGAAGACTACTTTAACTGATAACTTAATGGCTGGTGCTGGAATGCTTGCAGAAGAAATGGCAGGAAAAGTTATGTATACTTGGTTTGATGAGCAAGAAAGAGAGAGACAACTAACAATTTATGGGGCAAACGTTTCTATGGTTCATGAATACAAAGGAAAAGATTATTTAATAAATTTGGTTGATACTCCTGGGCATGTAGATTTTGGCGGAGATGTAACAAGAGCTATGAGAGCTGTAGATGGAACAATAGTTTTAGTTTGTGCAGTAGAAGGCATAATGCCTCAAACTGAAACAGTTTTTAGACAAGCTTTAAGAGAAAGAGTTAAACCTGTATTATTTATAAATAAAGTAGATAGGCTAATAAAAGAAGTAAAGCTTACTCCTCAACAAATGATGGAAAGGTTTGAAAGATTAATAAAAGAGGTTAACCTTTTAATTCAAAAATATGCAGAGCCAGAATTTAGAGAAAAATGGTATGTTGCAGTTCAAAATGGAAGCGTTGCTTTTGGCTCAGCAAAACAAAGATGGGCAATTTCTTTGCCTTATATGCAAGAAACTGGAATATCTTTTAAAGAAATAATTCAGCTTGCCCAAGAAGAAAGATATGATGAATTAGCAAAAATTGCTCCTTTGCATAAAGTTGTTTTAGATATGATAGTTAGACATTTACCAAGCCCAAAAGAAGCAATTAAATATAGATTATCAAAAATTTGGACTGGAGATTTAAACAGTCCTTATGCTAAAGATATGTTAGAAGTTAATCCTAATGGAAGGCTTGCTGCAATTGTTACAAAAGTTGTTCCTGACCCACATGTTGGATTTGTTGCAACAGTAAGAATATTTAGCGGAAAGCTTTACAAAGGTAAAGATATTTACATGATTACTAATAATAAAGTTGCTAAAGTTCAGCAAGTTGCAGTTTATAAAGGAATACAAAGAATTCCGGTAGATGAAATTGTTGCTGGAAATATTGCTGCAGTAGTAGGAATTCCAGAAGCATTTACTGGAGAAAGCTTATGCGAGCCAAATGAAATAATGGCTCCATTTGTTGAAATAAAGCATATATTTGAGCCTGTAGTAACCAAAGCAATTGAACCAAAAAATCCTCAAGAATTAACAAAACTTATTGAAGCTTTGCAAAAAATTGCGAAAGAGGATAGTGTATTAAAAGTTAAAATAAATCAAGAAACTGGAGAATATTTAGTTAGTGGTTTAGGGGAATTACATTTAGAAGCAAAAGTTGAAAGAAAGTTGAAGGAAATGGGATTTGATATAATAATGTCTGCGCCAGTAGTAGTTTATAGAGAAGTTCCAAAAAGTAAAAGCGAAGTTGTAGAAGCAAAAAGTCCAAACAAGCATAATAGATTTTATATTGTTGTTGAACCATTAGAAGATGGAGTATATGAAGCTTTTGTTAGAGGAGAGTTAGAAGAGCATATGTATTTAAAAACAAAAAAAGACCCAAAACTAATAGAAAAATTAATTAGTTTGGGAATGGATAGAGAAGATGCAAAAAATGTTGTTGCAATTCATGGAAGAAATGTTTTAATAGATTTAACTAAAGGAGTGCAATTTATGAATGAAGTTATTGAAATGGTAATTAGAGGTTTTGAGGAAGCTATGGAAGACGGTCCTTTAGCTAGAGAGCCTATTGCAAAAGCGAAAGTTAAAATAGTTGATGCAGAATTGCATGAAGATCCAGTTCACAGAGGGCCTGCACAAATAATACCTACTGTAAAATTTGGAATATTAAAAGCAATGCTTTTAGCAAATTCAACATTATACGAACCAAAACAAATAATTAGAATTGATGTTCCTTATGAATTAGTTGGAGATATAATTAATGAATTGCAAAGAAGAAGGGCTCAAGTTTTAGAAATAAAAGAAGAAAGCGGAGCAGGAATAATAATTACAAAAATACCTGTTTCAGAAAGCTTTGGTTTAGATGCTGCTTTAAAAAGTGTTAGTAGCGGAAGAGCATTTTACAGCATTATGGAAATAACTTATGAAGAATTGCCAAAAGAACTTTTTGAAACTACAGTTAAAAGTATTAGAAAGAGAAAAGGATTAAAAGAAGAAATTCCAAAGCCAGAAGACTTTATCTAATTGCAGCTAAAACATCTTCTTTTTTCAATGTTTTCCTTCTTGCAGCTTTTGAAATTTCTATAGCAAGGCTTGCAATTTCTTTACTATAAATTTCTATAAAATTTTTTATTTCCTCTATAGCTTCTTTACTAATTCTCATTTTATAAATTTTAGCAATCCTTTTTATAGTATTTGTAGGAAAAGAATTTATGGACATAATATCATTTACTTTGAATGCATTAATTGTAATAGGTTTAGCGAGATTAATCGGTTTTGAAAGAGAGTATAGAGGAAAAGTTGCTGGAATAAGAACTCATATGATTGTTGCATTAGCTGCTTATTTATTTACTGTAACGGCATTAAGCTATTTTGATAAACAAGATGCAGCAAGAATTATAGCTAACATTTTAGTTGGAATGGGATTTATTGGGGCTGGAGTAATAATTAAAGAAGAAAATAGAGTAATTGGAGTAACTACTGCAGCAACTCTTTGGTTTAGTGCAGCAATAGGAGCTGCAATAGGTTTAGGATTTGTAGAATTTAGCATTATATCTACTTTAATAGTTTTAATTTTATTATTAATTAAATCTTTAGAAAGAAAATTAATCCATGGTAGTTAGATTCAAAAAGAAAAGGAGAAGAGGAGAAAGAACGTATCATGGAAGACATGGTTATCCTAGAGGCGGCGGCTCAAGAGGAGGAAGAGGTAATGCTGGATTACATAAGCACAAATGGCTTCATACAATTAAATATATGCCAGACCATTTTGGAAAAGAAGGCTTTAGAAATCCTAACAAGAGAAAAATAAAAGTTATTAGTTTAAGAGAGCTTGAAGAAAAAATAGAGGAATTTATTAAAAACGGATATGCAATAGAAAAAAACGGAAAAATTGAAGTTTTTTTAAATAAAGCTGGTTATGATAAATTAATTTCGAGCTCTATAAAACTAAGCAGGAAATATATTATACATATTCCACATGCTTCTGAAAAAACCATTAATAAAATTAAAAGTTTTGGAAGCGAAATAATAATTGAAAAATGATAGAAAAGATTGCAAATTATATTCCTGTTATTGAAAAACCAAAAACAAGTTTAACTTTAAGAGATAAATTTAAGTGGTTTTTAATAATTGTTGCTCTTTATTCCTTGCTTAGTAATATAGAAACGATTGGAGTTTCCCCACTAGTTTCACAAGATCCAATAACTTATTATTTTTCTTTATTATTAGGAGCAAGAATTGGTTCAATTTTTTCTTTAGGTATTGCACCTTTAATTACTGCAGGAATAATTTTACATGTATTAACTTCTTCAAAAATATTAAATTTAGATTTGCAGAATCCAGAAGATAGAAAAAAATATGAAAATTATGAAAAGGTTTTGGCTTTGTTTTTTGGTATAGTAGAAGCTTTTATAATTATTTATTCTGGATATTTGCCTATATTGCCTGGCTTTACTTTCATTGTTTTTCTTCAACTGTTGCTAGGAGTTTTTCTAATATTAATTTTCCATAGCCTTGCAAAAAAATATACTTTTGGAGCTGGAATAATTAACATTGCTATTTTTAGCGGAGTGGCAACTCAGCTTATAATATTTTTATTTAGTCCTTATGCACTAACTACTTCAGGCTTTGTTCTTTGGTTCAAAGAAAATGAAATACCTTCGGGGCATGTTCTTCAATTAATAATTTCCCTTTTAAATAAAGATTTAAATCTTTTTGTTTTAGCAATAGTCCCTATAATATCTACTTTAGCAATTGTTTTATTAACACTTTATTTGCTAAATTCAAAAATATACGTTGGTTCTTTAGAATTTAAAATGATGAGAAGCATTAAGCAACCTTTCGAGCTTAATCTTTTATATGTAAGTGTTTTACCAATAATTTTTGCTTCTTCTTTTCTAGTTATCCTCAGCTTTGCAGCTTCATCTACTTTAACTATCCAAACCGGAAATTTAAGATGTGGAATTTTTGGATGTGTAGATTTGAACGGAAATCCTGTAAGCGGATTAATTTATTATATTACTCCTCCCAATCCTATTTATGCTACTCAAGAACCTCTAAAAGAAGTTACAAGAGCTATAATTTACTTTTTGCTTTTAACAGCTTTAACTACTATTTTCGGATTTATGTGGGTTTATAGTGCAGGAATGGACCCAAAAACTGTTGCTGAAAATTTAGTAAATAGCGGAATGACGATCAGCGGTTTAAGAGATAATCCTTCAATATTAGAAAATTTCCTGAAAAATTATATACCATACTTAACATTTTTAAGCTGCTTTTTAATTTCTTTAATAGCAATTTTAGCAGATTTACTTGGAGCATTGGGAGGAAGAAGCGGAGTAAGCTTGTTCTTATTAGTTTCAGTAATTTATAGCTTCCATATGATACTAAAGAGAGAAAAATCAGAAAACATACCAAAAGCTCTAGAATATTTTATTAAATGAAGTTTTTTATTCTTTTTTTGATAGCTTTACTTTCTTCTTTAACAGTTTTTCTTTTCAATTATTTTTTACAAAAAAATAAGAGAATAACTAAGTTAAGAGAAGAGCTAGAAAAATTAAAAATTAAAAGAAGTAATCAAGCATTAAATTTACTAAAAGAATATGTAAAACTTTTGTCGCTTTACTCTATTATTCTTATAGCTTTTAATACTGTAATCTTTTTTCTTGCTTGGCTTTATCTTGAGAATTTAAAAATAATCTTACCTAAGTTTTTTGAAATTTCTTGGCAATACTTTTATGTTTTTGCTTCTTTTACAATTTTAAAAATATTTAATGAAATAATAAAAATATAATGAGAAAGAAAAAGCTATACAATTATCCAAAGTGTGCAGTATGCAAAAAAGTACTTCATGGAATTCCTAGAGCAAATAAGCTTAGAAGGCTTAATAAAAGCCAAAAAAGGGTTTCAAGAATTTTTGGTGGATATCTTTGCTCAAAATGTTCTAGAGAAGTTATAAAAGAAAGAGCTAGGAAATTAGCGTCCAAACTCCTTTAAAAAGAATAAGTAATCCTATTATTATAAATAAAAATTCTTTTGGAGCAAAAATTAAAATTATTATTCCTGCCAAAATATCTAAAATTCCTAAAAAAAGTAAAAATAAGTTACTCATTTTTCTTTTTACTTAAATATTTCTTCAAAGCATAGCTCAAAGGATTTCTTATTAGCCTACAAAATTCATCTGGCATGCAAACTCCATAATCTTTATAAAAAACTGGATGGTCACAATTAGGAGGTAAAAGTTCTCTATTTTGTCTTAAATGCCATCTAAATTGAGTTCTTATTATTCCTTCTCTTAAAGGTGGTTTATTTCTTTTATTCCATTCTTCCAAAATTTTTTCAATTTCTTCCATAGTATAGCCAACGTTCCTTAAAAAAGTTATTAAAACAAAAATGCTCCTGTTTCTACCATCTTGCAATCCAGTCAAAATATTTTTTATGCAAGGAGGAAAATATTCTTCGGGAATTTTAGCAATTTTTCTTTTTCTAATTTCTTCTTTCATTTCCTTTATTTCAACTTCTATTCCTTTTCTCTCTATCCAATCAATTGCTTGATAAACTAAAATTTCTGCATCATTTTTAAACTTTTTAATCTTAATAACTTCTTTTACTTCATTAGGATTAGCAAAAGATTTTTTAAAGTTTAAAATTTCTTTATCATCTATTGGCAAACTTACTAAATAAGTTTTTTCGTTTAAAGAATATGGCATTCTAAATAAGTGTCTTAATCCAAAAACATCTATGTTAACAACTTTAAACGGGTCCAATTTATTTTCTGAATAAATTTCTGAAATTTGCTTTTTTACTCTTTCTGCAATTTCTTTAGGATTTCCAATAATTTCTATTAAATTTTTTCTTAGCTCTTCTTCTGTTTCATGTTTTATATATTCTATTAAACTTCTAGAAATTTCTAAATATTGTTTTGCAACATTTCTATTTCCAATTTTTTCTGGAAAACTCTCGAAAAAAATTATTATGTGAAAGCTATCTCCACCAGTAAATTTAACTAAATAACTTTTTACTCCATAGTTTTTTATTGTTTGAATTAAGCATTTTGTTGCAATTTTAGCAATTTCAAAGTCTTTAACATCAACATCTATAACTAAATCCCACCCGATTCTCAGATTATCAAATTCTTCTTTAAGCATTCCAGCACTTAATAACATAGGATTTTCAAATCTTTCTGCTGTGCAATGAAAAGCTATCGCACCTTCTTCAACTTTAGAAATTACATCAGCGCTACTCAATAATACATCTGGCCTTTCTCCATATTTTCCGTCTTTGTATACACTTACAACTTCTCTGTTTTTACCGAATTCTACTAAAAATTCTTGAATTTCTTTTCTAGAATAATATTCTTTTACTATGTTTAACATATAAAAAGCTTAAAAAGAATTAATTTATATAAATTGTATATGAAAATATTAGAAGAAGTACTTTACTTTGACTTCCAAATATTGCCTGAAAACGCTGAAAAATTTGTATATGCATCTGCCCTAATTACTAGAAAAGATGAGAGTTTAAAAGAACTAATAGAAAAAATAATTGATGAAAAAAGTATTGAAAATTTTATTAAGACATCCATAGAGGCTGGTCATGCCAGCGTTTCTACACATCCTATAGCTTGTGGAGAATTTTATGGAAGTAGAGTTTTAGATTACTATTTATCTTCTTCAACATGGGGTTCTAGTTATTTAATCTATTCACAAAGAGTAATAAGGCCTAGTAAAGAAGATATTTTAATACCAACTAAAATTGTTAATTCAGGTTATGAAAAAGAATTCTTAAAAACTTCTATTAATCAATTTGAAACTTATGAAAATTTGTTAGAAAGAGATAAGAGTTTTAGAAATTTAGAAAAGGCTAGAAGAGTTATAGGTTTTCAATTTCCAAGTAGAGGAAGTTTTGTACTAACTCTACAGGCTTTAGCCAATATAGTTAACGGAATAGATTATAAAGATAAATTTGTTCCTAATGAATTGAAAGTTTTGAAAAATAAAGTTATTGAAAAAAGCAAAAATAATAGATTGCTTTCTGCTATTTTGAACTCTCCAGGTAGTTTAAGAATAACAAGAGAAATTTTTTATAATCCTGAATACTCTTTTGTTTCTAAAATTGCTGAAAGAGAAAATTTTCCTGAATATATGATTTTAGAAGAAAAACTTCTCGATGAAAATTTATTATCTACTATTCTTGAAGATTTAGGAAAAAAGGAAGAAAAATATAGAGATAAAATAATTAAAGAAATTGAAATTGGAAACTTTGAAAACGCAAAGAAATATTATAACGATTTTTCTCGAAAACTTGCATATGATATTCCGTTTTATAATTTATATAGTGTTACAGTTTTGATAAAAATGAGCTTAGCAATGTTTAACGAATTTAAAAGACACAGAACAATAAAAATGATTCCAGAATCTATTTATAATGCAGTCAAAAGAAGAGAGTTTTACGTACCTAAAGCTTATAAAGGTAAAGAAGAACTTGAAGACTATTACATAAACAGTTTAAATAATTCAGTAGATTCTTATGAAAAACTTGTTGAAGATGGAGCTGAAATATCTGAAGCGATATATTTAGTTCCACAAGGTTTGCAAATTTATGTAATTGCTGATTTTGATTTATCTCATCTCTTGTTACCATTCAATTTTTACAAAATAAGAAATTGTTTCACTGCAGAAGAAGAAATACAAAACTTTGCAAGAAAATTGCCAACAATTTTGAGAAGTAGCAAGTATAAAGTTATTAGCAAAGATTTAGTAGAAAAGCATATGATGTATAATGATGAAGTTAAATCAAAATGCCAATTAGGAATATGCCCAGAAAAAAATTATTGTGAAATAGTTTTTAAATTCAACAAAAAATATAACAAAGAAATTCATGAAAGATTGAGAAGAATTTATTTAATATAGTTTTTTATTTAAGTAATATTAATTATTTATAATTTACTAAATAAATTAAAAATTAAATAAATAAATAATAGTTATGAGAGCTTTAACAACTTTAGAAATAGTAATAATACTAGTTATACTAATAGTAACTGCTCTTTTCATTTTGAGTTGGCTAGGAATAGGAACTAATCCTTTAGACTGGTTTAAGAAGGAGTCTATAAGGAATACTTTTTGTGGAGAAGTACTTTCTAGGGCTAATTGTCAAGTCCAAACTTATAAGTTTGATGAGTATCCTTTAAAAAGTGATGATACTTCAACAAGAATAAAATGTAAAGATATAGCAGGAAAATGTGTAGGTAAAAGTTCTGAAGATCAAGCAACTTTTGAAGAAATTTGCAACTATTTAGGATATACAGGTACAGGTTATAACTTTTTTAAAACGTGTCTAGAAAAGGCTTGTGGATGTAAATTTACTTAACATATATTAACATCTATACTCCTTTTATATTCTTCACTTTTTTCAAACTCTATTTCTATCAAAATTTTTAAAGTATTAAGCTTTTCAGAATAGTTTTTACAAATTTCTAATTCATTATAAATGCTACATAAGCTATAAGCTCTACTAGTTAATTCTTTAGAACATTCTGATTCATTCATATCTTTACAAATTCTGCTTATTAAGTTTCGAATTTCTTCACTTTTATTCAATTCTTGAATTTTATCCCTTTCTATTACTTTTATATTTACTGGATTAAAAGAACAATATTTATCAAACCTTTTAGAATAAACTTTGCCGTTTACTAAAATATTTAAATCTAAATTACATTCTTGAGACTCTATTTCTTCTCTTCTTTCTCCGAAAAAGCTTGAAACTATTAGCGTATAATTTAGAATTTTTGCTCTAAGACTTTTTATTTTTACATTTTCTCCTCTAAATTCAAAAGAAAGTTCTAAAGGTAATAAATTGTTATAGGGTGTCGGATTTATATATACATAAGTTTCGAAAGGAGCCGAAACACTTAACTTTTTTACACTCTCTTTTTCTCCAATTTCTACTTCCAATATATCTTTAACTTTAGAAGAATAGGTAATTTTATTTTCTATTACTGGAGAATATACACAATAAAGATTTCTTTCTCTTCCATCAACTTTTATACTTTTTTTATCCAAATAATAACATCTGCAATCTTCTAAGCATACTCCATTAGAGCATGCTTTGTTTTTGGAGCATTCTAAAGGTTGAAAAATATTTTCTTCTTTTTCGCAAAAATTTAAACCAGAAATTTTAGAATTATCAAAAATATTATTGAAAGTTATATCATAGGATTTTGCTTTTTGGGGTTCTATACTATCTAAAGCTTTATAATTGGCTATTTCTATTTTTCCAATTTTCAAAACAGAAAATAAATCTATATTTACATTTTCCCCAAAATTATTAGTAATTTCTGCTCTAAAAACATAGTTATCATTTTGTGCATCTAAAGTATAGTATCTAAAATATACATCTAAGGTTTGATATCTAAAAATTTTTGGAATATTAATTATTTCGCTTACTTCAACTTTAGTAATTTCTTTAATTACTAGAAAAGCTATTACAGCTATTACAATCAAAATTATTAGTATAAGTAAAGCATTCATAATTTAACTTTATCAACTAAATGAAGTATTAAATCTATTCCAAAAATTTTTTCTATTGGCTCAGCAATTATTTCATATTCTATTTCGCTATTTTCTATTTTTAGTATGTTAACTTTAAAATTTAAGTATTGGCCTTTTAATATAAAGCTTTGCTTTTCTGCTTTAACTTTTTCTTTAATTATATTTTTATAAATTTCTGCTTCGTTAATAATTCTTAAAACTTTAGAAGATAAATCGGATATTTCATGCTCTTTACTTAATAAAGATGCTGTTAAATAAAAAGCTGCTATAAAAAGTATAAAAGGTAAAAATATTAGAATTAAATTGGCTACTATCCCTTTCATGTCTTAACTAAAAAGCTATATTCTTTAGAATTTATTAAAACTTTGCATTCATAAACTTCTTCAAAACTTTTACCAAAAGAAATTTTATATTTTGGAAAAATTATTTCAAAATTATTAAAAAATCTTTTAAGTTCTTGCTCTATATCTTTTGCACAATTTAAATTATTTTCATATATTTGCTCTATACAATTTTTGTGTTTGCTGATTAGTATTTGACAAAGAGAAATTGTATTAGAAGGTTTATATATTGGTTTAAAAGCAATTTCTATTTTTGCTTTTGGCAGGTTATCTAGAATGAAAAACAAAATTGAAAAAGCTATTATAAAAAAGATTATGTTAATAAATGCTGTTATTATTTTTGGAACTAGCATACCAAAAGCTTAGATGTTATTAGTTCATTCCCTTTTTTAACTAAAACAGCATAAGAATAAATACTTTTTCTACATCCAAAATCTATTATTTCTTTTTCTATTATAAAAGAAAAACTCCTCTTTTTTTCTATACAAAATCTATTTTCTTTAATTTTTTGATAGTCAAAAATTCCTTTAGTATTTTCTGCTAAAATGCATTTATCTCCTTTTAAAACTTCTGCAAAGTTTACTATTTCTCTTTCACTTTCATTAGAAATTATAGTAACTTTAAATTCTGAGTAAAGTATCCATATTCCGAAAACAAAAGAAATAACTATTATTAAAGTCAAAACATCTACCATAAATTCTGGAATTATTGAAATCTGTAACTTCATGTTATACTAATTTCATCGTTAACTTTACTAATAAAAATGTTGCAGATTAAATTTTCTATACATTCTAAACTAGTTTCTTTTAGTTTAATATAAGAAGGTTTAAAAAGTTTTGAAGCATAAAAATTTTTTTCTAGGCTAACTGTAACGTTTTCAGAATAAATGTTTATTTTCAAATTTTTTGGTGGCAACTTAATAATAAGCGAAACGTTATAGCTAGAAGAAAATATATTATTTAAAATTGAAGCTATTGTTTCTGCTGCAAGCTTAGATTCAAACCAACTCCTTTTTAAAAAGAAAAACAAAATTATTTGGAAACCATAAATTAAAATTATTGATATAAACAACATTGAGAAAAAAAGAATTAAGTAAGTAATAAATGCTGAAGCTTTTAGGACCATTTCGCTAATTCTGGCAAGTTTTTATAAACATATGGCCAAGACATTACCCCCTCTCTAAAAGTTAACATTCCTATTCCGAATAAATCAGCTATTAGTTCGCAATGGTCAATCGCTGGACCTGCAGAACCTAATAAGCAAGCTTTTATTGCGCCTGCCGTTCCAGTACCTAGAGTTAAAACTGCGCAAACAGAAGCGATAATACATCTTCCAATAGTTTCTGAAGATTCTGAAGCAATATATGCATTAACATAATTTTCATAAGCATAGCAATAATTTGGATTTTTATTTTTATCTAGCAAAACTTCTACAAAAATTTTATTATCTTCTATGTATATTTGAGCTTTTCCGTAGCATGGACTAACTAAATAAAATCTAGGATCTTTAGCTACCCAACTATCTCTTTTTAATCTAACTTCTTCTATTCCAATTTCTTGACAACTTTTTGGCAATTCAAATTGTCTAACGCATGCACCTAACTGAGAGCAAATTTTTCCTTCTTCACATTCGGTTTGACAACCATATGGCATTTTTTGACCTTCATAGCCATAGTAAGAAAGTAGTTTATCCCAATAACTTGCACCTATAGGAGTATTTAAATCCAAATATCTAAAAATTGAATAACCAATTGCTCCTCTTCTAAAGAAAACTTGTAAATCTTCTTTTATTCTCAATTGTTTTCCATTAAGCAGGTTTACAAACATTTCAATTTCTTTTTTATCTTCTTGCTTAAAAATTTCAAAGAAATATTCTCTCAAAGCATCTTTAACTTCTTTTGGATTTGCTTTTGGGCCGAGCTTATCCAAAATATTTGCAAGCTTAGTATCTTTTTCTACAACTATTCCAAAGCTATGGGACATTTTATCTTTTAAGTTATTAAGTTTATTAATTATTTGATCTAAACTCATTCCGCTATACTTTTCGATTTTAGCAATAAGCTCTAGGTCTGTATTTTTTTTCTTGATTAATTCGTTAATAACTTCATCTGCGAAATCTTTAACAACTGTATTTGGAATTATCTTATTGTGCAAAAATGCTTTTTCTTCTAAAAGTGCTAAGTATTTCTTTATAGGTTCGGAAAAAGTTTGTTTTAATATTTTTGAAAAAGATTCTTCTGGATCGTAAATTACTTTTACAAGATTTCCATCAGCATCATATTCAAGCCTAAAATTTCCTAACCTTTCCAAAAGTTTATTAGTTTTTTGCTTGTAATATTCTGCATAATTTTTGAAATCTTCAAAATATTCGTTTCCCTCATCTATATAAAGATTTCCGTTTTCAACAACTTTAAATCCTTTATTTATTAGAGCTGCTTCGCTTGGCTTATCTGCAATTTCTTCTGGCAACTTATCCAATACTCCTTTAACTTCTTCTAATTCAACTATTCCTTCAGAAAGTAATTCTAAAAATTCGTTCTCATTTAGCTTTTTTGTTATATAATTTATTTCAGAAGAAATCAAATCTAGCTCCGTATTAACAAAAAATGCCCTTATTCTATACTCTTCTTCATCCGGTAAATTTTTCAATAAATCTTTTATTTCGCCTACTTTTTTATTAATTTCTTCTAATTTTTCTTTTGCTTTTTGCCATTCTTTATTCTCTATAGCACTTCTATATTCATCCAAAAGATTATTAGCACTGTCTAATTTTTCAGTAACTTCTTGCTCTATATCACTTATATCTTTACTAAAAAGTTTTTCTTTAAAATACTTTAGTCTTAAGCTTATAGTATCTTTGGCATTTAAGAAAAATTCTTTAATTTCTCCTTTTACTTGATAATAGAGTTTATCTAATTTTCTTTTAAAATATGGCCACACCATTTCTTTAGAAATTATTTTAGTAACGTCAAGAAGTACTGCAGAAGATATAGATAAAGTTAAACATTGTTCTAAAGTCATATTTTGAGTAAATAAGCACACTAAGGTTAAAAATCCGGCTGCTTTACTAATCCAAATTACTTCTTCTTTTCCAGACTCAATATATTTTATTGTTATTTTTATTTTTTCTCCAACTTTTGCTGCATAAATTTCTATTTTTTCCAGCTTTTTAACCAAAGTTTCAACTCCTTGCATTATTTCGTTTAATTCTTTTAAGTGTGGCTTTAGTTTATCTAATATCTCCTCTTTAATTCTTGTTGATAATTCCTGCCTAAACTTGAAAAATCCTTTTTCTAATAAGTTTCTCATATTTTTAGCACCTATTAAATCAAAATTTAAGAAAAATGTATAAGTAGCTAAGGAAAATAGTAAATTAGAGCTCCAAGGCAGATCTTCTTGCCAAGGAATAAATACTGCAGCTAAAGTTCCTGCTAAGCCGGAAATTCCTTGCTCTGTAACATCTAAAATATCATACGGCGGCTCTGGAGGAAAAAATTCCCAATAAAACTTATAATAAGGGTCTCCAAAAATTTGAAGTGGAAGTTTTTCCTCTTCTAATTTTATCATTCTTTTAAATTCATCAAAAACGTTTGCAAAAGTTTTTTGGGGCAATTCTATATAAACTTCTTCAGGATAATCTTTACTAGCTTTTCTATTACATGCAACATCTAAAGCACTATAAAATTTATTAAAGCTTCTTTCAACTATTCTATCGCTTTCATTATGTATTACAAACCACCAAAAAAGAAAGCCAATTAATGCTGCAATTCCTACTCCAATAAAAAATCTTATACCAACTTCACTCAAATTTTTCATAATTAATGATTATCAATAAATATTAATAAAGAAAGCCAATTAATGCTGCAATTCCTACTCCAATAAAAAATCTTATACCAACTTCACTCAAATTTTTCATAATTAATGATTATCAATAAATATTAATATGGATGTTAATAAAATTATTGAAGAATATGAAAAATCAAAAAAATTAAACTTTTATGAAAAGTTTTGCAACTTTTCTTATAACATTTTAAAGTTTAAACTTTCTCAAGAAGAATTGGAAAAATTTGAAGAAGTAAATAAATTTTGTAGGTTAAAAATTTATCCAGCTTCAAATTTTTCTGCTTCTATTCTTTTCTTTTTAATTTCCTTTTTCTTTTTAGTTTTCTTATCTTTCTTTATCCCATTTTCAATCCTTTTCTTTTTATTTACTCTTTTTACTTTTATTAGTTTTTTAATTTACTACTATCCTTTCTTACTAGCTAGAATAATAAGAAGCGTTTCTAGCTCAGAAATAATGCATGCAATAATTTACATGTCAATTTCTTTAAAACAAGTTCCAAACTTAGAAAGAGCAATAATTTTTACAGCTTCAAACTTGCATGGTTATGTTGGATTAGATTTTAAAGAATTAGCTTCAAAAATAGTATTTGGTCAAGAAAGTGCTAAAAGCGGATTAATGAAAATAATTGATAAATGGCAAAAAGAAGCTAAAGAGTTTGGAGAAGCTTTAAAAATTTTAATTTCTTATTCTGAAAATCCTTATTCAGATAAAATGTTAGAAGAAGCTGTAAGAATTGTTCATGAAGACACTTTTTCAAAATTAGAAAAATATTCTAGAAGCTTAAAGCTGCCTTCAACAATAATTTTAGGATTGGGAATTATTTTGCCTCTGCTTTCTTTAACAATTTTACCTTTATTCTCTATTTTCTTTCCTAGTATTCTTTCTTTTAACGTTTTAATTATAATTTTTAATATTTTAATTCCAATACTTTTATTTTCTTTTATTTTAACTATTACTTCTTCTAGGCCATTAACTAGTTCTTATTTATTAATAGAAGACCCATTTAAAATTAAAATTGGAAATTATAATTTAAATTTAATTTTAGTTTTATCTTTTATTTCTTTATTGCTTTTTCTTCCTCTCTTTTTAGATTTTCTTAACTCTTCGAAAAATTATGAACTTTGTGCAGTATGGTTTTCTACAAAATTTTCAGAATTAAGAAAGCCTCAAGAATTAAATTTAAATAGAGAAGAATGTTTAGAAATATTGCAAAATACAAATTTCTTATCTTCTGCTTTTCCTTTAATACTTTTAATTTTGCCTTTTTCACTTTTAATTTTTAAAATAAGGAAAATTTTGTTTATAAGAGAAAGGACAGAAAAAATAGAAAAAGAGTTTAGTTCTGTTATATTCCAAATAGGTTACTATTTGAAATCTGGGAATACTTTAGAAACCGCAATATTTAAAGGAATTGAGAAATTCGAAAAGTTTGAAATTAGAAAGTTTTTTGAAAAAATTTTATCAAACTTGAGAGTTTACGGAAATTTAAAAGAAGCTATTTTTGGAGAAAAAGGAGCTATAAAAGATTATCCTTCAACTTTAATTAAAAGCTTTTTTGAAGTAATTGTAGAAACTTATAAAAGAGGTTATTATTTTGCTGGAGAAGCCATGTTAAAACTTTCAAGCTTTTTGAATAGTTTGTATAAGCTACAAGATAAAATTGAAGAATTAATAAGTGATGTAGTAAGCAATTTAAAATTTATTTCAGTTTTTTTAGTTCCAATAATTACTGGAGCTGGAATTTCATTAGCAATAATTCTTGTTTCAATACTAAATTCCATAGCATTAAAATATTTAGAAATTCCTATTTCAAATGAAACAACAATTCCAATTTCTTTACCATTTATTTCTTTTTCTAATGTTGTTCCAATTTATTCTGGCTCTTTAGTTTTTTCTTTAGGACTTTTTGTGATAGAAATTGTATTAATTTCTAGTTTCTTAATAGTTAGTTTGGAAAAAGGTTTTGAAAAGTATTACTTTATTTCTTCTTCTATAAAAAACGTTTTAATTGCAATAATATTTTACTTATTAACAATACTTTTCTCTTCTTTCCTAATTCAACCTTTAGTTTCTACTATAACTCAATTTTAGCTAAAAATTTTTATTAATTCGCTTGCAAAATCTTTCAAATATAAAGCAAAAAATATTGCAAAAGCTATTAAAATTATTAAAACTATTATTGCAATTATTAGCTTAACTTTTTCCACTCCAAGGCTTAGGTATTTTTATATTTTTTATTATCTCCCAAACTTTTCCTGAAGAAAAAACTAAGTAAACAACTATTATAATTATTATCAAAAGAATTATTCCGAAAACTAGCCAAAGTTCGTCTTCTATCATTTTTTAATTCCAATTATTTCTAAAAACTTTGATAAATTGAAAATATCGCCTATACTTCTTATTCCTTGCTCTTTGCTCAAGTTTATTATTACTAAAATTATTATAAAGACTAATACTGCAATTATTATTACAATAATTAGCCAAATTGTTTGCTCCATAATATATTAAACTGAAATAAAAACATTACAAAATATTCCTAACGGTCCAAAAATTAAGTTGCAAATTTCTGCTAGTGCTTTTCCAGTTTCTGGATTTAAAATTGAAAAAATTATTAAAACAAAAAACATTAAGCCTATTAGCACTAAAATTATAACTATAAAGTTTCTTATAGAAAACTCTATCATATCATAAAAACTTCGCAAACTTTTGGATTAGCAAGTATTTTTGCTACAGTTAAAAGGCATATTTCTTTTGCTACTATTGCAAACCTTTCTGGAAAAATTAAACCTAGGAAAACTATTAAAATAGTTGAAAAAATTAATATTGTAAGAATTATAATTACCAAAAGCTTTACTTCCATTATTTAAAAATTTTTTCTATAAAGTTTGCAATATATTCTGGAAGTTTTGAAAAATCGAAAGAACTAAAAAGTAAAATAACAATTACTGCTACTATGATTATAAAAAATATTATTACGTAAACTAATTCAAACGGCAATTCCATTTAACTAATATGCAAAGATAAAATTTTAAAATAGTAAATAGCTATTAGGATTAAGATTATTAGGATTAAGATTCCTAAGCCAATGAAAATTGCATTTTTAATTGTGCTTTGCTCCATAATAATATTTATGAATTATTAAGGGGCCGTAGTCTAGCTAGGCAGGACGGCGGGCTCCAGAGCGAGCTCTGAAAAATGAAGAAACCCGCTAACCTGGGTTCAAATCCCAGCGGCCCCAAAAATTAAGGTTTTTTTCTTTAATCTGATAACAAATCTAGAAAAACCTCTTCCTCACCACTTAAAACTCTTTTCTTAATTTACATAAGTATAATATTTTTTAATTAGTCTTTTTACATAATTACTTACCGGTTTAATATTAAGATAAAGAGAAAAAATTATTATTTCGATTATTAATATTCCAAATATTATTAAACCTGCAGAAACATTTAAAAGTATTTTGGCTTTATTAGTTTGTTGAGTGTCTCTACCAATAAGAAGAGCAATAAAGTATAATATAAAGCTTACTACTATTATTAAAAATGCTAAAGCTGGTAATCTTCCTAGAAAGCTTATAAGATTAAAACTAAAAGGGATTAATGTAAATACCGCTACTCCAATAAAAATTAGAGTTATACCGAGTTGTATATTTTTGTAGAAAAAGTAATAAAACCCCAAAATAATAAGAATTGAAGCAACAATGCCAGCAATAATAAAAATTATCAATTGTGCGTTTTGGTTTAAAAAGTTTATAACTGCCTGTTGAGAAGATTCATCAGAAACTTCCTCAAAGGTAACTCCAAAAGTTATAGAAACCAAAAATATTAAACTAATAAGAAAATAAACACCAAATAATTTTATTTTATTAGTACTTTTAACCATAATTTTTATTTACCGTTAATATATAATAAATATTTTCCGATAGTAAAAATTATAAAAAAAGAGGTTATTTTGCGAGAACTATTTCTATTGTTGATACATATGTTTTCTTTCCTTGCTGGTTTACTTTTTCTTCGCTTGCTATGTTTATATTCTTTATTTTTGCATCTTGCACAAACCTTCTCATTACTATGTTTGCAACATCAACAGCTCTACTTATTGCCCTTCCTCTTGCTTTTATTCTCACTTGCTTATTTCCTGCTCCAAACTGAGTTATTACTGCTAGTACATAGCTCATTAGTGGTTTCTTTCCTATGTATATTGCATCTTCTTCTTTTTGAGCTGCTTTTTCTTCTGCCATGCCTCTATACTTTAATAATTATTAGAAAAGTATTTAAGTATTATGCAAAACTTACTTTTCGAATTTATTGCTCCGCTAATACTTTTAACTTTAATAGTTTATGCTTTGCTTAGAAAAATAAAATTTTCAGATAATGATAGAATAAACTTAGCAATTGCTTTTACACTATCTTTTATTGGAACTTATTCTCTTTATAATTTGCAGCTTTCCCAATTTTTAATTTCTTCGGCAGGAATTACAATAGCAATAATATTTATTTCTTTAGTAATAATAGCTTCTGCGAGAAAAGGTTATAAAAAAGTTGAAGAGCAATTTAAGAAAGAAGAGAAAAAATGAATGATCTAATTTTAATAGCTTTCTTCTTTTTGTCTTTACTTATTTTTTACGAACTGATCAAAAAGCTAAAGGTTTTTGATAAAAAAATAAACTTTGTAATTTCGATTTCCCTTGCATTTTTAGTAATTTATTTTTTAAGTTTGGGAAATTTAAATATTTATAATTTAGGTTATTTTTTTCTCGGATTTTTAATTTTAATATTTGGTATTATAATATATTTTGCTTTAAAGCAATAAATTATTATGTACAAGCATTTAATCTGCTTAAAGTACGAAGATTAGCTTGAAACTATACGACAGCTTTTACACAATCCAGAAATAAAAGAAGTATGTATAACAAGCGGAAATCTTGTAGTAAGAAATAGAGACGGAAGAAAAGAAGTATACTATGCTTCTCATCTTTCAAAAAATATACTAGAAACTTTATTTAGAGAAGAAATTTCAGAATTGTGTAGTGCCTACGGTTTAATTTCATGCAACGAAATTAAAAACTCGGGAATAAGCTTAGAAACTTTAGCAAAAATCATAAGCGAGCTCTCCATAAAAGTTCAATTGAGAAATTTTGAAGATCCTAGAAAAGGTAGATATATTATAAACTCTAACGATTTGGATGAATATCTTTGGAGAAAGTTATCCGAAGGAAATCTATCAAGAGCTGTTAGGGAGTTGCTAAGGTAATTACACTATTCCTATCTTTATTTTCTCTTTTTCATAATTTCCGATTAACTTCTCCACATACCCTAAAATTTGTCCTTTATAAAATTTTCTTATTTCAGATTGTTTTAATTCTTTCAATTTTTTCTTTTGTAAAAACTTTAAAACAAAGTTATATAAATTATAATCTTCTAGAAATCTTTTCATACCTTCAGAAGGAAATGGCCATTTTTCAGCTAAATACTCAAAACTACCGAATAAAATTCCTTCATAAAAGGTTTCTTTCCCAACTTCTTTTTGATATGAATCTATAATTAATAAAGAAAGTTTTCTTTGAAATTTCACATCCTTCTGAAAATCGTTTAATTCTAAAGCCTTTTTTACTTCTTTTAAGTCAGAAGAAACTTTTTCTTTAAAACTTCCAAAACCCTTTTCCCCAAATAAATAATCGTAGAATAATCTTACATAGTAGACATTTTGAGTTAGAGAATCTATTACAAATAATATTTGGTATGCAAAAGTAATAAATTTCGGCAAATAATCAGAATGTTCAGAATCTAAAACTCTGAACTTTTGAGTAATAAGTTCGTAAACATCTGACCAAGAATCAAAGCTTTTCATAATTGCAAATAAACCGCTTTCCTGCAAATTTCTATTTATAGAAAAGAGAATGGAATCTTGGCTTTCTGGATTAAGATATTTAATTAATTCCTCTAAATCTTCCATTCTTTTTTTCCTTGTAAATCTATTTACTAACCAAGCTAGCCAAGTATTCTTGGAATTCAATTCATCAAATAGAGAGTTTAAAGTGCTAAACACTATTTCTCTAGCCAGCTGTGTAACTCTTTCCATTTATTATATAACTATGTTATAAATCTATAAAAGCCTTTTCCTTATGCTAAACTGCTCCATCTGGGTAAACAGATTTATAAAATAAACTAAAACAACCTACTTTTCGAACAGATTTATTCCTTATTCTATTGGCTTAATAGCTTATTGTTTATTATTTACTTTTAAATGAATACTTTTCTGTAAATCTCTCACTCTCAGTTCTTTTCTTAAAACCTACCACTGGCCTAGTAAGCCAGTAGTCATTTTTAAGACTTGGACTAAGGAATTGAACCAAAGCTAATTTGCATAATTTTAAGGTTTTAGCATCCTTAGTAAATACTATAAGTATTGCCGTTAAAATGTATTCACCTCTTTTAAGTAATATCTAATATGAAAAATATATAAAAGAATATATAAATTTTTTATTTTATGCTTTTGAGCCTTTTATATGAATTTTTTTCAGTTTCAAAAAGAATACTAAAGAGTAATAAAATTGTTAAGTAATTCTTATTTTCAAGTAATAAACACAAATCTAAATTAAAAAAGTGAGAGTTAATATGATCTGTAATTACTTATAATTAGTTAAAAAATCTTAATTAGAAATTAATAAGCGTTTGACTAGCAGATATTAAGTGAGATATACAAGTTTTTCTTTCTACTTTTTGTTCAAAACTTTACTTTCTTAACATACTTAGATTGTGAGAATTTAGATTAGTAGATTTACTACTGCAGAAGAGTATTTAACATTAGAATTAAAAATGGTGTGTGAACAAAAAACTTCTTAAAAAAGTTACAAAGCTTTATATTCTTCATGATATTAATTCATTTTAATTCTTGTAATTGGAAAATTAATACGATAGTGTGGGTAGGGGAAAAGCGAAATTTCACTCCCAAAAAATAATTGCAAGTATTTATTAAAGTAAGAAAACTATATCTGTTTAAGCGCTTAAGCGGATATTTTTATCTGCTTGAACTGCTTAAGCAGTTGCTTGAAGCGCTTAAACAGATATTAATAATTTTTTGCTTGCGCTTATAAGCGCTTAAGCGGATATTAAGAAGAAAATTTAGTTTTTTTCTCGAAATATAACGATTTGTTTATCCGCTTATAAGCGCTTAAGCGGTTAAGCGGTTCAAGCAGATAACTATAGCATTTAATTATACACCAAACTTTTGAATAAAACTTCAATAATCCACACATAAAAGTGCTCCATGTGGTACATTTAAAAATTAAAAAATAAAAATTTCAAACCTGTCATCGTGCTTAATCTTTATAGAAAAATATTTTTCTATTCTTGCCTTATTTTTATTCTTTACTTATTAGTAGCTTCGTTAAAAC
Organism: Candidatus Aenigmatarchaeota archaeon; assembly: GCA_038742305.1. GTDB lineage: Archaea > Aenigmatarchaeota > Aenigmatarchaeia > CG10238-14 > SpSt-28 > JAHLMO01. The sequence goes on from JAVYKI010000001.1 coordinate 22,803, forward strand.
TTTTTTCCTCACCCTTATAGATTAAATAACCTCGCTTTCCCTTAATAGTTTTTTCAACATCGGGAACTTCATTTATACTTAATATATACCTTAAGTAAGAAGTAGAAATGTTCAATTCTTTGGCCAATTCTTCATAGCTAACTTCTTTCTTATTTTTGACAATTTCCCTAATTTTATCTATCATTTCGCCTTTTATTTTTCCTATTTTTACGCTAATCTTTTCATTTATATCTGCCAATTTTTCCAAGAGTTTATTTATATCATCTTTAGTTGAAAGGTTTAACAATAGCCATTCTTTTGTTGCCATGTTTGCCTCTATTCTAGCTAAAGAATCTTCAATATTCCTAATTGACTTTAAAATATAGCCTAAAGCCATTTGCTGACTATCATATGGCAAAGCAGGTTTAATTTCTTCGGATTTTTGCTCTTCCTTAATTTCCTCTGTTTTAGTTCTAGAAAAGAATTTTTTTAATTTATCTAATATGCTCATAATTAAATAATTTCTTGCAACTTTTTAATTTTCCAATAATTCATGAACTTTTTAAAATCTATATCTTCCCTTAATTTAACTAATTTTAATCTAAAAGGTAATTGCTGTATTTCTACAAAAGGTAAAAAATATTTAGATAAAAGCCTTGAAACTGTTTTATGGTTTAAATTAGCTCTTCTTGCAATTTCCCTAATCCAAATCCAACCTCTTGCTTCTTTTAAAACTTTAAAAATTTTGGCAACATTTAATGCTTCGTCTTTTCTCATGAAAAGAGTTTTTCAATAGCTAGAATAAAACAATTACTTCCTTCTTCACAAATTTTTAATTTTGAAGTTAGTGAATCTAAAAGTAAAACTATTGCTAAACCAAGAACTATTATTAGCATTATTATACTCAAATAGTCCATAAATATTATGTTTGAAGTGCTTATTAAATCTTTTTCTTATTTAGGATTCTTTTTAGTCGGACTAATAAGTAGTTCCACAATAATTTTTCCCCTTCCAATTTATGCATTAGTTAGTGTTGCTCCTTTATTTGGCTACAATCCTTTTTTAGTTGCATTTTTTACTTCATTAGGAATGACTTTAGGAGAATTAACTGGATATTTTGTTGGATACGGTAGTTATAAGCTTTTGGAAAAGAAAATAAGAAAAGTTAAAGAGTATAAAAAGTATAAAAAGTATGTAGAAAAATATGGTGATGTTGTAATTTTTCTTTTTTCTCTTTTGCCTTTACCATTTGATATAGTAGGAATTATTTGCGGAAGTGTTAAGTATGATATAAAGAGGTTTTTATTTTTTACCTTTTTAGGAAAGTTTTTGAAAATTTTGGCTATTATTTATGGAATATATAGCATACAGCATGTATTCTTCTGAAATTAAGCAAGTTATTGTAATAAGGACTGATTTAAAAATGGGTAAAGGTAAATTAGTTGCTCAGGCTTGTCATGCAAGCTTAGAAGCTTATAAATTAGCTAAAAAAGAAATTATTGAAGAATGGGAAAAACAAGGCAGTAAAAAAGTTGTTCTAAAAGTTTCTTCTCTTGAAGAACTTTTAAAAATTTATGAAAATGCTAAAAAAGAGAATTTACCGGTTGCTTTAATAAGGGATGCGGGAAAAACTCAATTAGAAGAAGGAACGATAACTTGCCTAGCAATTGGACCAGAATATTCAGAAAAAATAGATAAAATTACTGGAAATCTAAAACTTCTTTAAATAGTTTTAAGTATTTTAGTTTTATGGAAGAACTAGAAGAAATCTCAGCAATAATAAATCCAGTGTTTTTCTTAAAGTTGAAGCTAGAAGGGGAAAAAATATATGACAAAATATACAAGAATTTAGATGCAGTTTTGAGTGAAATACAAGAAATAGGATATATAGATGAATTAGAAGCTTTAAAAATTTTAGGTCAAATAAGTTTATGAAGCCAGAATTAAGAGTACCATTTCAGCCAAAAAAAGAAAGGCCTACTGGAAAAGAAAATGCTAAGTGTAGAAAATGCGGAAGCTATAAAGGAGTAATAAGAAAGTATGGACTTTATTACTGCAGAAAATGCTTTAGAGAAATTGCAAAAGAGCTAGGGTTTGAAAAAAGATAGAGCTGCAAGAATTTCCTCAAAATCTTTTTTTATATCATTATGAATTAACTTTACTTCAACAAATTTTTCTGGAACTTTTTCTTTCAAATATTGCAAACTTGGCAAAGTTTCTTTTTCAAACTCTTCAAACCTAATTTTTATTTTTTCCTCTTTATCTTCTTCTCTTTGTTCTAGCTTTACATTGCAATAATCACAAATTAAATCAATTTTTGGTTTTTGAGTTAAAAGGTTGTATACTCTAAAACATTTTGGACAAAAATATCTGTTTTTTAATCTTTCTATAATTACTTCCTTATCAACATCTAAATAAAGTATTAAATCGAATTGTATTTCTTTTAACAAAAATTCACTTTCTTCAATTTTTCTAGGAAAACCTTCTAAAACAAAAGATTTTTTATCCTTTAAAGCTTCTTTTACAATTTTGTTAACTGTTTCTGCATCAACTAATTTTCCACTTTCAATTATTTCTCTTAACTTTTCATCTTCTTTAGCTTTTTCCCTTAAAAGATTTCCAGTAGAAATAAAATCTATTTTAAAATGTTCTGAAAGCATTTTACCAAAAGTTGTTTTTCCGCTTCCTGGAGGTCCAACAATAATTATTCGCATATTTCAACTTCTTTCATTAAAGCTTCTCCACTTAACCCTTTCCTAAACCTTACTAAAACTTTCCCTTTATTTCCAAAAGGCTTTACTATTTTTCCAATTTTTGTTTTGCTTCCAATTTTTAAAATAACTTTTTTTCCTATTAACTTTGCTGCTTCTTTTTTGTTTTCTATTCCTTCTACTTTTACAATTACTTGATTCCAGTTTTTGTTATGATTGCTAAGCCTAAAGTTTAATATTACTCCTTTCATATATTCTATTCTTTTTTCAAATTCTTTAATACTTTTGCTACATCCCTTATTAAAAATCTTACATTTTCCCTTAATTCATAAACTTCTTTGAAATCAATTTTTTCAAGCTTTCCAGTTTTTAATAAAGTATATAGCTCGTTTACTCTGTTAAGAACGTTCAAATAATCTTTTGGAATTAAGTTTTTATCAATAAACTCTTTTTTAAACTTTTCAAAAAATGTAGATTCATCAAATTGTACATTTAGCTCTTTTAATGCCCTTTTCATTAGTTCATCAGAAACTTCTTTAGTTTTAGAAATTATTCCAGCAACTTTCTTAATTTCTAGCACACTTAATAAAGCAATCATTTTTCTAACAAACTTTTCAGCTCTTTCTATCCACAAATCAACTGTATTTCCATCTATTTCTCTAATTTCTTGATGCTCAATCTTTTTTCTCAATTCTACTATTTCATTGATCCATTGAGCATACTCTTCTTCAACTATTCCAGTATCTACTAATGCCTTTTTAAATTCTTGATATAAAACTGAAGGTGCTGGTGGATGCTTTCCTAAAAACATTAAAACTGCTTGAGCAGAATTAACTATTGCATAAAAGCAATCTTCTGCAATTTGAAGAAGTTTTACGCTTTTTGCTCTTATAATTTTTTTAGGAGCTTCTTCTAAGTATTTTTCTATTGCTTCTCTTGTTGTTGGAATTTTTCCTAGTAACCATAATTTTTGCAAAGGTTTAAAAAAGCCTATATCGTAAACTGCTAGTCCATCCTTTATAAAATTGTAAACTATTGGATGGCCTTGTCTTACATAATCCCAAAATTCTGTTAAAAGATATGCTGGTTGCAAAGAAATTAAATTTACAATTTTTTCTATTCCATCTTCTTTTATTTTAATTTTTGCTTCATCAATTTCTTTTGCAATTTTTTCAAACTCTTCATCAAGCTTTTCTATATATTCTTCTGGAACTGGTTCTAATTTTGTATTACATTTTGGACAATTAGAATATGCATTTTCAACATCTACTATTAATTCTTTACAATTTGGACACCATTTCATTGAAGTATCATCTATTATTATTAAAATATCTATATCGCTCCTTTCTTTTATTTCTCCTCTAACAGTTGAACCAAAAACTACAACAGATTTAACAATATTTCCAAATTTTTCTATTAGCTTCCTTGCAAATTTTCTAGCTATTTCAATTCTTTGTTCTCTAGTTAACATTTTTCATTCTTTCAATTATTTCTTTTGCAAGATTATAAGCTTTATTTAAATGCTCTAAGCTAACATCTTTAATAATTTCATGCTCAATATCTTTCCATAGCTTATCCAATTCTACATATTTGTTTACATACTCTTCTTCAAGCTTTCCATCTTGAACCAATTTCTTTAAATATTCTGGAATAGATTTTGGGTCTGGAATATATTTGTAAACTTTCATTATAACGCTTTGGCATGCATCTGTAGCTGCATATCTTAACTCAAAAATCATAGACTTTATATCTTCAATAAATTTTTTAATTTTTAGGCTTGCAGATTTTTCTTTAAGTTCTATAGCTTCTTCGCTTGGAGGAATTAATCCAAACCTTAACATTCTTTGCGTAGGCTTTAAAAAGCCGCTATCGTAAATTATTAAGCCATACCTTAAATAATTTACTAGCTCTGGAGAACCAAACCTTATTAAGCTCCAAAATTCTGTAATAAAGCTTACTTGAACGTGCAAACCAAAAGATGCTCCTAAAATTCTTATATTATCTCTCAAAGCTTCTACATCTTTAGAAAATTTAGGGCTAGTATCATCAATTATTACCCACACATCTATATCACTTTTTTCTTTCATTTTTCCTCTAGCTGCAGAACCAAAAACGCTTACAGCCTTAATTATATCTCCATAGTTATTAAGTATTTCTTGAGTAAACTTTACAACTTTAGGAATTACTTTCTCTTTTACAACTTCTTTTTCCTCTTTTTTTAGCTCTAATTCTTCCAATTCTTTTTCAAGCTCTTCGATGCTCATAAAGAATTATTATTTCTGCTTTTTATATGAAGAAGAAAGAACTAAAACTGTTAAAACTAAATTATAAGAACTCATTATTTCTTTTACTATTTTTGAATCAATTTTATAGTTTGATTTTGAATTTTCTAGATAAATATCTTTGCAAAGCTGTTAAGTCACACATAATTATAAGTTCAAAAACATTAATAAGTAAGGATAAGTTTTTGAATAAATTAAAAGTGTTGAAAAGGTTAAAGAGCCTATTAAGTAGCTTCTTTTAACTTCTAATAAAATTGTTAGTAAAGCTAAAGAAGTTGAAATAAAAAGAATTAGTAAGCCTTCTAAGCCAGAAAAAATTAAAACTATTAGAACTATTATTGAAAAAATTAAGGTGTTTAAAAATCTGTAGTTTAAATTTTTAACTAAATTAAAAATTTTTGAAAATACAAAAATGGAAAAAATTATTCCAAAAGAAGAAGCTAATAAAATTGAAACTAAAGAAATTATAAAATCTTCATATTCAAACTTTCCAAATTTTTGAGTTAAATAAACTGCTAATCCGCTTCTTGGATTTTCAATAGTATAAGAATTTGTTAAAGAAAAAATTTCGTTTGAAAAGAACATACTGCTACTAGCTAAAATAAAAACTTTATCATTCAAAAAACTTTGGAAAGTTAGCAAAATTTGAGATGGACCTAAAGATGGAAGCAATCCGCTTATTATTCCTCCAAAAATTCCCAAAGAAATTCCCTTAAATATATCAAATTTATCCATTTCTATTTCAACTTCTTCTTGTTTTTTCAAAATTTCTGAAGGAAACAAAATATTAATTATTATATTTGGCATTGCAAAAAAGCCAGAAAACATTGCTAGTATTGCTTTATTAAATTCTAAAAAGTTAAAAGCAAAAATTCCAAAAATTCCGCTTATAAAGAAAATTATTAAAGATAAAAGTTTCTTTTCTTCTTGATAAAAAATTAAGGATAAAAAGTAAAGCAATAGAGGTGCAATAAAAATTTCTAAATATTGATAAAATTTGGCTAAAAAATTTGAAAATAAAAAAGCAATTAAAACAGAAATTGGAATTGAAAAAACTGAAAGCAAGCTTATTTTATATGCTTCGAAAAGTCTATTCTTTTTTGCAAGCCTTTGAGAAGGTAATAAAGATAGTGAAATTTCTTCTGGGGGAGAGGAAAATAATAAAGAAGAAATAAAGTTTCCAAAGTTTTGAGCTATTGCTAGAGAAATTAGAAATGAAAATGCCAAATGTTTATCGATAAAAAGAGTAATTAATAGAGGAATTATTAAATTTTGGTGCAAAGAAGGGATTAAACCGCTTAAAAAACCTAATAAGCTACCTAAAAAGCAAAATATCAATATTTCTAGCATAAGTTAATTATGGAAAAATTTATTCAAAAATTAAAGCAAAGAGCCAAAAGTTTTTATGATATTGCTTTGGAAAGATTAAAAAATGAAGACTATGATTTGGCAATGTTTAATTTCGAACAAAGCATACAATTACTTTTAAAATCAAAAATACTAGAATTTGGCATAGAATTTCCAAAAACTCATGAAATTTCTATTCTTTTAGATTTTTTATCTGATAAAATTGAAAAAATTAAAGAACTAAAAGAAAAATATAAAAACGAAATTGAAAACTTAGAAGAAGCTTATATTTCTTCTAGATACTTACCATTAAGCTTTTCAAAAGAAGAATGTTTAAAAGCAAAGAAGTTTGCTGAAGAATTATGGAAGCTTTTAAGTTAGCAAAAAAGTTTATTGAATTGAGAGAAAAAGCTGTTGAAAATGCTGAAAAAAACATAAAGAAAATTTCTGAAAACGCAAAAAAGATTTTAAAAGATGCGAAAGTTTATGTTTTTGGAAGTTATGTAAAAGGAAATTTTAAACCTTATTGGAGTGATATAGATATTTTAATTGTAAGCGATGAAGTAAAAAACAAAACTGCTGGAGAAAGAGTTAAAATAAAGAGAAAAATAAAAGAAGGAATAAATTATTCTTTTATTTTTCAAATTCACTTAGTTTCTTATGAAGAATTCGAATATTATAAAAAATTTATTGATGTAATGAAAGAAGTTTAAATTATTTAATGAAAGTATTAATTCTTGCAGAAAAACCTAGTGCAATGAGAAAAATAGCATATTCTTTGTTTGAAAGGCCAAAAAAAGTTTTTGTTAATAAAGTCCCTTATTTTGTTGCATTTCAAAACGGAAATATTTATTATGTTGCTTCTGCTTTAGGACACTTATTTACTTTAGAAGCTATTGAAAAAGAATTTAAATATCCTGTTTTTGAAGTAAAATGGGTTTTAAAAGATGAAAGTACTTACAAAAAATTTGCAAGAGTAATTGAACAATTAGCAAAAGATGTAAATTTTGTAATAATTGCAACAGATTATGATATTGAAGGAGCAGTAATAGGGAAAAATATTGTAGATTTTCTTTGCAAAAAGCCTGCTAAAAGAATGAAGTTTAGCACTTTAACTTCTAGTGAATTAAAAAAAGCATTCTATAATTTGCAAGAGGTTGATTATTTGCAAGCTGAAGCTGGAATTGCTAGGCATATAATAGATTGGTTATGGGGTATTAACCTTTCTAGAGCATTAATGATAAGCTTAAGAAAAGTTAGCAATGAAAGAAAAATTTTATCTATAGGAAGAGTTCAAGGGCCAGCATTATATTTAGTTTATTTGAGAGAAAAAGAAATTGAAAATTTTGTTCCCGAAATTTATTATAAAATAAAAGTTTTAATTGAAAAAAATGGAAAAGTTTTTGAGTTTTGGTATGAAAAAGAGAAAATAAAAAATTTTGAAGAAGCACAAAGAATTGCAAAAATAGTTTTAAACAATTATTTAAAAGTTGAAAAAATTTATGAAGATTATTTTAAAGTTTTTCCACTATTTCCTTTTGATACTACTAGCTTGCAAGTTGAAGCTTATTCTATTTTCGGATTTAAGCCAGAATATACTTTAAAAATTGCAGAAAGTTTATATTTAAAAGGTTATATTTCTTATCCTAGATCTTCTAGTCAAAAATTAAAAAATGTTAATCCAATTCCAATTTTAAAAGCTTTAGAAAAAATTCCTTTTTACAAAAATTTTGTTTCCGAAATTTTATCTAAAGAATTAACTGTTTATGAAGGAGAAAAAGATGATCCTGCGCATCCAGCAATAATTCCTACTGAAGAAATTCCAGATTTTTCAAAATTAAGTAAGCATGAAATAATGATTTACGATTTAATTGCAAGAAGATTTCTAGTTTGCTTATCAAAGCCAGCAATTAGAAAAAAATTAAGTATTACTCTTAGCATTTTTAATTTAAAATTTTCGAACACTTTTTATAAAACAATTCAAGAAAATTGGTTTTCAATTTATAAAAAGTTTTTAGATATAAAAGAAGATGAATTTCCAGAGCTAAAAATTAATGAATTAGTTAAAGTAAAAGAAGTTAAAATATTAAAAGAAAAAACAAAAGCTCCAGCTAGATATACAAGAGCTTCTTTAATTAAAGAACTTGAAAATTTAAACTTAGGAACAAAAGCTACTAGAGCTGAAATAGTTAAAACTTTATTCGATAGAAAGTATGTTGAAGGCGAAAAAATGAGAATAACAGAATTAGGAAAAGCTGTTATTGAAATAATGCAAAAATTTGCTCCCCAAATAATTAGTGTTGAATTAACTAGAAGTTTGGAAAAAAAGCTTGATGAAATAATGGAAGGAAAAATTAGAAAAGAACAAGTAATTGAAGAAGCTAAAAAAGTATTAATAGAAATTCTTGAAAATATAAAAGCGAAAGAAAATGAAATAGGAAAAGAACTTTATGAAAAACTAAGCTTGCTTAATTCTAAAGAGAATAAAAAGTAATTCTAAAATTTTTGAGCATGACCAAAAATTCATATAATTATATCAGTAAGGCTTACTAAACCGAAAGTTAAAATAATTAAATTGCTTTTCTCAAAGCTAATTAAATTTAATAAATAAAAATTAAATTTAATAAATAAATTAGATTAGTTTATATATGGAGCTAAAGTTAAGAGTCGGAGAATTAACTGCTAAAGAAGAAGCTTTTAGAGGATTAGTAAGAATAGATTTAAATAATTTAGTAAAAATTGGAGTAAGAGAGGGGGAAATTGTTGAAATTGAAGGAAAAAGGAAAACTGCTGCAATTGCATTAAAAGCTTATCCTGCAGATATCGGCTTAGATATAATAAGAATGGATGGAATTACTAGAAGAAATGCAGGAGTTGCTGTTGGAGAATTTGTTACAGTAAGAAAAGCTGAAGTAAAAGAAGCAAAAAAAGTTGTATTAGCTCCTGCTGAAGCAAAAATAATTACTGCTCATCCTCATTATTTAAAGCAAAGTTTATTAAGAAGGCCTTTAGTTAAAGGAGATATAATTGTTCCTAATCCTGTTTCTAGAAGAGATGAATTTTTAGAAGCACTTTTTGGTTTTGATATTGAAGATTTCTTCTTTTCACCTTTTCCTCAAGTAAGGCTTTATGTTGTTAATACAGAGCCAAGCGGAATAGTTGTTGTTACAGAAAATACTGTTATAGAATTATTAAGAGAAAGACCAAAAGCATTGGAAATTGAAGAAAGAGGAATTCCAAGAGTTACTTGGGAAGATATTGGCGATTTACAAGAAGTTAAACAAAAACTTAGGGAAATGATAGAATTACCAATAAGACATCCAGAAGTTTTTGAAAGATTGGGAATTGATCCTCCAAAAGGAGTTTTGCTTTACGGTCCTCCAGGAACAGGAAAAACATTATTAGCAAAAGCTGTTGCAAATGAAAGTGGAGCATATTTTATATCTATTAGCGGTCCTGAAGTTACAAGTAAATGGTTTGGGGAAAGCGAAAAGAAATTAAGAGATATATTTGAAGAAGCTTCTAAAAATGCTCCTTCAATAATTTTTATTGATGAAATTGATGCAATTGCTCCGAAAAGAGAAGAAGTTGTTGGAGAAGTAGAAAAAAGAATTGTTGCTCAGCTTCTGGCTTTAATGGATGGGTTAAAAGAAAGAGGAAGAGTAATAGTTATTGGAGCAACTAATAGACCGAATGCTTTAGACCCAGCATTAAGAAGGCCTGGAAGGTTTGATAGAGAAATTGAAGTTCCTCCACCAGATGTTAATGGAAGGTATGAAATATTAGTAATTCATACTAGAAACATGCCAATTAATCCTTTTGTAAAGCACTATGTAATTGAAGAATTAAAAGAAATGAATAGAGAAGATTTAATTAAAAAAGTTGAAGAATTAAAAGATGAAAATGAAATAAGAATGTTTATTTATAAAGAGCTTGAAAAAGAAGCTCCTCAAATTGAAAAGAAATTAAGAGAGAAAATGTTAAGATGGTTAGCTGAAATTACTCATGGCTATGTTGGTGCTGATTTAGCTGCTTTAGCTAGAGAAGCTGCAATGCATGCATTAAGAAGAGCATTACCAGAAATTCAAAAGTTTAAAGAAGAAGAGGAAATTCCAAAAGAAGTTCTTGAAAAGCTTTTTGTTACTAAAGAAGATTTTGAATATGCATTAAAAATTGTTCAACCAAGCGCAATGAGAGAGGTTTTTGTTGAAGTTCCAAAAGTTAGATGGCAAGATATTGGTGGATTAGAAGAAGTTAAGCAAGCATTAAGAGAAGCTGTTGAATGGCCATTAAAATATAGAAAGTATTATGAAGCTCTCGGAATTAAGCCGCCAAGAGGAATTTTGCTTTATGGTCCTCCTGGAACAGGAAAAACATTATTAGCAAAAGCTGTTGCGACAGAAAGTGGTGCTAACTTTATTGCAATTAAAGGCCCAGAAATATTTTGTTTAGATGGTAATGTACCAATAATTTCAAGTTTATGCGGATTAGAAAAAATAAGTAAATTCTATGAAAAAGTAAAAGAATTTTCAGAAGTTATAAAAGATAAAAACCTAGAAATTTTAGTTCCTAAAAAAGAAATTTTAGTTCCTTCCTTGAATAATAAAACTAGAGTAAAAAAAGTTTATAAACTTTTTGTTGAAAATGTTATAAAACTCAAAATAGAAAAGAATTCTCAAGAAATAATAGTATCTGCAAATCAGCCATTTTTAGCATATAAAAATAATGAAATAAAATGGATAAGAGCTGGTGAATTGGAAGAAGGAGATTATATTGCCTATCCAGTTAAGATACCGAGCTTTAATCTAGAAATTAATCTAGAAGTTCCGAAGTACAAACACTTAAGAATAGTTAAAGAAGATGAAGACTATTATTATGTTAAAATATTTTCTTCAAAATCTATTACTAGATTACCAAAAAAGTTGAATGAAGATGTTGCAGAATTCTTAGGATGGTTTGCAGCAGAAGGTAGTATTAGCAAAGAAAAGAAAACTGTTTATATTTGTAATGGAAATGAAGAAAATATTAAAAGAATTGTTGAACTTTTCTCCATTTTTGTAGATAAAGAAAGAATAAAAGTTGATAGAAAAGGAAAAAGAGTAATTGTACATTCCATGCCGCTAATAGTTTTTCTAGAAAAAATTTTTGAGCAAAACTTAGAAAGAAAAGCTAGAAAAGTTAAAGTTCCTTCTATAATTTTTAAGGCTAATGAAAAAATAATTTCTGCTTTCTTAAAAGGATTATACAGAGGAGATGGCCATATCAGAAAAACAAAAATAGAACTTGGAACTATGAGTAAAAACCTTGCTAGAGGAGTATCTTATTTATTAACAATATTAGGAATTAGGCATAGAGTTTGGAAAAGCAATGCATATTTTGTAAGTATTTATGGAGAAGAGGATATAAAAGAATTTTTAGAAAAAGTTTTTGGAGAAAAAAGAAGTTTTAGAAAAAGAAAATATTATAATGCGAGATTAATAGTTCCAGATGTCTCTTCAATATTAAGGGAATTAAAAAACAAGTATAATTTAAGGTATGAAAAAGAATTACCAGAAGGTTTGTTTGAAGCAGTAATTTCTAAAAGGACAAAAGCAAGACTAAAAAGATTAAGAAATATGATAAAAGTTCTAGAGAAGTTTGTTAAAGAGAATGATTTAAAAGTCTTAAAGTTTATAGTAGAAAGTCCTATACTTTGGACAAGAATAGTTAAAAAAGAAAAGGCTGAGCCAAGATTTATGTATGATTTGGAAACTGAAGACGGAATTTTCGTTGGGGGATATTATCCATTGTTACTACATAACAGTAAATTTGTTGGCGAATCTGAGCGAATGATAAGAGAAATATTTAGAAAAGCTAGGGAAGTTGCTCCTTGCGTAATATTTATTGATGAAATTGATGCAATTGCTCCAATGAGAGGATTAGAAGTTGGAACAAGAGTAACTGAAAACGTTGTTGCACAATTGTTAACTGAAATGAGCGGAATTCAAGAATTAAAAGATGTTGTTGTAATTGCTGCGACAAATAGGCCAGATATTTTGGACCCAGCAATATTAAGGCCTGGAAGGTTTGATAGATTAATATATGTTCCTCCTCCAGATGAAAAAGCTAGATTAGAAATTCTAAAAATTCATACTAGAAACGTTCCTTTAGCAAAAGATGTTGATTTAAAAGAAATAGCAAGAAAGACTGAAAATTATAGTGGAGCAGATTTGGAAGCATTAGTAAGAGAGGCTGCAATTCTTGCATTAAGAGAAGCTATAGAGAAAAACAAAGATCCAAAAGAAGTTAGAATGAAGCATTTTGAAATTGCATTAGAAAAAGTTAAACCATCTATTTCAAAAGAAATGATTGAATTTTATAAGAGATTTGAAGAAAGGATGAAAAAAAGATTAATTGAAGAAAAAGAAAGAAAAGAAAAATATATTGGATAATTATGGCAAAAAAGAAGAAAAAAGATGAAATAGAAGAATTTGCTGAAAAGCTTTTAAGAAAATACATTAGAATAATGAAAAGGAATGAAAGAAAGCTTAAGTATATAGGCTAATTATAAATTTGTTTTCTTCATAAAAGTTTTTACCAAAATTTAAGTGCACCTTAATTTTGGTCTAACCTTTTTTAAAGTGAATTGAAATTTATTAGTTATAGGAAGTCTAACCTTTTTTTAAGTTTTTACAAATAACTCTATTGAAAAAGTTTAAAATTAAAAATTAATTGTGAAAAGGGATTTAAAATTTTTTGTAAAAATTGAAAAACTAAAAAAAGCTAGAAGAAAGAAGAAAATAGAAGAAAGCGAGTTAAGAAAAATATTGGAAGAAATAATTAAAGAGCATAAAGTTATTAAAAGTCAAGGCCTTTTAATTAAAGAAATTAAAAAAAGAACTGATAAAGCCTTGCCCAATATTAAAAAAATTAGAAGAATTTTGATAAAGCTTGGAGCAAAAGTTTTTTATGTTACTAGAAAAGATGATTTTCAAGAAAATTGTCCTGTTTGTGGAAATCCTTTTTCTGAAAAATATTCTTTAAATTTAAAGGGAGAAAAAATAATTGAATATTATTATTGCAAGCTTTGTGGATTTAAAACTAAAGATAGAAAAGATTTACCAATTAAATTTAAATTCGTTTTTTATTAAATTCTTTAAAAGAAAAAGAAATTAAAAATAGTGAAAAAATATAAATTAAAGTTGGGTTAATAAAAATTGATAAATCATCTGCTGCCAATAATATTGATAAAGCTAAAGAAAGAATAAAATAAGATTTTCCAAAAGATAATAATAAAAGTGAAAGAAATAAAGTAAAAATTAATCCTCCAAAAAGTATTAAAATAGAAAAGTTTTCATTGCATTTAACTATTGTGTAAGTATTTATTTTTTCTTCAAAAATTATTGAAGTTGCTTTACATTTGTTTAAAGTTGCAAAAAATGCATGTCCTAATTCATGAAAAGTTGAAAAGCTAAGCAAAAGAATTAAAGTTAATACTGAAAACTGAAGTAAAGATTTCATAAGATGAGTTTTATGTTTTGAAAGAAATAGAAATAAATGATAAATATTTATAGTAATTTATGAACCCGCACAGAATCTTAAATTTGTTTTCCTCTGTCTTGGAAGAAATAAAATTGCTTAAATACGAAACTTCTATCTTTGATGTATTTAAGTTTATTTTAATGCATTTTAATAGAAAAAGAAAGTTTAAGATAAAAAGTGATTTATTGAATTTTTATGAGATAATTAATTTTATAATAGATGAAATAAGCCCAAAATTGTTATTAAAAGGTAAAATAGCAACAGTTTGTTTAGATTACACTAAAATGATTTCTACTAATGAATTAAAAAATAAAGTAATTGTAGATGTGGGTTCATGGAAAGGAGATTCTATTTTATTATTTCACAACTTTGGAGCCAAAAAAATTATAGCATATGAGCCGATAATCGAGAATGTTAAATCCGCTAAGAGAATAATAGATAAGTTTAAAATTAATTGTGAAATTTATCCTTATGCTGTTTGTAGTAAAGATGGAAATCTAACTTTCTTTGTAGAAGAGGAAAAAATAGGTGGTGGAGATTTATCTCTTTTAGAAAACAAAAGAGAAAATTTAAAAAAGATTAAAGTTAAGTGTATTAGTTTTGAAAAAGTTATCAGAAAAGCTGTAAAAGAAAATTGCTATTTAATGAAAGTTGATTGTGAAGGTTGTGAAAAATTCTTATTAGATATTGATGATAAATTAATTAAAAAAATTCCAAGATGGATTATAGAATCTCATTCTTTTGAAATTTCGAAAAAACTATGTAAAAATTTTATAAAGAATGGTTTTTATTTAAAAAAGATTTACTATTATAATCCTCCAGAACTTCTTATTTTTTCGTTTTCAAGAAAATAGTTCATTTAGTTCTGCTTCAGCAACTTTTTTCCAGCTAGAATGTAATTCTAAAAAATTATTAATACTCATATGTTCTTCTAAATATTTTCCATCATCTTGGTTTAATATATTTAATAATTCGCTCACCATTTGTTCAATATTACCTTCTCTTACTATTTTAACTGGCTTTAAATTCCTATAAACCGAAATTATTGCTGGTATATTATAAGCAACTACCGAAGTTCCTAAAGCTAATGTTTCTAAAACTACTAAAGAAAATGAATCTTGATGAGAAGGGTAAATTAACGCTTTTGCCTTTGAAACATATTTGTATAGTGTTTTTTCGTCAAAACCTTTTAATTCTATAATATCATCAACCTTATTCTTTTCTACCAATTTGTAAAAGTTTTTTTCTATTTCTTTATTTGGGAAATTTCCAAATATAAGAATTTTTTCTTTAAATCCTACTTCTTTTAATTTTCTTGCTACTATTGGAATTTCGTAAATTCCTTTTTCCGGAACCAATCTAGCAAAAAATACTAAATAATTTTCTTTTTTAAATTTTCTATATTTTAATAGCTTTTTATCAAAAGCATTTGCAGGAGTTAATACTTTAGTATTTTGGAATTTAAAACCAGAAAGTATCTTTGGTGCAAGAGAAACTAAAATTATTTTATTTATTCTATTTTCTTTAATCATTTTACTAAGAATTTCTTTTGATTTCCTACCTAAAAAATAAGAAATTAAAGTATTGACTTTTCTAAATTTAAATAATCTATAAAAGTGAGATATTCTAAAGAATGGCTCTGCCTGAAAGAGAAAAGAACATTTAAGATTTAGCTTTTTTGAAAATAAATAAGTTGTATATATAAATTCAAAAGTTTCATGAGGAGTATATATAAATTCAAATTTTTCCTCCTCAATTTTATGTTTTTCTAGATAAACTTTTTCAAAATAATCTAAGTTAATTAAGTAAGTAAATAAGTCAAATTTATTTTGCAAGAATTTGTTAAAGAAAAATTCTACTAACCTTTCATTTTCTAAATATTCAAATGTTTGAGGAAAAAATTCAACACCTTTCTTTTCTAGATATTTAAGATTTTTTAAAGTGATAGGTAAAATTTTTGAATTTTTTCTTGATAGTAAATAAACTTCTAAAATAGCTCTAAAAGGAACAAAAACTTTTACGTCTATCTTCTTAATAAATTCTTTTAGAACATAAAAAGCTCTCTTAGAACCCCCACCTAGAACACTTCCAAAAGGATAAGAAATTATTAATAAACTCATATAAGAAAATTAAATTTGTTCTAAATATATATCCAAATATTTTTTAGCACTTTTATCCCAATCAAATTTTTTAGAATATTTCATCCCTTCTCTTCTTATTTTTTCATATTCTTCCTTATTTTCAATCAAATGCATTATCTTTTTAGCCATATCATTAACATCTTTACATTTTATGGCTTTTTCGATTACTTCTTTAGGGATTCTTGCCCATTCAAAAACTAAAGTAGGAATTCCGCAAGCTTGAGCTTCTAAAATTGGAATTCCAAAGCCTTCTGAAATACTTGGAAATAAATAGAAATCGAAAGAATTATATAAATCGACAATTTTTTCTTCTGGAACATATCCAACAATTTCAACATCTTTTAATCCTTTCGTTAATTCATAAACATTAAACTGCCTTTGATATAGAGTTTGAAGCTCTCCCCCAGCAATTATTAACTTTACATCATACTTTTTCTTAACAATTTTAAAAACTTCTATTGCTTTATCTAATCCTTTTCTATAGCTAAAATTTGCAAAAAATCCCAAAGTTATTTTTTCTTTTTTTACTTTTTTAGGCTTGAACTTTTTATCTACTCCAGGAGGAATTATATAATCAACTTTCCTTTTAAAAACCTTTTCAACTTCTTGAGCAGTTTGAGAAGATTGAGCAACAACAATATTTGATTTAGTAGCATTTTTCCACATGAAAGTAGTGTAAAGTTTAATAAACTCTTGAAACCTAAATTTAAGCTTTACAGCATCTTTTAAAGGAATTAAGTCATGGAAAGTTACAATAGTTTTTTTACTTCTAAGCTTAGAAATATAGCCCAAAAAAGCACCGCTTTCTGGAACTGTAGAATGAATAACTTTAGCCTTACTTAATAATTGCTTTAAAGGAACTTTGCTTAAATTTGCTAAATAATCTTTTTTTGGTTCATAAACTTGATAAACCTCAACATCAATTTTATTCTTTATTCTTTTATAAAGCTCTAAAGAATATCTCGCTAATCCTTTAAACTTTTCAACATTAAAGCTTGGAACTACTAGAAGTAAGTCCATATTTCAGTTTATATTCCAAAAGTTTTAAAAAGTTTTCTAAACCGTTGTTTCCAAATTTTAACTTTTTAGCATTTTTCAACAGCTTATACTTAGAATCTAGATCCAAGAATTTATACACTCCGTACTTATACATTAGCTTTGAAGCTAATATATATTTAGCTGGATTCGATAAATAATACCTTAAAATAGCAAAAGGATAGAGGCTATAAACAGGACTTCTACTGAATGATATTAAAGTGAAGAAAAGAAACAAATTATAAAAAACTACTGAAATTGAAAGCGGAAAAAGTTTCAATACTTTTCTAACTTTTTTAAGCATAGAATCATAAAGTTTTGATAAAGTATTTTTTGGCTCTTCCAGCTTTTCTTTTTCTATTTTCTCAAACATCAAAATTTTTAAAGGATTTTGAATTGCATCAATTAAGACATGTTTTAAATACACTCTTTTAAATTCTTCTAAGCTTCTCTTTCTTTCAGAAATTATTTTATAGCTATCATCTAAGTTTTTAACCTTACCTTTAGCCATCATAACCCAATGAATTATTCCAGTAGGATATGCACTCTCTTTTTTAAAGAACCTTATAAGATAATTCCCTCTGTTTATTCTATAAGCATCATATATTCCCTTAGTCAGCTTTTTCAAACTTTTCAAAAGCTTTTTATTTGGAGTATCGTCAGAATCCAATAAAAGAATCCATTTTCCTTTACATTCTTTTATTCCAATGTAATAGAAAAAATCAGCCATTCCTAATGGAGGAAGCCAAACAACTCTAACCTTTTTATTTTCCAATCTTTTCATTAGTTTTTTCTGGAGTTTATCAGTAGAAGAATCAATTATTACTATTTCATCGAAATAGGGATAAAGCAAATTTATTTTTTGCCTAATTAGCTCATACTCATTTATTGAAAAAATTAGGCAAGAAATTTTTACCATAAAATTACCCCTTAATAACTTCTAAATAACTTATACCTTTTTTATCTAAATCTTTTTGACAAAGTTTACAAATTACTTTTAAATGTGCTTTACCTTTCAATTTTACAAAAGTTCCCAACAATTTATTTTCAACTATTTCAACTTTACCATCTTCAATTTTAAATTTTCCAACTTCCTTTCCGCAAACAGCACATTTATTTTCAACTTTTTTATACTTTCTAACCATAAAATTATGATAGAATATTTAGTTGAAGCTCATAACTATCTAACAAAAATTAAATCTTCAGCCGACTTTAAATTTTTATTACTAAAAGGGCTTGTAAAATATGGAATAAATTTTCTAAAAGGTAAAAGCATTGGAAAAAGTGTTGGATTATACATTGACTCTAAAAAACCTTTTATAATAAAAACTTGGGATAATTTTTATTTTTTCATTAGACCTAAAACTAGCGACATAACTTTATCCTTATTAATTGGAGAAAAATATGAACTAGAAAATTGGTTTTATCCGAATATTAAAGGAATTTTGTAGATGTAGGAGCTAATGTTGGAGGTTATTCTATTAGAGCATCAAAATTTTGCAAAAAAGTAATTGCTATAGAACCATTAAAATATTGCACAGAAATTTTAAAAATAAATTCTAGGCTTAATAATTGTAATAACATAAAAATAATTGAAAAAGCTGTAGGAAATAAAAACGGCTTCCAAAAAATAAAAATTGAAGAAAAAGATTATGGAAGGGCATCATTTTTATCAGAAAATTATACAGAAAAAATAAAAGTTAAAGTTGAAAAATTGGATAAAATAATTAAAGATGAAAAAATTGAAAAAATCAATTTTTTGAAAATAGATATTGAAGGTTATGAAAAAGTTGCAATTGAAGGGATGAAGAAAAGCTTAAAAATAACAGATTATTTAATGATAGAAATTAAAGAGAAAAGTGTTCTTAAAAAATTGAAAAATTTTAAATTAATAGATAAAAGAGGGGAAAATTATTTTTTCAAAAATTTAAGAATGAACAATTTCTCTTAAAGCTTTTAATAATTCTATTGCTTCTTCATCTTCCCTTTCCCAAACATTTCTACCAACTGCAATTCCAGAAGCTCCAGCATCTATTGCTTCTTTAACAGCTTTTAAAAATTCATCTTCTTCAACTTTTGGACCTCCAGCAATTACTATAGGCTTAAAGCATTTCTTAACAATTTTTTCAAAACTTTCTTTAGAGCCAGTATAATAAGTTTTTATTATATCTGCATCTAGTTCACAACCTAATCTTGCTGAATAGCTTATTGCTTCGTAGCTATATTTATCAAATTTTTTTGTTCGAGGATAAAAAAATCCAGTAACTAATAATTTTCTTTTTCTTGCTTCCATTCTTAATTTTGCAAAATTTTCAAGCATCAAATATTCATATTTGTGCCCAACGTAAACTGTTGCAGCAATTCCTACAATATTTTTACTTTTTAATTCATCAACAAAAGTTATCACTGATTGAATTTGATTTTCTTCTTCAGCCAATTCAGTTTTTCCTGTAACTTTAATTATTGTTTTTATTTTAGGCTTTGAATAATTAAAACTTCCCAAAGGAATTATTAAAGCATCCGCTTTCCCTTTTTCAGCAATTCTAGCTATTCTTTTAGGATTTAAATCTATTTCATACTTATATGCTCCATGCTCTATACAATGGTCAAAAACTAAAAACAAATATTTTCCATCTTTAGTCAGCATAATTAAATAATTAAATCTTTAATAACCATTTCCATAAAGGTATGAATTTAATTGTTTTATTGTTAATTTTTATTTCATCTTCATAATCCCAAGTAATTATTAATAAATCTTTGCATTTTAATAATTCACTTGCTTTTAATAATGACCTTATTTCTCTTTTATCTATTTCATCTTTATTCGAAGCATAAGTAACTTGAATAAGTTGCTTTATGCTTAATCCTTCTTTAATAACAAAGTCTACTTCTCTTTGCTGATAGTCTTTGAAATAATAAATTTCCATTAAAGGTTTTTCATTAGTTTTTCTTAGTAATTCTAAAAATACAATGTTTTCCATCCTTTTACCAATATCTTTAGAAAATTTGAGAACATTAGTCAAACCAACATCAGATATATAAACTTTTCTTCCTAATGCTCTTTCATATACTTTACTTTCAAATTTCTTTATAAAAAATACGTTGAGACTTTCTGGAAGTTTTTCAAGGTAATCATATACTATATTTTTTACATCTTTTTTCAACTGAGAAGAAACGAAGTTAGCAATTTTATTAAAACTGATTTCTTTTGAAAAATTTTGGAAAACAAATTCAAAAACTAACTTAGCAACATACACATTAACTTTTTTTAATCTTTCAATAAAATCTTTTTGTAATATTGTATCAAAATACTCTTTTAAAATTTTTTCTTTTTTGTTCCATTCAATTAAAATTTCTGGATATGCACCCCATTCTACAAACTTTTTAAGCAGCCTAAATATCTTTATTTTTTCAGAAATAGAAAAATGTTTCGTTATTTTAAATCCATTAAAATAAATATACTCTCTAAAACTTAATGGTAATAATAAATAACTTAGACCCCTTCCTCTTAATTGAGTAGCAATTTCTTTACTTGAAAGTTTAGATGTTGAACCAGAAATTAAAACATAGTATCCGCTATCTAACAAGCTTCTTACTACTCTTTCCCACTCTGCTATATTTTGAACCTCATCTAAAATAACTTTTCTTATTTTTTTTCTAAAATATTCACTAAATAAAGCTATTATTTCAAAAAGGTCTTTATGTTCAATTTTTTGAAATGCTGAATGCTCTAAATCCATGTAAATACAATCATTGTTCTTTCTAAACATATTTAACAAATAGTAAGTTTTACCGGCTCTTCTAGGTCCAATTAATGATACTACTTTATTTTTAACGAATGAAATATTAAGTTCTCTTTCAAATATTTTTTCCTTTTCAATTCTTTCTTTCAATACATTAAAATACTCCAATACAAATTCTTTATCAAACATAATAATAAATTTAGGAAAAATTATTTAAAAAGTTTCCTAATTTTATGACACTTTTAATAACCATTTCTATAAAAGGATGAATTTAATTGTTATATAGCTAGAAATATATTAAATTAATTATTTTATAAATGTTCTTATAGTTGGGACATTTTCTGGAAAAATGTCTTTTTCATTTTACCGATAGCCATTTCCATAAAAGTATGAATTTAATTATTATCTAGAAAAATTTTGAATTATAACTATATAAAAACCGTCTTATAAACTTATTTGAAGTTTTTTAAACTTTTCAAATAATAAACTGAAAAAATTGTTTTCAAATCATTAGTAATTTCCAAAACTTTATCTATTTCAAAAGTTTTCACTTCCTTTATTTCTTTTCTGTTAAAATCTTCAATCTTTTTAAGCTTTGTTGCTAAGAAAAAATAAAAAATTTCATTAGATACTCCAGGACTAACTAAAAACTTTCCTATAAATTTAAGTTTTCCTTTATATCCTGTTTCTTCTAGAAGTTCTCTTTTTGCTGCAGTTATCGGCTTTTCTTTCTTTTCAATTTTTCCTGCAGGAACTTCCCAAACATATCTTCTAAAAGGTATTCTATATTGCTTTACTAGCAAAATTTTGTTTTCAATTACTGGAATTATAACTGCTACAGAAGGATATTCAACTAAATCATAAATTTTTTTATTTATTTTTAAAATTTTAAAAACTACATTTTTACCTTTTAACTCCTTTAAAATTTTCATTAAACAAAACCTTTTGCTTTTAATAAAGCTTCTAATCTGTCTAGTTTTGAATTTATCATTTCCAAATATATTTTCAAATTTTCTATTTTAGACTCTAAAATTTCAATCCTTTTATCTATCGGTATTTGAATTTGCTCAGAAGGAATTTTTTGCTCCTTTAAAGCAATAGGTTCACTTAAAAGTTCTTTTTGCTCTTTAAACTGAAGATTTTCTTCCTTCTTTTTAAAAATTCCAAACATAATAATTATTGTCTTTTACTTTATATCTACTCTATAAAGTTTTTAATTATTTTTTCTTTATCGAAAACCTCTAAATCTTCATAAGATTGGCCTTTACCTAAAAAAGCGATTGGAACTTTAAATTCGTAAGCAATCGACAAAATATTACCTCCTTTTTCGTTAACATCTGCTTTAGTAAAAATAACATAATCTATTGGAGCTATTTCATTAAAGAATTTAAACTGGTTAATTACATCGCTTCCAGTTAAAGAATCCATTACAAGTATTTTTATATCTGGATTGTTTACTCTAACAATTTTTTTAAGCTCTTCCATTAAATTCTTGTTTGTATGACTTCTTCCAGCAGTATCTGCAAGTATTATATCATATTTGTTTTCTGCAATTTTTTTAGCTTCATATATTACTGCAGCTGGATCAATTCCATATCCTTTTTCAAAAACATCTACTTTTAATTTTTCTGCATGCTGCTTTAATTGCTCAATAGAACCTGCTCTAAAAGTATCTGCAGCAACTAGCAAAACTTTATATTTTTTCTTCAAAATATTTGCAAGCTTTGCTATAGTAGTTGTTTTTCCGCTTCCATTAAATCCAAAGAATAAAATTAAAACCGGTTTTTTAGATTTTTCAATTTTTTCGAAAAAATCTATTTTAAAATTAAGAATTTCTTCAAGGCTTTTTCTTATAGTTTCTTTTATAATTTTTTCTACTTCCTTCTTTTTTACTTCTTTACCTAATAATTCTTTCTTTAAATCTTCTATTATCTTTTGGCTTGTAGAATAGCTACAATCGGCTTCTATTAAAGAAGTTTCTAATTCAGATAATATTTCGTTTAAATCTTCTTCCTTTATTTTTGTATACTCTATTTTCTTTTTTACTTTTTTTACTTCTTCTTTAATTTTTTTACTAATTTTTTCCTTTACATTTTTAAAAAATTCTTTTATCTTTTTCTTAAAAAAAGAAAACATTAAGCAGGCTTAGAATAATTTTTCCAGATTAAATCAAATACTGGCTTTATTAAATTTTGAGTTACTCTATTGCTTCTTGTCCATAAAGCTACATAACTACTTTCATGAATTTGTGGCTGAGTCAAATTTATTATTAAATTGTTTTCATCTATTATTGCAAAATCTCCTTCTATTGGAGCATAACTTTTATCTATTATTCTAACTTCTCCAAAAGCTTTAAGCATTTCTATTAATTCTTTATCATTTTCATCTCTCAAAACAAACTTCATTTGAACGTTTCTTTCTTTTGCTTTAACAAACAAATCTGCAAACCTTTCATAAATTTCTCTTAATACTTCACTTCCAGCAAGTACTTCTAAACTTCTATTAGCAGTTTTAAGCAAAGAAGCAAAATGATTTAAATATGAGAATTTTCCTCTAAGTGTTCCAGTTAAATCTTCTGGACTTACCATTTCCATTCCTTGTTTATAAAGCTTTTTTAGTTCTTCTAATACTGGGCTTGCCTTTATTTCATCTATTCTTTGCTGCATTTCTCTAATTTTTTCTTCAAACCTTCTCTTCCATCTTTCTAGTGCTTCTTCTGGCTCAACAGCAATAAATCTTACTGGCCTACCTTGCTGAATTATAACAAAGCCTTTATCTGCTAAGCTTTCTAAAGTATCATATGTTCTAGACCTAGGAACTTTTGCCAAATCAGCAAGTTCTCCAGCTGTAGCGGAACCTTTCATTAAAAGAGCTACATAAAGGTTTCTTTCATAAAGGTTTAGTCCTATTGATTTCAAAGCATCTAAAACTTTCTGACTTACCATATAAATCCTAATAATTTAAATTATTTATTCTTTATTTCAGTTTCCAATTTTTTCAAATAATCGTATAATATTTGAATATTTTCATTAGTTTCTTGAATTTCCTTTTCTACATCTTGCTTTCTTTTATTAAGTATTTCTAAAGCTTCTTCTAAACTTTTTTCTAAAAATATTCCAGCTCCTATATTTACTAAAAACTTTTTTTCTTGTAAATTAATTCTTGCAAAAATGTTGTTGCCCAAATCTACATAGAAATCATTAGTTTGCTTGCAAAGTTCTAAACTTTCTATTGTATTAATTATTTCTTCGTAATATTTTTTCAAAGTTTCTAAATATTCTAATAAATTTCTAAGCTGCTGATGAAAATACTGATATTCTAATACTTTTTTGTCCATTAATTAATATTTAGTTAATTAATAAATGGAGGAAGAAAAAATAAAGCTGAAAAAAATAATTAAGGAATTGGAAAATGTTAGGGGCAGAAGGACTGAGCTTATTTCTTATTATTTACCTCCAAACTATGATATAAATGCTGCTATTAATCAAATTGCTGCAGAAATTTCTACTGCTAAAAATATTAAATCTGACCAAACAAGAAATAATGTTTTAGATGCATTAGATAAAATAGCTAATGCATTAAAAAATATTAGGAAAATTGGACCAAACGGTTTAGCAATATTTTGCGGAAATGTTAGCCAGCAAGAAGGAAGAACTGATATAAGAATTTGGATAATAGAGCCTCCAGAGCCTTTAAATGTAAAGCTTTATCATTGCGACCAAGAATTTGTTCTTGAACCTTTAAAAGAGCTTTTAAAAGAAAAAGATGTTTATGGATTAATTGTACTAGATGCAAAAGAAGCAACTATAGGAATTCTTAGAGGAAAAAATATTATTCCTGTTTTTAATAAAGAATCTGATGTTCCAAGCAAAACAAGCAAAGGTGGCTGGAGCCAGCAAAGGTATAAAAGAATAAGAGAGCAAGCTTTAGATGAATGGTTAAAGAAAATTGGAGAAAAAGCTTCTCAAATATTTTTGCAAGAAAATGTTAAAGGAATAATAATTGGTGGTCCAGGTCCAACAAAAGAAGAATTTGTAAACGGAGATTATTTAGATTATAGGTTAAAAAATAAAGTAATTGCTGTAAAGGATGTTGGATATACAGATGAGTATGGCTTAGAAGAACTAGTTAAAAGAAGTCAAGATGTTTTGCAAGAAGCTTCTATTACAAAAGAAAAAAATATTTTAAACGATTTTTTTGCAAAAATTGCTAAAAATGAAAATGTTGTTTATGGTTATTCAAATACAATTAAATATTTAGAAAGTGGAGCATTAGAAAAGCTTTTAATTTCTGAAGATTTTGATTTTGGAAAAATAAAGCTTAAATGTAATAATTGTGGATATGAAAAAGAAGTTGAAGGTTATTTAAGCAGAATAGATAAAACTTGCGATAATTGTAAAGCGCAAATGGAAGTTATAAGTTTTGAAAATTACGATGAAAAAATAGTTGAATCTGCAAATTCTTTCGGAACTGAAGTAATTTTTATTTCTACTTCTACTCCTGAAGGAAAACAATTTTATAATTTAGGAGCTATTGGAGGGTTTGCAAGGTTTAGATTAGATTAAAAAACTTTAAAGTATTTTCATCTATAATACTTTCTACTTTTTCAAAACTTAAATTTTTTAGTTTTGAAATTTCTTCTATTACAATTTTAACGTTAATCGGCTCATTAAATTCAGAATTTATAGCGCACCAAGGCGAATCTGTTTCGCTTAATAAAAATTCAAGAGGAATTTCTTTTGCAACAGCCTTTATTGCATTATTTTTTGCAATATAACTATTTATTCCAATAAAATAGCCTTCTTTTATTATTTCCTTTGCAAGTTTAACTTTTCCATCGTAATAATGAAAAACAGCATTTTTTATATCATTATCAATAATTATTTTTAAAACTTCTTTTATTGCATTTCTAGCATGCAAAACTATTGGCAACTTTAGCTCTTTTGCAAAGTTTAGCATTTCTACAAAAACTTCTTTTGATTTTTCAATTTTATTATTTTCTTTTATCCAATAAAAATCCAAACCAATTTCTCCAATAGCAATTATTTTATCCCTATTTTCTTTAATTTTTTCCATGTAATTTTCTAATTCTTTTTCTTTTACTTCTAAACTATCTATTGGATGTAAGCCAGCAGAAATGTAAACAAAATCTGGATATTTTTCTTTTAAGCTTATTGCTCTTTCAAAATCTTCAATGCTAGCAACAGAATCTATTATTAACTTTAAATGTTTTCTATATTCCTCTATTCTATTCCTTAAAGGATTTTCTTTTCCTTTAAATTCCTTTACGCTTAAATGGCAATGATAATCTATCATAAAATAAAAAATAAATTTATTATTGCCCACCTCGTGCTTCTGGCTTCAAAGCTCGCTTGACTCATAGCTAGCCAGAGGCTGGCGAGTGGGCATAACTATAATTTTAATTTTTTTAGGACAAATTCTTTTACTTTTTCTGCAATTTCTATTGCTTCTTTTGCTTCCTGCTCTGAAATAACTTCGCTAAACTTAGCATCATATCTAGCTAAAACTGCATAACTAGAAATTTTATCTATTTCTTTTAAACCTTCTAAACTTTCGAAATCTTTATCCAATTTTTTACATTCTTTAATTAAGAATCTTAAATTATGTGTTTTATGTTTTTTAGGATTAAAGACATTCTTTTCTGTTAAAAAGGCTTTAAGAAATAATTCTATAGCTTGCTGAGCCAAAAAACAAGAAATTCTATTTACACCTATTTCTAAAACCTTTTTTGCAGAAACTAAATTATCTTCAGCTAACTTTATAATCTCTTCTGTATCTTTCTTCATTTAAATTATTATTCCCTCCTTATTTGCCCAAAAATATATAAAGCCTTTATATTTTTTTCTTTTTTCAAACTCATTTTTATCTATTACTAAAATTTCAATCGGAGCCTCTATTTTTTCAGTTAAATTTTTTGATAAATTAGAATAAAAATCCCAATATTTTTCCTTTTCTAATTTTTCTTTTGTAATAATTAATAAATCGTAATCTGAATCTTCTCTGTAATCACCTCTTGCTCTTGAACCAAATAGTATTATTTTATATATTTCAATATTCATTTCTTTTGCTATGTTTAGAATTATTTCTTTTATTTTTCGCAAATTCTCATCCATAAAATATTTAGAGAAACTTAATTTTAAACGTTTTAACTATTCAAATAAATTTTATTTTGAATAAAAATTGTTAAAAATTAATAGAACTTTCGTTGTTATTTGTGATATGAGTTTTATAAATTTTTTACTTATTAGTTAAAGGTATAATATCTTTCGAATAATTAAAAAATTTATAAACTTTTTATGTTTGATGTTAATACTATTTTAAATCTCTAACAATTACTTATAGTTATATTTATTCTCTGAGTTTGAAAAATTTCTTCGCTTCCTAATGTATAAGTTGGTTCTGGAGAAGTGTATTTTCTAACTAAAACCCAATCTATATATCTACTACTACCAGCCCATTCACCAAGATAAATATGAGAAAAAGAATTAAAAGTAGTATCACTTGCTGAAAGTTTTAAAATACCATCCCTATAAGCATAAAGATTGCTTCCTATCCAAACAAATTCCAACAAATGATATACATTATTTGAATCAGAATCTGAAATAGATGCTAAGTACGTTTGAGCCCCATTTACCCATTTCCTTATTCTTGAAGTACCACCTCCCCATCCCCACCATGTTACATCATAACCATTATAAGGATGACCATCTGCTAATGTATTACCATCAGAAAAACCTATTAATAATGCTTCATCCCAATCATCTGCAAATTCATACAACCTTATTGCATATCCGCTATTATTTGTAGAAACTGGATGAACAACTGCAGTTGCTGAATCAGTTGAAGAGAGGTGTAAATGTTTTCTTCCATTTACTAGCCTAACTTTTGCTTCTCCTGTTCCTCCTACTCTTTTTGTTATCCAACCACCTTGATTATTTATATCGCTTCCGTCTGCATAGCTTTCAAAATCATCAAAAAAATCAAAAACTAAATCTCCGTTGCTCAAACTATTTGCACTTGGATTTCCATAATACAAATAAATAGTTTTTGTTCCAGAAGCAGGAATATTAGGAATTTTAATCCAAATTCTTGTATTAGCTGAATTGCATCCACTTTCAATCCAATAATTTAATAAAGTTGTTCCATCTGAATCAGTAAATCTAATATCTCCACAATCGCTTTTCATTTTTCCAGCAGAAATTAAACTTGCAGTATCTAAAGTAATCAATACTTGGTAATCTGTTAAATTTTTCCCACTATTTTCTTTAATTGTTATTGGAATTCTATATTGCCAGCCAGATAGCCAAGATTGAGAAAAAGTTAAAGAAAACAATAAAAGAATAATTATTAAAACTTTTTTCATAATTTAATTAAATTTTTCAAAAAAGGTAAGTATTCGGTTTTTATTTTTTTGGTTGAGCAATGTAATTTTTCGGCGAGTTCTTTATATTTTGTTTTTTCTTCTTCTCTTTGTTGTTTAGTTTGAGCTAACAATTTTAAAACTGTTGGTGGCTTATATTTAGTAAATTTTCTATACATTTCATATTTAGCCAAAGCAACTCCAATTGTCATTAAATCATTCATATAAACTAAAAATCTCCAATTCATTCTACTCATAATTCTTTTTCTAAAAATATCCGCTTTACTTAAAGCATCATATGCTTTTGCAACTTCTTCAATTTTTTCATATTCATTAGCTATATTTTCTTCAATCCAATAAAATATTTCTTCAGGGTCCATATCTAAATTAACTATGCTCATTTTTGCAGCCATAGGACTTTTTGTTTTAAAAATTATTTTTAATGCATCAAAAATTTGCTGCTCTCTATCTCTATAACCCAAAATTTCTAAATCTTCTCTTTTTATTTCTTTTTTTCCTCTACAAATAATTTCTAAATCATTAATTGCTCCTCTCAAATCGCCATTATTTCTATTTGCAATTTCTCTTACTATAGTTCTATCATATTTTATTCCTTCTTTTTCCAAAATTTCTATTAACTTCTTTTCTATATCAAAAACATTTAATCTTTTGAATTCTATCATTTCACAATAATTTCTGAGCTCTTTAAGCTTTGGTTCATAAGGGTCGTTAGCTGTTAAAACAATAGGAAATTTCGATTCTTGTATTATTCTTATTAATTCTTTTACTCCTCCAACATCTTCTCTTCCAGCAATTCCATCAACTTCATCGATTAAAAATATTTTTCCTTTTTTAAAAATGCTTAAAGTTTTTGAAGCATTGCCTAAAATATTTCTAATTGCTTCATAATTTCTTTTATCACTTGCATTTAATTGAATTAATTCTAAATTATTATCTTTTGCAAAAGCTTCTACAAAGCAAGTTTTTCCAATTCCTGGAGGACCATAAAGTAATGCAGCTTTTCCGGGCTTCCAGTTTTTATACCATTCAAAAAATTTTTTCTTTGCTTCTTCTTGATTAATAAACTCTTTCAAACTTTTTGGTCTATACTTTATTATCCACATAATTTTTAATAAATAAAGCAAAAATTGGTATTATTTCTATTCTTCCTAAAAGCATTAAAATAATAAACAAAATTTTTTCTTGTACAGAAATTTCTATGTTTATTATTCCGCTAGAAAAACCTGCTGTTGCTAAAGAAGATGCAACTTCAAAAATAGATTTTGAAGAGCTATAGTTTAAACTGAAAAATAAAGAGAAAAAGAAGAGAAAAATAAAATAGAGAATAAAATAAACTATTGAAAAATTTTCAAGTTTTTCTTCCTTTGCTAATATATAAGCTTTAATTTTTTTAATCAAAAATTTAAAAGTGTTTATTACTCTAATCAATTTAATACCTCCGCTTGTAGAAATTGCCATTCCTCCAAAAAGCATTATTATCGAGCAATAAAGCAATACAAAATCATTAGCTTTTGAAAAATCTATATAAGAATAGCCAGTAGTAGATGTTAAAGAAACTGCATGAAAAAAAGAATCGAAAAAATCTAAATTGAGAAAATAATTTAAAACAAATGTAGTAGATAGAATTAAAATAATGTACAGAACTATTTCTTTTTTAAGTTTGCTAAGAATAAAAATGCTTATTGAACCTAAAACCATAGAAGTTATAATTATAACTTTTTCTTCGAAAGTTAAAAGCTGTAAATTATAATGAGAAAAACCTCCAGTAGAGATTCCGCTAATTACTAAGGAAAAAGATTTTAGCAAATCTTTGTTAAAATAAAACATGAGTAAAGAAAGAATTAGAGCCGATAAAGAGAAATAAATTAAAATTTCTAGAATATTCTTTTTTATTTCTGAATTTACTTTAAAACCTATAATTCTATTGAAAACTCTACTAATTTTTTGAGAAGAATAGAGAAAAGTTAAAAAAAGATAAACAATTCCTATCCCACCAATAAATTGAGAAAAAGACCTATAAAGTATTAAAGATTTTGGTAATTCAGAATTTATAAAGCTGAAGCCTGTAGTTGTATAACCAGAAAAACTTTCAAACAAAGAATTTACTATTTTTTCTTCTAAAGGGTAATCTTTAAATATATCTAAATATAAGTAAGGAATAGAACCTATTAGACCTAAAAATAAAAAAGTTAGTAAAAAAAGAATTAAAGAATCTCTAAAATTTATTTCTTTTCTTTCGCTTAGTGCATTTAAAGGAAAACCAATTAATATAAAAATTGAAGATGTTAGAAAAAATGCTATTGCTTCTTTTATTTCATTTAAATAAATTGCAATAAATGCATTCAACAAAATTAAAATTCCTGAAAATTGTAAAATAAAACCTAAATTTGCTAAAAGATTTTTCATTACTTTTTCTTTCCTATTAATGCTATTTGAGCTAGTAAAGCTGTTAACTGTATTAAAGCATCTCCTCCTTCACTTATTCTAAATTCGTATTCTCCAATTTTTTCTATTAATTCTATTTTTTTATCTTCTGGAATATTTAATTTTAATGCTTGCCTATAAATTTCTTTAATTAAATCTTCTCCAGCTAATCCTTCAACTATTAATTTTTTATGCAAAATTTCTCTAGCTTTTTGAAAGCTTTGAACATCACCTTTTAAAGCTAAATTTAACATTTCTTCAACTTCTCTTGGCTTAGCTCTTGAAGCAACATCATAAACTATATCAGCAGTTATTTTCTTCGAAATTGCGGCAGCTGCTTGTAATAAATTTGCAACCTTTCTTAAGTCGCCTTCTGCAATATTGATTATTGCTTGTATTGCTTCTTCATCAATATCCAATTTTTCGCCTTTTACTATTCTATTTATAAATTCTCTTTGAGCACTTTCCGGCAAAGCTTTAAATCTAAAT
>JAVYKI010000001.1:53886-105215 GCA_038742305.1 Candidatus Aenigmatarchaeota archaeon
CACATCTTGATTGAATTGGTTCTATTATTTTAGAGCTATAATTACAGCAAAGAATAAATCTTGTAACTCCTGCAAAATCTTCCATCATTCTTCTTAATGCTTGCTGTGCTTCTTGAGTTAAGGCATCTGCTTCATCCATTATGATAATTTTGAATGGTACATCTCCAATTGCTTTTGTCCTTGCAAACTCTTTTACTTTACCTCTAATAACATCGATACCTCTTTCATCACTCGCGTTAAGTTCTAAAACATTTGCTTTCCATTGTTCACCATAAAGCTCTTTTGCAATAATTAATGCCAAAGTAGTTTTACCGGTTCCGGGAGGTCCTGCAAATAACATATGAGGCAAGTTTTTTTCTTTTAAAAATACTTTTACCCTCTCTTTTACATGTTCTTGGTCTATTAAGTCATCAACTTTTGAAGGTCTATATTTTTCAGCCCAAATCTCAAATTCTTTAGCCATAATATTATTTCCATAATATTATTTCAAAGATTTTATAACTCTTACTTTTTAAAGTAATAATTAATATTTTTAAGATAAATTAATTAAACTATGTTAATATCTCTTGTACCATCTTTTATAATAGACGGCTTTGAAAGCATGCTTAGAAAGAAGAAAATATACTCTTATAATCTAGAAAATAGAGGGGAAAATTACGATTTCACAATATTAGTACCTGTATATAATAAAGAAAAAACTATACACGAAACTCTTTCTTCTCTTGAGCTTTATAAAGAAAAAACTATAATAATAGACGATGCTTCTACTGATAATTCATTTTCAATAATAAAAAAGATGGGTTTTGATGTTATAAAAAATGAAATTAACGGTAAAAAAGTTGGTGCAATTAAAAAAGGGTTAGAAAATGTGAGTTCAAAGTACACTGTAATAATAGATGCAGATACAGGAATGGAAAAACCTAGAGATTTACCTAAACTTATTCAAGCTCTTTACGATGAAAATTTAGTTGCCGGAGCTGTTCAAGTTTTACCAAAAGAAAATTCATCAGTTTTATCTAAACTTCAATATATAGAATACAAAATTGCAATGGAGTTAGGAAGAAAAAGTATGAACAATTTAATAATTTGTATTTCAGGAGCTTTTGGAGCTTTTTCAACTAAAGAATTGAAAGAAGTTACTGAACTCCAAGCCAATAATCCTAAATTTGAAGGAGAAGATTTTGAAAGAACGCTTTATCTATTAGAAAAAGGAAAAATTGGTTATTTCTCAGATTTTATTGTTAGAACAGAAGTTCCTAGTAATTTATTGGATTTAACAAAACAAAGAATAAGATGGCAATACGGATATTTTGATGAACATTTTAAATTTAAAAGATTTTTAAAAAGAAAAGACGCTGTGGGCTACACATTTCTTTATAATTTTATTGTAAATATAGGGTTACATCCATTTAAACTTTTATTTTTTTATTACTTACTTTCAAATCCAATAGATTTTATGGGTTTTTATTTAGGATATGCAGGTTTAGAAGCGATTCTTTATAAATTAGTTGCTAATAAAGATGAATTTAGTAAGTATGGGAAATATTCTTTAATTTATCCTACCTATTCACTTTATAATTTGTTTGTTCCTACAACTATTGGTTATTTTAAGGCTATTAAAGATTATTTTAAAAAGTTTTCTAGTTATGATAACAAAACTGTCAATTAAGATTGAAAATTATCAATTATATCTGAATAATAAGCCACTAAGCTTTAATGTTAGAAAAATAAAAGATTTGAATCCAGTTCTATTAGAAAAAAATGGTAGCGAAGAAATAGCGTACTACATGTATAGAGATGTTTATTTAGAAGAGCATAAAAATTTTTTCATTGATATTAGGTACGATATAACAATAATGAAACCTATTATTATTGGCAAAGAATATAATAAAACTTTTGGGCATTATCATCCAAAAGCAATAGATAATTTATCTTATCCAGAAGTTTACGAAGTTTTAGAAGGAGAAGCTCTTTACATTCTTCAATCAGAAGATTTCAAAAGAGTTGTTTTAATTTTTGCAAAAGAAGGAGATCAAGTTATTATTCCTCCGAATTTTGGGCATGTAACTGTTAACATAGGGAAAAAGGATTTAATAATGTGTAATCTAGTTTATAGAAATTTTGAAAGTAATTACAAGCCTTTTGAAGAAAAGAAAGGAGCAGCAATTTATTATACAATAGAAGGAATAATTGAAAATCCTAATTATGAAGAATTTACAATAGAAGAAAAAGATGCAAAAAAAATTTTTTCTGAAGAACTTTATTTTTCATTTATTTCTAATCCTGAATTTTTTGAATTTTTAATAAATCCAAAAAAATTTCCAAAAGAATATTTATTATGACAGAAGAATTATACTTAAAAGATAGTTATTTGAAAGAGTTTGAAGCAGAAATTATTGAAATAGAAAGAAATAAAGTTGTTTTAGATAAAACTGCTTTTCATCCAATTGGTGGAGGATTGGAAAGCGATAAAGGAATTTTAATTGCAAATAATGAAATTTTTAATGTAATAGAAGTAAGAAGAGAAAACGGAAAAATATTTCATTATTTGGATAAAGAGCCGAATTTTTCTGTTGGACAAAAAGTTTATTGTAAGCTTGATTGGGATAGAAGATATAAAATGATGAGATTACATACAGCAGCTCATATAATAGCAGCAATTCTTTATAATAAGTATAATGTTTTAATAACTGGTGGAAATATAACTGAAGAATATGCGAGAGACGATTTTAATTTACAAGCAGAAAACTGGAGAGAAATAATAAACGAAACTATTGAAGAAGCAAATAAAATTGTTAAAGAAGGGAGAAATGTAAAAATTTACTTTTTAAAAAGAGAAGAAGCTTTCAAAATTCCTGGAATTGTTAAGTTAGCTAATAAATTGCCGCCAAATGTAGAAAATTTGAGAATAGTAGAAATAGAAGGAATTGATATTCAAGCAGATGGCGGTCCGCATGTTTCAAATACTAAGGAAATTGGAAAAATTGTTTTATTAAAAGCCGAAAATAAAGGAAAGAATAATAGAAGAATTTATTATACTGTTGAATGAAATTTTTTGTTGGATCTTCTGGTTGGCAATATTCTTGGAATCCAGATGGATTAGAATGGTATTTAAAGAATACAAACCTTAACGCAATTGAGCTTAATTCTAGTTTTTATAGATTTCCTTTTCCCAATCAAGTAAAAGGTTGGAAAAATAAAATGAAAATAAGAGAAATAAGGTGGAGCATAAAAGTTAATAGATTAATAACTCATGTTTATAAGTTAAACGAAAAAGCATTAGAAATATGGAAAAAATTTGAAAAACTTTTTATTCCATTAGAAGAATATATAGATTTTTATTTTTTCAAATTTTTCCGAAATTTAAACCAAATTTAGAAAAAATAAAAAAGTTTGTTAAAGAAACAAAATTAAAAGAAAGGTTTGCATTAGAAGTTAGAAATGTTGATTGGTTTAACGAAAAAATATTAGAGGAAATTAAAAGTTTAGAAATAACTTTTGTAAGTATAAATGCTCCTTATTACGAAAATTTGCCAAGAGAAATTTATTGTTTAAACGAAATTATTTATCTTAGAATTCATGGGAAAAGAGAATGGTATTCACATTATTATACTGAAGAAGAATTAAAAGAAGTTATAAGTAAAATTAAAAAATCAAATGTAAAAAAAGTTTACATTTTCTTTAATAATAATCATGCTATGCTTGAAAATGCAGAAAAATTCATAAAATTTTTAAATTATATATGAAAACAGTTTCGTTTTTAACTCTTATATCGATAGTAATTATTACAATTTTAATTTCTTTAACTATTTACTATAATCAAGTTTTTCAACAAAAATATAAGCAAGAATTGGAAAAATTAGATTTTAATCAAAAAGTTTATGATTTAGCAAAGCAATTAGCAAATTGTTTAGGATTTGAATATGAACATTTTTATTATTTAGATTATAATAAAATAGAAGAATTTAGTAAAGAATATAAAGAAATAGAACCAAGATGTGCAATAGCTAAAGATTTTGATTATAATGTAGAAATAATACAATTTGAAAAAGAAATAAGAAATTATCCAATAGTTTTAAGTACGGGCTGCGGCTGGGCTTGGGTAGTAAATAGTGGAAGCGGAGAAATGCATAGTTCAATTTCTTTAGTAACTGCTGATGGAAAAGAACTTAGAAGGCATTATACAGCTCCAAACAAGGCTGGAAACCCTTCTAGAACTGCTGTTGATATTGAAGGTAATGTTTGGGTTGGAAATAGAGGATATCCAAGTGTTGTTAAAATAGCTTTTGATAAAAACAAATGTAAAGGTCCTACTAGCGAAGATTTAAATGGTAACGGTATTATAGATAGAAATGAAATGAAAGAATTTTCACAAGATGGTTGCATTCTTTTTGAAGTAAAATTGCCATGTAGAGGCTCGAATCCGGTATTAGTTAGAGCTGTATGCATAGATAAGGATCAAGGAATATATGCTGGTTGCTTTGGAGATAGAAAAATATTTAAAATTTCTAAAGAAGGAAAAATCGAAAAAGAATGGAGTATCCCAGGAACTCCTTATGGATGTGTAGTTGATGAAGATGGAAATGTATGGATCTCAACCGCTTCACCACTTTTAATAAAACTTAATCCAAATACTAATGAAATTAAAACTTTTACAGTTCCCTTTACTTATGGAATTTGGAGATGTAAAAAAGAAGAAAATTGTATAGGAATTTCTAGCTGGAATAAGCACGGAATTTTACTTTTTGATACAAAAGAAGAAAAAATAAAGTGGCATAAAGCTGCTGGTTATAATACTAGAGGAGTTTTTATAGATAATGAAACAAATGTTTATGTAGTTGAAAGTTATTCAAATACAATAAGTAAATTAGACAAATTTGGAAATGTTATAAAAAGCAATGTAAAAACGTGCGGAACTCCTACAGGAGTTTCTATGGATTCTTGTGGAAATTTATGGGTATTATGTATGGATTCTCAAATTTTTATTTATGATCAAGATTTAAATCTAATAAACTTTTTTTCAATTCCTGGATTACATTACTCTTACTCAGATTTTACAGGCTACTTATCTAATGCAAAGGTTCAAGTAGGTAAAATAGAAGAAAAAGTTTTGAAAATTGAAGAAAAGAAGTGGGGGTTTTCTATAGGAAGCTTAGGAACTGGAGTTAAAAGCTTTGGTCCAAAAATTTCTTTAGAAGCAAAAGTTTCAATTCCTGTTTTTATTAAATACAACGAAACTTTTATAGTTGAAGGTTTGCTAACTATTAAAGCATATAAAGGTTTTCTTGAAGAATTTTACAGCTTTTTAGATGATTTATGTTCAAAAGATTTAAATATTGAAATTTCAAAAAATTTTTACTTTGATTATAATGTTAGAGTAATTAAAGAAAATAATTATTATAAAGTTTGTAGTGAAGATGTCTGTAAAAAATTAATTTGTAAATATGAAATAGAAGAAAAAGAATTTAATAAGGGAGATAATATTATAAGAATAAAAATAGAAGGAAATAAAATGAAAATTAGTTAAGTTTTCCTTTTAAAGAACATAACTAAAAAGATTATAATCGAAGCAATTATTAAGATAACAAATACTAAAAATATAGGAAATCTAAAACCTTCTCTAATACAATCTGGATCTTCAGGGCAATTAGGTTCGCAGATATTGTCCTTAATGTTTATGCAAGTTAATCCTTTTGAACAATCCTTACAGTTTATTTCATTTTCACCAAGATTTCTTTCGCAAATGTTATTATAATTGCATATTTCCATTTCGTAAAGTAGTTGTTCTAAATAAGATATTCTTATTTTATTCAAATTTTCAAAATACGGAAGTCTAAAATATTCTTCTACACACTCTAAATTTACTTCTCTAGATTTAATTTCACCAGTTATAGGGTCTATCTCTTCTCCATGAGTAACGAAGCTAACATCAAATCTATAAGTAAAGAGTATATTGTTGTTAGTAGATAAAAGTATGATGAAATAATTGCCTGAACCTTCATGATATACTATTTCTCTTTCCTCTACACCATATTCTTTAACAATAATAGAGTTATTCTTACAAACGTCAAATAAAATAAAGAAGTAAGATTTAGCTATATTAGTTTCTGTTTCTGCTAGATTAGCTGAAATTAAAATTAGAAGACTAATAATAAAAACGCTTCTCATCTTATACATTCTTTCATATATTCACCTAAACCTGCAGCATGAGGTGGAGTTCCCATGAAATTATTAGCTAAAAAATTGTAAGCAGCAGGTCCATATCTTTGGTCTGGCCGGCAATAATCCATAATAAAACTTGCTCTTTCTGGATGATTACAGTCTGGACAATTTGGTGCAGGTCCATTAAAAAATGGATAATATAAACATGCATGGCAATCAACACCGCAATTAACATGACCCAGACCCAAATTATGACCTATTTCATGAGAAGGTATACATAAATAAGAGCTGCAGTCAAGCAACGAATTGGAACTCCCATCATATGGTATATTGCCTGCACAGCCTCCACGCCATCCTCCACCACGAGTAAATACAACAAACTTATCATAATTAATACCCAATTTATTTTCCCATTTTCTAGCACACTTTCTACCAATACTTATACAATCATAGCAATGATGAGAGCATTGTGTAGATGCTTCATCAGGACAATCAGAAATATTTA
This sequence comes from Candidatus Aenigmatarchaeota archaeon, assembly GCA_038742305.1. GTDB lineage: Archaea > Aenigmatarchaeota > Aenigmatarchaeia > CG10238-14 > SpSt-28 > JAHLMO01. Next base: position 60,554 of record JAVYKI010000001.1, read on the forward strand.
TTATCCAAAATCTAATCAACTCATCTCTATTTTTACATTCTCTAAAAGGACTAACCGATAAAAAGTGATTCATAAAAGATAAAGCAGCGGATAAATATTTATCTTGATCATTAGCATTAAGGCCTACAGGCACTATGAATACATCAAAAGCCTCAATCTTTTTAACTTCAACACATTTATTTCCATCCCATCTTGTTCCTTCTGGACAGCAGGCTTTATTACTTTTATATCCTTTAAAATTTGGATCGACTTCATTACATTTTAAATTTGAAGAGCATTGATTATCGCAATAGCACTCTTCTCCTTCCTTAAGATTGTATCTATTAGTAATTCCTTTTTCATTTGCTGAAGGATCTTCTGGACAGCAAACTCCATTAGGATCTAAACAATCATTTGAATTTTTGCAATTTTCACCTATAAAAGTATTACAGTAACCATCGTTAATACAAATACCATTTGGACCTTTACAATCTGGAGAATTTATCTTACATTCTAAAGGAGTACATATACCATCAATTATATATTTAATTTCATCGCAAGCTTGAATGCTTATATTATTTTCAGTTTTTATTATGCAAATTCTCCCTTTATTAATTATTTCACTATCTTCAACATTAAAAGGTAGATAGTAAGAAAATTCATTACTTCCAGAAACAATTTTTAAAACATTATTTTTAATGCTAATATTTGCTAATCCAAAAAAATATTCGTGATAAAAACTTTCTGCATCAATTTTTGATATCCTTTCTAATGTACTTAAGAAATTTTCAACTTTTCTAATAAATTCTTCTTTTCTTATGCTTTGAGAAAAGTTGAACAAAAAGTTTTGAGTAGAAATAAAAATTAAAATTCCTATAATTAAAGAAGCTAAAAGTAAATTAAAAAGGTTCATGCCACTCTTAATATAATATATCCAACTTCTTGGTCTGGAATTGGTATTGTAAGAACATAGCTTTTAATATTTTCACTTTTAATTTCATAACCATAGATCTGGTAAAGATTTTTATCATAATAAATTATTAGTTGCCATCTCCCTTTTCCAAAATAATTATCGAAATTTGAATAAATAAAATCAGAAGCATTATAAGTTCCTAATGCAATTCCATAATAAACTAATTCTCCTAAATGTAACTCTTTTTTTACTCTTTCTCTTTCGCTTTCCTTATATCTTCTTAGAGTTACTAATGCGTCTATTGCTATTTGTAAATAAGTTTTTTCTAATATTGGTAATTTGGAAATATAAAAGCCAGATAAGCTTTTTAAAGCTAAATCGTCGAAAGTAGAAAACATAAAAACTTCATAACTTTTTCTAGTTAGTTGAGCAGAATAATTAAGCAATAAAATTATTATTATTGAAAAGACTACTGTAGAAAATCCTATCCAAAATATTTCACTTTGAGATTTCATAATTATGTATAAAGCTCAAATAACCCAAATATCATTTATAATTATTTCACTACTTTTGCTTCTCCTTTCTTATTATTTGCTAGTTTCAGGATTTTTTAGACAAACAGAAAAAACTTTTGAAGTAAGATTAATTGATATTTTTGAAAATTTGAAAAATATAATAAATTCTTATGCAAAACTTTCTCTTTACTATTCTACTACTCAAAATTTTAGAACAGAAAGCTGGCCTTGGATATGGAATGGATTTAATCCTTTAGATTTTAATTGGTTAAAAGAATGCAAAGAAAACTTAACTACTTATTTTTATAATGTTTATTTGAATAAATTTGAAACTAATCTGCCAGTAAATATTTTTATAAATACTTCAGAAAAATGTAGCTTCCCAGATTTAACAGAAAATAGCGTTTTTAAAGGTTTAAAAGATGAAGGTAATTTTACTGTAATTTGTAACAGCTCTGAAGTAAGAATTTCGATTAATACAACTTTTTTATACTCTTTTATTAATTCTTCTAATTTTATAACTAATAACAGATATTGGTATCTTTATAGAAAGTTTTATGAATGGGCAAGCGAAAATGCAAATAAATTTGCAAGTTGTGTTTGTGCTTTAGTTTCTAGTTGTGCTGATTGTAATTCAATAGAAAAATGCTATACTGGATTACTAGATAGTTTAAAAGAAAAGTTTAAAGATGATAAATATGTTAATTGTTATACTGAACCTACTCCTTGTTGTATAGATCAAAAAGGAGAACCCTGTAAACAAGAGCCAAAAAAATGTTATAGCTGGCAAAATAGATGCTACGTTCCAAATAAATTCGAATGCGGAATTCCTCAAACTTCTAGCTTTATATTTACAATAGAAACAAGTAATGAAGTAAAAGGAAGTAGTAACGATGAAATAAAAGCTAAAGCTTGTAGATGGTTGGAAAATAGAATAGAAACAAAAAGAACATATGTTTGCGAAGACCATAAATATTACGAATCTTCTCCAAGTGGTCCAGATAAAATAACTTTTGTCGCAATAGTATATGCTGGATTTAGAGATCCAAAAGGTTGTATAGAAGAATTTGAATGTGGATGTGACAAAAATAAAGCAATTTGCGAAGAATGTAACAGTTCTAACGATTTTTGTAAAAAATGTACTTTAAATTGTACAGATTGTCCAAAAAAGCCATGTGTTTATTCTCCTAAAAAAATTTGTTACAATTGTAAAGTAGAAAAGCTAAATGGATATTTTAGAATAAAAGAGTGTGAAAGATGTGAAGACGATCCAAATAATTGTCCAAAATGAAGATTATTGAAATTGTTTTAACAATAATTTTTGGTATAATAATTCTGGTTTTAATAGTTTCTTTTCTCTTTAATAGTTTATTTAAATCTGAACAAAAAGAAAAAGTTTTTTATAGAAAAGAAGATTTTTTGTTATCAATTAATTCGATTATTTCAAACTGCTTAAAAATTAACGAAAATAAAAATGTTTTGTGCTTTTTAGCTGAATATAAAGGAAAAGAAGAATTTGAATTACCAAAAATTGAAAATGCTATATTAGAAGTAAGCAAAGTTTATCCGAATCAAAAAATTGCATTTATTTATTTACCAGAGAAAAAGGTTTTGATTACAAATTATGATGTTGTAAAATAATTTTATGTTGAAAGAAAAAGAGTTAGAAGAAATTAAGGCAAAGTTTTCTACTTATTATGTAAATTTTTATCTTCTTGAAATAGAAAAGTCTAAAAGAAGGAATTGGTATGAAAAAGCTTGCGAAATAAGTGGAAAAATTTTACCAATAAAAATTTATCCTAAAAATTTAAAAGAAGCAGTAATTTTTTCGAATTTAAATGTTTTGCCAAACGAAATAGTAGCATTTTCAATTTTAAGTTTTCTAGTACTTTCTATTTTTTCAATATTTTTACTTTTTTTGTTTCCCGATTTGGGCTTTTTCTTGTTTGCTTTGCCAATTGGAATTTCTTATATAATTTATACTTACCCAGATTTTAAAGCAAAAGTTAATAGAATTCAAACAAATAGTGAAGCAATAAAAATAATAACTTACTTAGTTTTATACTTAGAAACTAATCCGAACTTTGAAGGAGCTATTGATTTTGCTGCTAGAAGAGTTAAAGGAATAATTAGCGATGATTTGAAAAAAATTGCATGGGATATAAGAATTGGAAGATTTTCAAATTTAAGAGAAGCATTAGAATATTATATTCCAAAATGGTTAAAATGGAATGAAAATTTTGTAAGAGCGTTAATATTACTTTCTAACGTTACTTTTGTTACTTCTTCTGAAGAAAGGAAAAAATTGCTTCAAAAAACTTTAGATTTTATTCTTTCTAAAAATCTAGAAGAAACAAAAGTTTACGTTGAGCAAGTAAAAGGACCAATAACAATTTTGTTTTTGTTTGGATTATTAATGCCATCTATAGGCTTAATAATGTTTCCTATGGTTTCTGTTTTTCTTCATTTTTCAGTTAAACCGTCTTATTTAATTTTTGGATATTTAGTAGTTTTGCCGTTATTAAATTATTATTTAATAACTAGGATGATATCTTTAAGGCCCGGAGCTTTTTTAATAGTTGATATATCAAAGCATCCAAAACTACCTCCAAACAATTATTTTTATTATGGAAATATTTTAATTCCTATAATACCAATTTCTCTTCTAACTTTTCTTTTAGTAAGCTTTTATGGATTTAATCATATTGGAAATTTTTATGTTGATTTTCTGAAAGAATTGCAAATAAATCCTAAAAAAGCCGAAGAATTGCTAAAAAGAGAAAATTTAATAGATATTAATTATCCTAATAATATAATAGCAAGTGTTTCTATTGTTTTAGGTTTTGGACTAGCAGCATTTCTATATTTTTATTTAAATTCTTTTCAAAAAGTTAAAATAAGGAAAGAAGTAAAAGATATTGAAGAAGATTTACCAAATCTCTTAATTACTTCTGGAAATTTCTTAGAAGCTGGCTATCCTTTTGAAAAAACAATTGAGAAAACTTTAGAAGAATATGAAAGGCTAGGAATGAAAGAAAAAGCTGGATATAAATTTTTCTTTTTGCTTAGAGAAAAAGTTATAAAGTTTGGAAGAAGCATAAAGGATGCTCTTTTTGGAGAAAATGGATTAATAAATTATTTTCCTTCGGTTTTATTGGAAGAAGTTTTTAGAATTATAGTCGAAACTTCTAGAAAAAGTGTTCGAAGCGCAGGAACTATTGCAAAAACAATTTCTAGATACTTAGAAAATATTTGGCAAACAGAGTTCAGATTAAAAGAATTGTTAGCAGAAGTTAGAAGTAATTTAAAAATGCAAGCCCAATTTTTAATTCCAATAATAACTGGAGTAGTAAGTGCTACTGGAATGTTTATAATAAGCATGCTAAGCTTTTTAGCTGATTATTTATCTCAGTTTGAAAAATCTTTCGGAATTACTACTGGATTTTCTGAAGTAATAAATGTTATGGTTGGAGATTTTAAGAGAGTTATTCCTATGCCTGTTTTGCAAAGTGTGGTTGGTTGCTATACTATTATTGCAATAATTTTAATGTCTTATTTGTTAAGCGGAATAGAATATGGATTTGATAGAGTAGCTAGAGATAATGAAATTTCTGAAAACTTAAAGTTTGGAATAATAATTTATTTTGTAGTAGGATTTTTAACTTTAATAGTTTTTGCTCAAATATTAACTCAATTAAAAATGACATGATGGCATTAGAAAAAGTATTTTTAATACTAATAGGAATAGTTGTAGTAATTCTTGTTTCTAGCTTAATTTTTAGTTATAGAGGAATAATAATAGATTTTCTTTCAAATTTTTTTATAAGAGAAGAAATTGAAAATAAGTGCACTACAAAATTTTCTATTTCTTCAAACATAGATAAAATTTGTTCTTATTGTTTAGAGCTCGGAAGAAAATTAAAGCAAAGTTGCTATTGCTATGTAGTTTATAATGAAACTTTATCTTCTTATAATAATTGCGAAATGGAATGTAATCTTATTGATAATAAAATTTGGTTAATATATTATGATGTTTCTCAAGACAAAGTTTTGATAAAATGCTAAGATTCAATAATTATTTTATCAAAACTTCTCGAAAGAGTTAAATATTTTTCATATTCTCTTAATCCAAATAAAACATTTTTTGCTTTTTCCTTTTCAAAAGTTATTACTTTCATACTGACATTGCAGCTCAATTTTTCGCATATAGGCCTTTTATCTTTTATTCTTAAGCATATAAAGTTTCCTTCAGTTTCTTCATTAATTTGCAAATTAGAAATATCGCTAGTAGAAAAAATTGCAATTACATTTTCATTTAATATAATTTTTTCTCTTTCTTGAGTAAAGGGAAAGCTCCAGCACAAATTTTCTAGCTTAGAAGCCAAATTTTTAAAACTTTCAACAACTTTATTTTCGCTAGATTCTATAGAATAAATGCTAAAAGCAAATATAAAAGCTGAAATTGTTACTGAAATTACTAAAATTGAAAAAATTATTTGAAAGGGGATTTCCATTTCAATTTAAGACTTTTACAATTTTTTCTCTGCAAAAGTTTACTATTAACAAATTTCTTTTTGTTAAGTCAACTTCTGAAAAATCTATTTTATAATTCTTATAAACTTCATTGCCTGGTAATGCAGTAATAGAAAATCCTAAATGAGAAAATAAATAATAGCAAACCATATATTCTGAACAGTTCTTTTCTTGACTTTCACTAATGCAAGAATAAATTAGCTCATACAAAAAATCTTGAGAAATAGCATCAGAAATAAAGTATGCTCTAACTTCTCTATAAACTTTTTCTTTAGATTCTGAAAAATAATTGAAAACAAAACTTCTTATTGCTAAAAAAATGGTTATAACTACTATTGCAGTTATTAATCCTATAACCATTAAAAAAACAAAATTAATTGCTAAAGTTTTCATAATTAAGTGGAAATTATTTTTATAATATCTTTTTCTGCATCATAAGAAATTAAAACTATTTTATCCTTTCTTACTTCTCCTTGCCATATTACATCATCTCTATATCCGCAATTATAACTTTTCATTTGGACTATTTGGCAATTATACAATTCTTTAAAAGCTTCTGAAACATTTTCTGTCAGAATTATTAAGTCATCTGGAACATTTCTCAAAACAACTTCATAGCAAATTATGTTTTCTCTAATTTTATATTTTTCAACATTTTCCCAGCAAGAAATTATAAGGTTTGAAAAATCAATTATTGCAGAAAGTTCATTTCCATCAATATATACTTTTTCAGCAATATTTTTTTCTTCTTTGCAAAATTCCATATTCTCGTTTGGAAAAAGCTTTGAGTAAATATTGCAATAAAAAAATTTAACAATCCTATCTCTTAAAGGAAAAATTATTGATATTGCAATTATAATGCTTATTAGTATTAATACTAAAAACCAAGTAGTTTCTATTGCAATACTTTTCATAATAAGAGTAAAGCTTAAATATTTAATATTGATATATAAAAATTATGAACAATAAAGGTAAACTAGTATTGTTACTATTAATGTTATCTTTATCTATTTCTTTTGCTGCAGAATTTAACTTAAATTTAAATTCTGGTTGGAATTTGATTTCTATTCCTTTAAAAATTACTAATGTTGAAACAGAATGTAATGTAGTGTCTATCTATACTTATGAAAACGGAAAATGGGTAAAAGTCAACAATTTAAAAGAATTAGAAGTTAATAAGGGTTATTGGGTCTATGTTAAAAATTCTTGTAAGATTACTTTTATCGGAGAAGAAGTTGCTTTTGCAATTCCAAAAATTAATAAAGGCTGGAATTTAATAGGTGGCAAAGAATTAACTTGTGAAGAAATTAAACAAACTTGCAATCCCATAATTCGTAGAGACGGTACCTGTTTTTATACTTTTGTACCAGGAGCTGGCTGGATAGCTGTTAGTAGAACTATAAAATCAAATGGTTATTGGGTATATTGTAGAAATGGATAAAAAAATATATTGAACATAGTATATATAAATTATGAAGGGTTTCACTGCTATAGAAATAGTCTTTATGATTTTTATTTTAATAGTAGTAGTTCTTGTAGTTATTCAGTTAGTTAGCAGATATGTTAGTCCAAAACAAATTAATCCTTATATAGAAAACTTTCAAGAATTAGCTAAATCCGAATATATGAGGCAGTTTTGTGATACCTTATGTTCGAGAGTAAAAACTGCTACTAGTGAAGTAGAAAAATTAACAGCTGCTGCTCAGTGGTGTATGTCTAAAATTGTAGAAAAAGGAAGGAACTATATAGACATAATTGAAGATGGAATAACAGGATTTTATGTTGTAGGAGGATATCCTTATTGCGAAGCAGGAACATACTGTTTTCACTTTTTCTCTTGCGATGCGGGTACTGGATTTGTTTTAGATGAAAAAGAATGTCAAAGAATATTATGCGAATATTATCTTGAAAAAGAGGGAGATACTCAAAAAGCTAGCGATGCAATAAGAAAAGTTGTTGATTGGGGAAATTGTAGAGTTATAAGAGACCAATTACAAGGAAGAACTTTATTAAGAGATTCAGCTAATTGGTGGCACGTAAGACTTTTTGGTACAAACGAAGATTTTTGTAGTATAGTTGTTTAAGGTGGAGAATTTTTTGGAGGTAATGATGGAGGTGGTGGAGGAGGCGGCGGGACAGGTGGAACATCTCAGATAGAATTTTATGACGAAAACTTAAATAGATTAGATCCTAATAGTCTTACATATGATGAATTTGAAAGTAAAGTAAAATATGCAGGATTTGAGTTAGGAACTCCAGACCAGGATGAGGGATGTGATGTATATACAACAGGTCCAGCTGCTACTTGTGCTAGCGGAGCTACAAATCCTATTGCAGGATACTTAAAAAAGATATATGGGGATGATGGAGAAGCATTAGGATCTCAATTCGGATGCGAGGCCTATTTAGGCAAATATGTTTTTGGCTCTGAGGAAATATCTAAAAATTCTCAAGTTTGTTACTGTTCTTGTGAAATATAATTAAATTTCTACTAAAAAATCAAAAAATTTTTTGAATCCCTCTTTTAAATTATCTTTTACTCCTTTGTTTATGCCTTCTGGAACCTCTAGAGCTAGCACCCTTTCCGCTAGAATGATGTGGCTCACATCTTCTAGGATCAGCTATTAATAGAAACTTATCATAATTTTCAAAAATTTTTTCAACTTTTGATTTTCCAATTTTTGCTAAAGCTCTAGCAATTGCCAATCTTATTGCTTCAGCTTGGCTAACTAATCCGCTACCTTTTACATTAACGTATATATCATATTTGCTTAAATCTATAGCATCTCTTACAAGAATTAATGGCTCTCTTATTCTCCATCTAAGAATTTCAGTACCCCAAAATTCAAGAGGCTTGTTGTTAATTATTATTTTTCCATTTCCTTGAGGAAAAACAAAAACCCTAGCTACTGCTTCTTTTCTTTTTCCAACTGTATGTATTTCTTTTAATTTTTTCATAAATTAAAAATAAGATAGATAAATTTATAAATACTTAAATAAAAAAGTAGTATTAATTTATGATAGAAATTGCTGAAAAGAGGATTAAAGTCTTAGAAAGAATGATATCAAGAAAGTTGAAAACAATCCTTTTTTTCGACAATTATTATAACAATAGCATTAATTTCTCTAATTATATTTGTGAAAAATGTTAGCGAAGAAAATTCTAATTTGCCTCCGAGCCCGCCAGAATATCAAGAAGAAGAATTAATACCCCCAGAAATTCCTATAACTGAGGAAGAAATAACCCCTCCAATACCTCCAAGCCCAGAATAATTTCAACCCTTCCAACCTATTGCTCTGCTTATTTCTTCTATTGTTACATATTCGCAAGTAAGCTCGCTAGCATCTTTTACCTTTAAATTAATAATTTTATCAGAAAGTTTTTTCAATTCTTCAGGAAAACCTATGTAAACTTTTAAATTTTTTAGAGCTCTTTTTCCTCTTTCTTTTTTATATGGTAACATTCCTCTAACCATTCTTCTGAAAATGTTATCTGGTCTTTTTGGATAAAAAGGACCTTTATAAGGATCTCCTCTAGCTCTTCTATTTAGAAATTCTCTAATAATAACCTCTTTTTTTCCGCTTATTATTGCTTTTTCTGCATTGACTACATATACTTTATATCCGCTAAGTAAAAGTTTAGCAATTTCGCTAGCTAATCTTCCAGCAACTTTATTGCTTGCATCTATTACAACTTCCATTATTTAATTTCAACTTTTTTATCAATAAATCTTTTATACCATTCATATTCAGAAGGCTTAATTAAGTGAATTTGAAAGGGTGCAAATTGATTCTCTATTTTTTCAAAAATTTTTGCTAATATCTTTCCTCTTTCCAATACATAAGGAACATTTTTACTAATTACTAAAATGCCTATATCAGATAAGATTGGATGGAAAGATCCCTTTACTACCGAGCCAAAAACAATTACTTTTACATTTTTATCCTTTAAAATTTTCTTTGCAACATTTTTAATCATTTTACAATATTTTTTATAATATTTCTTTTGCAAGTAAATATTTTATTGCTAGTTGAAAGGCTGCTATATCATAAATTCCTTTAGAAAATTGCTCTTCTGCAAGTTTTATTAACATTTTTAATTTCCAAAGACGAATAAGGATAAAACCGGATTCCCACTTCGTTATAAATTTCTTCTGGCCTTAGGCTTTTTCTTCTAAAATCTAGAAACTCATTAAATTATAATTTTTACATTGCTCCCTTTTGGATTTTTTTCAACAAGCTCTTTTATGCTTAATACTTCTATATTTTTTTCTTTTAATTTTTCCAATGCTTTTTTTGAAAAGCTCCAAGCAGAAATAGTTATTTTTTTGTTTATTTCTCCAATACTTAAAACTTTTCCAGGAACTAATATTATATCACCATCTTTTGCATACCTGTTTATTTTGTAAAGGTTTACTTCTACTCTTCTTCTTGTCGGTCTGCTTAATAATTCAGCAACATATTTCCAAATTTTTGCATTATTCTTTTTGCTAGCCTTTTCTAAATAAATTATTAATCTTCTCAAGTATGGATTTGTTGGCCCTGTAGGTTTAACCATAATATTTTAAAATTATTATGAGAAAAGTATTAATTTGTACTTGGTTAATTTTAGCAACAATGGTAGGAGCTGGTATTTTAGCTATGCCAAAAGTTTTTTATGAAAGCGGTTTAATTTTTTCAACAATTTTAATGATAATTTCAGCTTTTGTTATGTATGTTTCTTCTTTAGTTTTAATTAAGCTAGAAGTTTTTAGAAAAAATATTAAAAACTTGCCTGGATTAATGGAAATTTATTTTAATAAAAAAGCAAAGTTAATAACAATTATTTTACTTACTTTATCCATTTATTTTACTGTTTTTGCATATTTAAGTGCTATAGCAGAATCTGTAAAAAATTATTTTAATCCTTATTCATTTTTAATTTTAATTTTTCTAATAAATGCGTTTATTGTTTATCCAGAAAAGTATTCAATAGAAAACTTTAGCAGCTATTTTACAATTTTTAGAATAGCTTTTATTTTTTTCATATTAGTTTTTGTTTTATACAATAATTTAGCCAAAATTGAAATAAATATTTTTCCAAAAAATATTTTTTCTCTAATAAGCTTTTTTGCAATTTCAATTTTTGCTTTTTCTTTTTTTGTAATAATACCTTCTTTAAAAGTTTTTACAAGCAATGAAAAAGAATTAATACTTTCTGTAAAAATTTCACTAATTTTAGGCTTTATTCTCTACTTCTTCTTTTCTCTAGTTTTTTCTTCTAGCAAAGAAGTTGCAACTTTAGGTTATGGAATTTTAACAGATGTTTTAACTATGATTTTTGTTATTAGTCCTTATATAATGCTTAGCTGGAGCTTGCAAAATGCATTTATTACAGATTTCGGAATTGAAAAAAGAAAATCTTTTATTTTATCTTCCTTTATTCCTTTTTTGCTTTATTTAATTTTACCTTTATCATTTTCTAAATACATTGAACTAGCTGGAGGAATTATTTTTTCTTTGCTGTTTTTCTTAATTTCTTTGCTAGGTTTGAAAACTCAAGAAAGAACAAAAATAAACAAAAATTATTTATACTTGCTTGCAATTATAAGCATACTTCTTTTAATTTCAGTAATAATAAATCAGTTTAAATAACTTTTACTTCTAAAGGAATTATTTTGTTTAGTGCTTTTTCAAAAAATCTAATATTAGTTCCTTTAAATCCAAGAACTATTGGTCTAGTTTCTTTATTCGAATAAATATAAAAAGTAGAACCTTTAATTTTAGCATCAACACTTTTATAAATTTTTCCAGCTGGATGCAACACTCTTATTAATTCCTTTTCATTTAAGAAATCTTCCAAAACTCTTAAGCTTAAGTTTAATTCTTTTTGCAATTTTTCTATTGTTTTACCTTCTTTCCCAACAATTTTTCCTGCTTGGCCTTCTTTTGTTATTATTACTATATCTGGAACATTTTGAGAAGAAATATTAACTTCTTCTTTTTCTTTTCTCAAATCTATTGCAGTTACTATATCTACATCTACTTCACTTTTTATGGCTTCTATTACACTATTTTCTTCTTGGCTCAATTTTCTTTCTCTTAACTTATTTTCTAGCCAAATTTTAATTCCTATTTTTGAAGTTGCTCTTACTATATCTTCTAATCCTAGCTCAATTACTTGAGAATCTTTTTCGTTTTGTAACAAATTTTTTAAATTTCTTAAAGAATTATCTTCTTGCAATAATGGGTCTCCAATTATTATTATTCTGCTATTATTTCCAATTCTCATTAATGCTTCAACCAAAATTTGACTTTTTAATGTATGGGCATCTTCAATTAATATTAAACTATTATCGAAAGTTCTTCCTAGCAAAGAAGATAAATCTGAAATTATAATTTTTTGATTTATAAGTTTTTTAATTTCTTCCCAATCTTCTTTTGAAGCAACGGCTAAATCATACAAGTAATCTTCTACATTTTTAAAGTATAAGTTTCCTAATTGTAGAATCGAATAAAGCTGCTTAGTAATTATATCGTAAATGGGTTTAAAAATTATTAATCTTTCATATTTTTTGCTTCTTAATGCTTCGATGCAATAATTAAAAGTCAATATTGATTTTCCAGAACCGCTTGGACCTAAAACTAGTAAAAACTTGATTCTTTCATTGTTTAAAGCATTGTATAGCTCTTTTTGAGTTTGTGTTAAAGGTTTGATTTCCATATATATAATAACTTCTTTAAAAAAGTTCTTTAGTCTAATTTGATTACCATTAACGGATATTAATTTGCAGGGACAATATTATTATGTATGAGTAAAATAAAAGTAGACCCTTACTCAAATCTAAAATTAGAAGAAAATCTAGAAAAAGCTGTATCTCACTCAGAAAGTATTGAAAATCTAATAAGAGAACTTTATGAAGTAGCAAAAGAAAGCAAAAAATTAGAAAAAATTAAAGCTCCAGAAAAACAGTTTAAACCATTTGAATTTTCTAAACTTCTTGAAAATATGCTACTCTTATGGACAGAAGGAAAAGAAATAAATGGTTATAAAAGAAGAAAAGTTTGTAGAACCGCATATATAATAAAATGGTTAGAAACGCTGGGATATAAAGTAGATTTTAATAAATATCCAATAATTACATCTTTATTACTTTCTTTGGATGCCGCTATAAACTATACTGACGATTCTTTAGATACATCAAATATTGATAGAACTAATGTAATAAAAACTTATAGTTTTTTGTTTCAACTACCTTACCTATTTTTGTCTAGCCTATATACTTCAAATAAAATAACTCTACTTAAAAACTTAGCTAAAAGAGAAGTTAGAAAATTGTTTGGTATTTTTGAATTAATATATAAGAGATTTTCTGAATGGTATTTTAATCTTCTTAAAATTCCTTTTACTGAAGAAAATCTTTATAAGAAGTTTTCAGAAAATAAAAACATTTCTTTCGAAGAAAAAATTCATTTGTACGACGTAAGAAAAAGAGATATAGATATTCATGCAGAAATTATACTAGAAATTTCTAATGTTCCAAAGAAAGAAAGAGAAAGAGTTTTGAACATTTTAAGAGACTTGAGAGCATATCAATTAATTACGAAAGATTTTTATGACCAAAATTATGATAGAATGATGGGCGTAAGAAATCCAGTAATTTACTTTTCAAGTGAAGATTTTTCTAGATTAAAAAAATATTACTCGACTAAAATCTTAAGTAGTATGGAGAATGTTAACTAAATTATTAAATCTTTTTATTTCTGGAAGAGTTAAAGTTGAAAACGGAAAATATAGAATATTTGACGAGTTTTGGGTTTTTTTAAATTCAAAATTTTTAGCAGATCTTACTATGCTAGCTTTTAAGCATTCTACAGTTCCAGCAATCTATTTAATTTCATGGATTAATGGGTTTATAATAGTAAATAAAATGATAAAAGAACTAAAAATAGAAAATCAACCAGATAAGATATATAGATTAGGTATGGACTTCGCTTCTATTTTGGGTTACGGTTTGTATAAGACACATTATTACAGCTTTCAAAAATTTACTTATTTTGAGATTGACAGTCCTATAGCAGACTATATAAAAAAGGAATGGAACTTCGAAGCAAAAAAATTGAGAAACGTCGATATAATTGCAGCAGGATTTATGGCTGGAGGAGGTTCTTTAGTTCATAAGCAAGTAGTTCAGACGTTAGAAATAGAATGTAAAGTTAACAACAAACCTAAATGCATTTTCTTAACAATGTCAGAAGATTATGCAAAAGAAAAAGGATTAATTAATGAAATTGAGAAAAGATACAATTTAAAAGAAATATATCCGATACAAAAATATGTTTTTGAAAATTATGATAAAAATCCAAATCAGACTTTATCATATGCAAATCAAATTATTTCTAATAAATTTTTTCCGACTTCAAGACCATTAGAAGAAATAATTATTTGAAAAGAACCCTTTTTAAAATTAGTACCTCTAGCTTTTAATATAGATAATTTAGAATGAAAATCTAGAGCCGCCGGTTCAAACTCTAATCTAATTGTCATATCTGTTATGAATTCCTCAAATCCAAATTTACTCACTCCCTGAAAGCCATGTGGAATTTCAGAAATTAACAAAGAAGTTATTTCGTATTGCTTCAAAACATCAATAAGAGAAAAAATTTTTCTTCTTAAAAGTTTTGGTTCTTCAACTTCTTTCCAACCCATAGCGGCTACAGTTAAACTATCTAATACAAGCCTTCTTATTTTATCTGAATTAAAATATTTTATAATTTTTTCTTGAACTTCATCTATTGAAGTCGGCAAAATTCTTTCAAAAATAATTTTTTTCTCTCTAACATACGTTTCAAAATTCTTTCCCCAAGAAAACCTTTTCATATTTTCAATTATGCTTTTTGGAGCTTCCTCTAAAGTTAAATATAAACCCTTTTCGTTTCTTCTAGCACCTTCTAATAAAAATTGACATCCAAAAATTGTTTTTCCCGTACCACTGTTTCCTGCCAATAAGATTTGATGACCTTTTATAAAGCCGCCTTCAATAATTTCATCTAATCCAGGAACACCGCTTTTAATTCTTTCCATAACTATATTTAACTTTTCTTAATTTTTATGGAAGTTACTAGAAAGCCGATAAAAAGTTTAAAGGAAGGAGATCTAGTAATAATAGAAGGTGCTCCATGCAAAGTTGAAAGCGTAAGCACTAGTGTAAGCGGAAAGCATGGAGCTGCAAAAACTAGAGTAGAAGGAATAGGAATTCTTGATGGAAAAAGAAGGAGCATAGTAATGCCTGCTGATGAAGAAGTCGAAGTACCAATTATTTTAAGAAAAAAAGCTCAAGTATTAGCAATTGTTGGTAACAAAGCTCAATTAATGGATTTAGAAACTTATGAAACTTTAGAATTAGAAATACCAGAAGAAAAATTTGGAAAATTAAAGGAAGGGGAAGAAACTTATTACTACGAAATATTGGGAATAAAAACTTTAAAAGAGCTTAAATAGTTTTTATTTTTACATTTTTCAAAAAACTCTATAAAATTATAGAAGCCCCGTCGTCTAGCGGTCAAGGATGCCGGGCTCTGGACCCGGAGACCCCGGTTCGAATCCGGGCGGGGCTATTAAAAAACTAAATTATAAATTATGAGCTTAGTTTTATATTCACTCTTAGCAGGAATTTTCACATCTTTAATGAATACTTTAGGAGCTTTGCTAGTTTTCATTTTTCCAAAAATTAAAAGAAAAAATTAATAATTTATTGTTAGGATTTGCAGCAGGTATAATGTTAGCTGCTAGTTTTACTTCTTTAATATTTCCAGCTTTAGAAATTAGTTTATATAAAACTTTAATTGGTATTGGTTTAGGTTTTATTTTTATAAACTTTTTGAACGAAGTAATTCCTCATAAACATTTTGAAAAGGGTTATGAAGGTATTAAAGATAGTTATTATAGGAAGATAAGGTCAAGTATACTTTTTATAGTTGCAATAACTTTGCACAACATGCCAGAAGGTATGGCAGTAGGAGTAAGTTTTGGGAGCGGAAATATAGAAAATGCACTTAGCTTAACTTTAGCTATAGGAATTCAAAATATTCCAGAAGGACTTTCTGTGGCAATAGCTGCTTTGACAGCTGGTTTTAGCACTAAAGCTATGGCAGCTTATTTTGGAATTAGAAGTGGATTAGTAGAAATTCCTTTAGCTGTAATTTCAGCTCTTTTTGTTACAGCTTTTCAAGACTTATTACCTTATGCTATGGGATTTGCAGCAGGAGCTATGATATTTGTTATAACCAGTGAAATAGTTCCAGAAATTTATAGAAAGAAAAAGGATGAAAAATATTCTAGTATAGGTTTGATGGTAGGTTTAATCCTTATGATATTTTTGGACAATATAATAAAAGCTTAAGGAGAAAAAACTTTTAAAATAGAATTTTTATAAAAAAGAAAGATAAATGAAATTCTCTAGATAAACTTATGATAAGTTTAATATTAAAATAAAATAATGGAAAAAGTCTTGTTAGTAAAAAAAGAAAATGTAAAGAAAGTTGAAGAGATTCTAAAAAAAGATGAAAAAACTTCAATGCTTTCAATAGTAATAAGAGAAGGTAAGAATTTTGGAAAAGAAGGGTTTATTGTTTATTTGAGCGGATTAGAAGAATATATTGAAAGAGCAATAGAATTAACTAAAAACTTTGTAGAAGAATTAAAAGAAGAAGAAGCGAAAAATATAATTGAAAAATTGAAGGAAGAAGAAAAGAAGGCTTGGGAAGGTTTTGGAAATATTATCGGTTAATTTACACTATTTTTTATAGTAGAAATACAAAAAAAAGAGATAAAAAAACTAGAATTATTATAAAAAAAGAAAAGCTAGAAAAAGCACTTTGATAAGCAAAAAATCCTGAAAATTCTTGAAATAAAAATATTAAAAATAAAGAAAGCAGAATAAAGGGTATTAGATATTTTAAAGAACTTTTTTCATTAGATTTTTCTATAGGAACTATTTTTATTGGATTTTTTCCTACATTTATTATTTTAACATATCTTCCAGAAAGTCAGAATTTTCTATTTCTGCTTCTTTCGTAGAGAGTATTTTAATTCTACAAAGCCATATTCACCTTTTTTATCTATTCTTAAAACTCCATACCTTCCAACTATATAAGCAGCACCTCTAAGGCGGCTCTCAAAAGTACCTATATACATTTCTCCATTCTTAAAAATCACTAAGGGAACATTCCCTACATATACTATAAGATTTCCGTCCTTCGGAATTTCTACTTGAGAGGAATATCTAAGTCTGTTAATAACTTCCTCGACATATTCTCTATCACCTTTTGGAACTTTAAATTTATCAGAATATTTGTAGATAGCATCTATGATTTGAGAATATAAGTCGTTATTCTAATTTTTTAACTTCGCTTATAATAATAGAAATAAATTAAAAAATAAAAAAAAAGAAGATTATTTTTGTTGCTCTTATCTTAACATTTCAGAGGCTTTCTAGATTTCTTGTTAAACTAACCTTTTTACTTCTAGCTTAACGTATAAAGGTTTATTTTCTGGACTATATACTCCTGCTAGAATCTTTACTAAACTCGTTTTCTACATACTCTTTTATTATGTTTATTTTCTGGACTATATACTCCTGCTAACCTAAGGTATAATGGATTATTAGGTTCTAATACATAGGGAATACCTTTCTTTAAAATTTCTACCAAATTGAAGCCTTCTTCTGGTTTTACTTTTGCGGTATAAAATGTAGCTCTATCGTAAATTACAGGTCTATTATTTTCTATTCTTAATATTAAATGTTCTCTAGATGTGCAATCAGGTTCGCCGCTTGGACATCCGTATCTTGCTATAGTATGTTTAAAGACATAAATTGGTTCTGATTGACCTCCTTTTCTTACTTTAACTGCCAAATCGTCTACATTTCTTGAAAAATTTTCTTGCCTTCCTATAATTAATTCTTCCCCCTTTCTCATATATGCTACATATTTATCTATAGCTCTATTAGCTCCGTCTACTACTGCTATCTCTATTCTATAGAGTTCCTTTTCTTCGTTTTTTATGTTTGTATTTGATGCTGCCATACTTTACTTATTAATGGAGATTCTAAATCTTTTTTAATGATTAACATAGTTGAAAAATAATTTTTCAGCCCCGGGCGGGATTTGAACCCGCGACCTCCTGCTCGCTTGAAATCATCTTTCTTACGAGCAGTGCCATACAAGGCAGGCGCTCTAACCGCTGAGCTACCGGGGCATAATATTAAAAAGATATTTTTTAATTTCATTAACGGTTTTTTCATCATTAATTTCTACTAAAGCTTCTACATTGTTAAAAAACCCGCTTTTAGTAAAATTTGCAGTAGAAATAAAAAGCTTTTTATCTATAAAATAAAATTTTGCATGAATAAAAATCTTCTTTTTATCTAAAACTGTAATATCTATTAATTTTTTCTCTTTTACAAAAAATCTTGAAAAAATAAAAAATGCCAATGACAAGAAAAGGAATGAAAAATCTAAAAACATAAAAACAAGCGAAATTGCCGAAAAAATAACTAAAATTTTACCTAAAAAGTTAAGCTCTTTTTTAATTAGTTTAGATAAAGCTATTCTATGATTTAATTCCCTTTCGTTAGAAGTAATAAGTTTAACTTTAGCTTTTTTAGAAATTTTTAATAAAAATTCAGCAAAATATGGAGAAATGAATGGAGAAAAAATAATAGCTTCATTACAATTTTTCAACTCTTTTTCCAAAATATAACCAATTTTACCTATTTTAATATTTCCTACTTCGAGAAATTTCATTAAGCTTTTAATGCGTTTTCATAAGCTTCTTTAATTTTTTCTAATTTTTCTATTAAGTTATCTATAGCTTTTCTTAGCTTTTCTCTAGGATTATCTGCTTTAATCCATAACTTTGTTTCAGCAAGCTCTGGATGCTCCTTAATAAACGCAACTTCTACAACTCCAACATTCCACAATTCTTCTCTTAACATGTTTGCAAAAGTTTCA
This sequence comes from Candidatus Aenigmatarchaeota archaeon, assembly GCA_038742305.1. Classification (GTDB taxonomy): domain Archaea; phylum Aenigmatarchaeota; class Aenigmatarchaeia; order CG10238-14; family SpSt-28; genus JAHLMO01. The sequence goes on from JAVYKI010000001.1 coordinate 79,487, forward strand.
CTTTCCCCTTTAAGTTCTATTAAGAGCGAATCTTTTTCTTCTTTTAATACATTTATTTCCATAAATTATATCTTTAAAATTATTTATTGAAATTTTCACAATTGTAAAATGAAGGAATTTTCTTTAATCTTTTAGCTTTTTCGCAAGCTTCTTTATAAACTTTTAAATATGCAAAATCTTTACCATATACTTCAGTAATTTTTTTAAACTCAAGGATAAGGTCTATATTATAATTATTTTCTAGTATTTTATCTAAAACTCTTAAAGCTATGGCTTTAGAATATTCATAATCGAACTTAGAAATGCAAAATAAAAGATTTTTTGCTTCATCTGTTTTAGAATTTTCCAGTAAATTTAATACAAGCATTTTCAAATCCATAATTATATATTAAAGTTTATAAATTTTTTATCATCTTAATGTAATAATCATTATTGATTAGTAATAAAAAATATTTCTAAAAGGTCTCAAAAGTTTCTTATGGATTTGGAAAAAGTATTTAAAATAAGTACGGAGAATTACGTTACTTGGAAAAAATTAGCTGAAGAAGAAAAAGATTTTGAAAAGAAAGCTAAATATTATAAAAAAGCATTATTTTGGTTAGAAGTTTATATGATTGCAAAAGAAATTGAAAATAGCAATAATGAAAAAATTAAAGAGGCTTTAGCTAAAAAATTATCAAATTATTTGGAAGAAGTTTTAAAAGATTTTAGTTAAAGGAATTTCAATATTATGGAAAATGTAATATTTATTTTAGTAGATGGTTTGTCAGATTTACCTTCAAATAAAACTCCCCTTTCTGAAGCTGTAAAAACTAATATAAATTCTATTGTTAGGAAAAGTTTTGTTGCAAAGTTTTTGCCTTTAAGCAAGCAAGAGTGGCCAAAAGAAGGATATGCTAGTGTTAGCCAATATGCAAACATTTCAATTTTAGGAAATAATCCTAAAAAGCTTTATATTAGAAGAGGTCCTATAGAGGCAATTGGTGCTGATTATGAATATAAAGATGGGTGGCTTGCTATGAGAGTTGATTTTGGAACTGTAGATGAAAATTTAATAGTAAAAGATAGAAGAGCTGGAAGAGAAATTTTTGGAATAGATGCTATTGTTGAAGATTTAAACAAAATGAAATTTGAAATTCCTTTTTATATAAAAAGAACTTATGGGCATAGAGGAGTTTTAGTTTTTAAAGAAAAGCTTAGCGATAAAATAACTAATAGCGATCCATTAGAAATTGGAAAAAAAGTCAACTTCGTTTTACCAAAAGAAAAAAGTGCTGAAAAAAGTGCTAAAATAGTTCAAAAGTTTTTAGAAAAAGCTTATTACTTAATGAAAAATCATTGGGTTAATAAGGAAAGAATGAAAAGAGGATTTTTGCCAGTTAATTATTTGCTAACTAGAGAAGCTGGCAATAAATTGCCAAAACTTTTAAACTTTTTCAAAAAGTTTAAGTTTAAAAATGGAGTATGTATAGCTGAAAATGGAGTAATGAAAGGAACTTGCAAACTTGCTGGATTAGAAGCAATTACAGTAGAAGAAATGAACTATGAAAATCAAATGGATTTCATTTTTAAAAAGATTTTAGAAGTAAGAAAAAAGTATCAATTCATTTATGCACATATTAAAGGGGCTGATGAAGCAGCTCATGATAAAAACTTCAATAAAAAAGTTGAAGTTATAGAAAAATTAGATGAATACATAGGATTTTTGCTTAATAATGTAAACTTTGAAAATTCTGTTTTAATAATTACTGGAGACCATATTACTGATTGCAATACTGGAAAGCATGAATTTGGCTATGTACCAATTTTAATTTACGGAAACGGAATAAAAGGAAATAATTTGAGGGATTTTAGTGAAAAAGAAGTTAAAAAAGTTAAAAAAGTTTTTAGGCCAAAAGATTTGTGGAATTTTATTAAGAAATGATAGTTAGAAATATTAAGTTGAGAGAAATTTATTCTCATAACTTATTGCCAACTGTAGAAATAGAAGTTGAAATACCTAAAGGAAAAGTTAGAGCTTCTGCTCCAATAGGTACTAGTACAGGTTTTTATGAGGCAAAATATTTATCTTTGTTTGAAATAAAGAAAAAATTTTTGGAAATAAAGAGAGAATTTGAATTAAAAGAATTTAAAGATATTTCTGAAATAGATAATTTGCTAATAGAACTTGATGGAACAAAAAATTTTTCTAATATTGGAGCAAATTTATCAATTGCAATTTCTTATGCTTTTGCAAAGGCTTTTGCACTTAATGAAAATTTAGAAGTTTATGAATACATTTCTCAGTTTTTCAAATTTGAACCAAAAATTCCTTTGCCCGTTTGCAATGTAATTGGTGGAGGTAAGCATTTTGGAAATACAGATTTCCAAGAATTTTTGCTTATTGGAGCTTTTGGAAAAAGTTTTAAAGAAAATTTTGAAAAAATAAGAAAAGCATATTATAAAATTGCAGAAATTTTAAGCAAAAAAGATAGGTTTTTTAGTTTTGGAAGAAATATAGAATCTGCATGGATAAGTTTTTTAAAGCTTGAAGAAATTTTGAAAATTTTGAATGAAGTTAAAAACGATTTGCTTATAGGAATAGATGTTGCAGCCAATAGTTTATGGAATCCAAAAAATGAAAGATATGAATATGAAAAAACTAGATTGAGTTTAACTAGAGTAGAGCAATTAACATTTATTTATGAGCTAGCAAAAGAATTTGATATTTACTATATTGAAGATCCATTTTATGATGATGATTTTGTTTCTTTTGCGACTTTAACTAATAGATTATTTCCTAAGCTAATTGTTGGAGATGATTTATATGTAACTAATGTAGAAAGATTAAAAAAAGGAATTGAATTAAAAGCAAGTAATGGAGCAATAGTTAAGCCAAATCAAGTTGGAACAATTACTCAAACAGCAGAATTTGTAAAACTTGCTAAAAAAAATGATATTAAAATAATTGTTTCTCATAGAAGCGGAGAAACTGAAGATAATATAATAGCTCATTTAGCTGTAGGTTTTGGAGCAAATTATGCAAAAATTGGAGTAAGTGGAGAGAGAACAGTAAAAATTAATGAATTAATAAGAATAGAAGAAAACTTACTTTAATTGCTTATATATTTTAAATAAAAGATAAGGAGAAATTGTAAATGGTATTGCTAAAATGGCTAGTTCTGGAAAAGCACTATTATTCAAATAAAAGTTAATATTACTCAAAGAGACTATAAATTTTGAAATAGAAAGGTCTAAAAGCAAGGAATTCGAAAAATATGGAGTAATATTTATTTTAATTTTATATTTTTTAAAAATATAAGACATAGCTTTTTCTAAACCACGAGAAGTTACTATACCTCCAATAGAAGCAAACGTAAAAGCTACTAAACTTCCTGTTTCTGCTCCAAAAAATTCAAAAAATTTTCTTATTATTGGATTAGCTTCAAATTCTATTCCTTCTTCTTTAATTACCAAGTATGTAGAAGCATAATCAGTGATATTCGAAGCTAAATAAGAAATTTCATATAATTTATTTGAAAATTAAAAAAACCTTTATGCATAGTTATGGAATAATAAAAACATTTTTCTTATAGTTTGGAACAAATGCATTGTAGTTTTCCAAATCTTTTAAAAAACCTTCCAAATTTTCTCCGTGAACTAAGAAAATTATTTCCGGATTAATTTTTTCTACAAATTTTAGAAGTTCATTTCTATCCGAATGAGCTGAAAAATCAAAAAATTCTACTTCAGCATCAACTTTTTTATTAATTCCATCAACTATTAATCTTTTCGTTTCTAATAAAGTTCTTCCTGCAGTATTTGGAACTTGAAAGCAAGTTAAAAATATTGCAGAATTTTTATCATTATAAACTTTTTTTGCATAATAAACAGCTGGGCCTCCTTCAAGCATTCCTGAGCCAGCAATTACAATATTTTGCTTTTTTTCTAAAATTTTCTTTCTTTCCTTTCTACTTCTAATTACTTTTACATTTTTTAGTCCTTTTTCCAAATATTTGCTATTTTCAATTCTTTCTATATTCTTTTTGTAAATTTCTGTAATTTTTGCTGCCATACCTTCAACATAAATTTCAGCATTAATTTTATACTTTCCAAAAATTCCAATTATTTCTTGAGTTCTGCCTATTGCTAATGCTGGAAGCAAAACTATTCCGCCTTTATCCAATATTTCTTCAATTTTTTCTACAAATCTTTTTTCTAATTCTTCTCTTTCTGGATGTACAGTATTCCAATAAGTTGATTCTGTTATTAGTATATCAACATCTTTAGGAATTTCACAGCCATTATGTAAAGTTGTGCCTAATAGTTTAAAATCTCCACTGTAAAGTATACTTTTTTCTGAAGATATTTTAATCATTGCCGAGCCTAAAATGTGGCTTGCGTTTAAAAATTCTATCTCAACATTTTTCTTTTCATAAACTTTATAAGAAACATTTCTAAATCTCGAAATAATTTTTTTTGTATCGTTATAATCAAAAGGTACAAAAATGTTTTCTTGATTTAAAACTTTTAAATTATCTAAAAGTGCAATTTCTGCAATTTCTTTAGAACCTTTAACAGCATATATTTTTAATTTATTATTTGATAAAATTGGTAAAGCTCCTATATGGTCTAAATGAGAATGAGAAACTATTACATTTTGAATATTATTAACTTTTAAAGGAAATTTTGGAGGAACTTCTTTAACTTTTAATCCATAATCTAAAAGAAATTTTTCTTTATCTATTTCTACTAATATTCCGCTATTTCCGATTTCGTTTAAAGCTCCTAAAAAAGTTATTTTTATCATTTATTATATTATGAAAAAAGCATTAATAACATTAATATTATTTTCGCTAACTTTTTCTCATACTTTTGTTCCTTATGATTTTGAACTAAATTGCCCAAATGATATTACAGTAACAATAGGAAAAGAAGTGGAATTTAAAGTTTCTATTAAAAATATCGGAATGAACGATGATAAATACAATGTTACAGTAACAACTACCCCAAATATAGTAGTAAGACCTACTCATTCAGAAACTCAGCAAATATCTTCTAATCAAGTTGTTTCTCTTTCCTTTGTTTTATTACCACTTTCTGGTTTAGGAGAAAAAACAGTTACAATAAGTGTAAGAAGTATATATTCATACAGACCAGAACAAGGAATTGATATTACAAAACAATGTATTTTTAATGTTAATGTTAATTATATTAAATTGGGTAATGATAGAAATAATCTTTATCTTTTTTCTTTGTTTTTCTTTATTCTTTTGTTAATTTTTCTATTATTTGTAAAAGTTCTTCGTTAGAAATATTTTTTTCTAATTTTGCTCCAGAAGCATATTTATGACCACCGCCATTAAAATATTTTGCGATTTTATGAACGTCAACTTTATTACTTCTAAACTCTAATTTTTTATCATAAACGATTACTATTAAATCTGTATTTTTTAAATCTTCTGTTAAAATGTAAGGAGGTATGCTTTCTTTCGGTCTTAAGATTGCAATGTTAATTCCATTAACTATGAAAAAACTTTTTTCTGTTTGTTCTTTTTTAATTCTCATTTCTTCTTCAAATTTTATTGCATTATTTCTTACAAAATCTAAACTTGCAAATTCTTCTGGTTTATAACTTAAAATTTTTCTAGCCAAAACTCTAAAAACTGAAATTAATTTTTCTTTTCTCAAATAATTTACATAACTTCTTAAAATTTTTGAAGTTTCATCGTTACAATTATTAGTATCTATTTTATCTGCAATTTCTAGCCACTCACTTTCAAAATTAAAATAGTTAGCAACTAGAGAAGCAGCACTTTTAAAATTGCTATCTATAATTAATTTTACATTTTCAAAAGCGGAATTTATAGAAGAAATATGATGGTCAAACCAAAAAACTTCTTTAAATACACTTGCTAATTTCAAATTAATTTCATTAGGACTAATATCTGCAATAAACAATTTTTCCAGATTTTCATTTAAAGAAATTATTTTACAAAGAACTTTTTTTAAAGAATAAGTAGAAGAAAAAAAGTTTAAAGTATTAGGATAATATTTTAAAATTATTGCTGTAGAAAGCAATCCATCAAAATCCGAATGAGCTATTGTAAAGTTCATATTAATGCTAATGTTTCAACTATTGCTGCAATTAATAATATTAAAATACTTAATAAATAAATTTTGAATGAATCTATAAAGAAAACTGAAGAAAAAGAGTATTTAAATTTTACTGAAGCGCTAGAAAGCATAGCTCCAGCAATTCCAGCTAAAAAGTATGCAATAAATTCTAGAATTCCATGAGGCAAAAATATTAGAAATGCTTGAGGGAAGAAAGTTATTCCATAATTTTTAACTAGCATACCAATTGCTGTTGCAAGGACTGTTGCATTCCAGCAAATAATTAATAAAGCTCCAAAACCAAAAATAATTGAAAGTATAAAAGAAAGAGTTAAAACTGAAAAATTGTTTACAAAAATTTTTAAAAATATATCGTTTGCAACAAAACTTCCTCTTATTCTTTCTATTGCTTTAATTTGATATTGAAAAATTTGTTCTGAAATTTCTTTAGGTAAAAAAGAATAAAGTATAGATAAGCCAAAAACAATTCCTAAAAGAACTACAATATAGAAATAAATAACATCTCTAAACCTTTCTATAATGTTTCTTCCCTTAAAAGTTCTTTTAATTTCTAAGTAAACTAATTTTCTAAAAAAAGGAATTAAAGAAATTGTAATAAAAAATGTTACGAAAAAACCTTCATAACCTTTGAATATTAAAAAGGAGACATAAACGCTTATTATAGAAATTATTGCAGAATAGAAAAAAGGAATTAAAGGATTTCTAAAACTTTTAATTGATATTAGAGATTCGATTACCATAATATTATGAACAAGTGGAAAATTTTAATTGCATTAATAATACTTGAAGGAATTTGGATAGCTTCATTGTTTATTCCTTATCTAGGCAATTATGGAAAAACAGAAGTTTCTAACATAGTTTATTCAGATTTAGATGCTTTAACAAAGCAAGATTTGCTTACAAAAGGCTATATAATAGCTGAAATATATTCGAAAGATTTAAATATAGATTATAATAGCTTAATTAATATTTTTGATAAAAAGGTTGTTTTTATTATTTTGGATTATAAAAGGAATCAAGCCAATATATATAGCGCTGCTAATAGTAAGGAAATAAGAGATCTAAATTATGAAAAGGTTTTTGAAGCTTTGTGTAATGTAGCAATTAATTTGCCTCCTGAATGCTTAAAATAATTTTATGCCGGGGTCGCCTAGTGGCAGGGCGCCAGCCTGCTAAGCTGGTGGGCTTTACGCCCGCGTGGGTTCGAATCCCACCCCCGGCGAAAAAATTGTTGAAATGAAATTAAATACAAAAACTTACTTAGAAGCAGAAAGATATGGAGTAAGAGTATACGTTGTTTATTTGAGTTAATCTGAAAGATTTAGAATTAATAGTTAAAGCTTTATAAAAATTTAACTTTAATTCTATAACAAATTTATAAATAATTTCCAAAATAATTAATTATTAGGATTTTGATGTAATTTAATATATGGCAATTATAGATTTATCTGAAAAAATAAAGGAAATAAGTATTTCGGAGTTTTTCGAAAAAAATAGGCATTTACTAGGATATGAAAATCCTGCAAAAGCACTTTATACTGTAGTTAAAGAGTTTGTTGATAATAGCATTGATGCTTGCCTAGAAGCAAGAATTTTACCAGATATTTATGTAAAAATTAAAAAATTGGAAAACGATAGGTTTAGAGTAAGAGTTGAAGATAATGGTCCCGGAATTTCTCCAAAAAAATTACCAATAGCTTTTGGAAAGTTTTTAGTTGGAAGCAAGTTTTATAGATTAAGACAATCAATAGGAACACAAGGTATAGGTGCTAAAGGTGCAATACTTTATTCTCAGCTTACAACTAATAAGCCAGCATATATTTATAGCGCAACTGTTGGTTCAAAAGAAATACATTATTTTGAATTAATGATAGACGTATTAAAAAACGAGCCAATAATAGTTTCACATGAAGTTAAAGAAAATAAGAATAATTGGCATGGATTATCTATTGAAGTAGAATTTGAAGGAAGATATACTAGTAAAGTAGATGAATATTTAGAACTTCTTTGGCTTGTAAATCCATATGTAAGGATTGTTTATGAAAAAGATGGAGAAAAAAGAGTTTTTGAAAGAATTACAAAAGAGTTACCAATTCCTCCGAGAGAAATTAAACCACATCCATATGGAATAGAGCTTGGAATATTAAAAAGGTTAGCAATGTATACAAAAGCTAATGATATGGTTTCCTTTTTAATTAAAGAATTTAGCAGAATAGGAAAAGATACTGCTTTAAAAATTTTAAAGCTTGCAAAAATAGATGCTAATAAAAATCCGAGAGAATTAACTAATGAAGAATTGGAAAGACTTTTTAATTCAATGCAAAAAGTAAAAATTAGAGCACCTCCAACAAATTGTTTAAGTCCAATAAACGATAAATATTTGTTACAAGCTCTTAAAAAACTTTTTCCTGCGGAATCTTATGCTGTAGTTACTAGGAAGCCATCTGTTTACAGAGGTTTTCCATTTCAAGTTCAAGCAGCAATAGTTTATGGAGTAAAAAATAATGTTCAAGAAGAAGAAACATTAGGAGTTAGAATATTGAGATTTGCAAATCATACTCCTTTGCTCTATAATCTTTATGATTGTGCAATTACAAAAACTATAATGCAAATTAATTGGAATCAGTACGGAATTTCTCAAAGTGGAAATTTACCCAACGAGCCAATAATAATACTTGTAGATTTTCTATCTGTTTGGATACCTTATAAAAGTGAAGGAAAACAAGCTATTGCAGAATATCCAGAAATAATGAAAGAAATAGAGCTTGCAATTAGAGAAGCAGCAAGAAAAATTTATGGTTACATTAGAAAGAAAAGAAAGTTAGAATTGCTAAAAGAAAAGAGAGGAATTTTTGAAAGATATATCCCTGAAATTGCTAAACAACTTTCAAAAGTTTCAAAAGAAGACGAAAATATTTTGCTTCAAAAACTAAAAGAAATAGCTGATAAAAAAGTCCCTGAGCTATTTAAGTTAGAAGAAGAAATTAAATCATGAGCTATAGAGAAATAAGCATTCAAAAATTAGAAGGATTAGCAAAAGAAATAGTTGAACAAATAAAAAAAGGAGAAAACCCTAGATATCTCATTCCTGTAAGAGCATTGTCTAATGTTTATTTTGATAAAAAAACATTTACTTTAAGGCTTGGAGATAAAAAAGCTGAAAGAGAACTTTTCAACTTAAATCAAGCTAAAAAGTTTTTACAAACAACTTTAGTTCTCTCTTTTGCTTACGAATTATTAAAAGAAAATGTTCATGCAAGCCTAAGAGAAGCTTTTTATGCAATGAAAAGAACTTTGCCAAACAGTAATGAAAATACTTTTGACGAGCAAGATGAAAGCGATAGTGTAATTGTTGATTTAGAAGTTACTTTGGATTTATTAAGAGAGCAATTACACTTAAATGCAGATACTAGAGGAAGAGTTGTAGGAAATGTAATAATTGAAGATAGAGGAGATATAGTAGATTGGAGTAAATTGGGAAGTGGAGGATGGGCTATTCCTAGCAATGTAGAAGCAATAGAATTTAAAAAAGTTGATGCCGAATTCGTACTAGTAATAGAAAAAAATGCAGCATGGGAAAGATTGCACGAAGATAAGTTTTGGCAAAAGCATAAATGTATTTTAATAACAACACAAGGACAAGCTCCTAGAGGAGCAAGAAGGTTAATACAAAGATTAAATCAAGAATTTGGTTTACCTGTATATGTATTTTCAGATTCCGATCCTTATGGATGGTATATTTATTCTGTTATAAAATATGGCTCAATAAACTTGGCACACATTTCAGATAGATTAGGAACAAAAGATGCAAAGTTTATAGGTTTAACTATGACAGATATTGAGACTTATGGGTTAAAGAACTGGACAATTAAAGCTAAAGAAGTTGACTTGAAGAGAGCATTAGAATTAAAAAATTATGAGTGGTTTAATAAAAGACACTGGCAAAGAGAAATAGATAAATTTTTGCAAAGAAAGTACAAAGCTGAATTAGAATCGCTAGCAGGAAAAGGATTAAGGTTTGTAACAGAAACATACTTGCCAGAAAAAATTAAAAATGAGGATTTCTTAGATTAATTATGCTAGGATTTTTAATAAAAGAGTTTGATGATGATTGGGTAAATTTTTTAAAAAATGTTGGAATAAATTCTTGCTTGTTAATTCCTTCAAACAAAAAGCAAAACTATTTTGATGAAAATGTTGAAATTGTTTTTTCTGATGAAATTGCAAACGAAATAAAAGAAAGAAAAGTTGAAACAATTTTTATAGATAGGGAGCTTGATTTAAAATTTAGTAATGCAGAAAATATTAAGATAATAGAAAATGAGTATGAAAAAGAAATTTATAAAGGATATGATGCATATGCTTTAAGAAGCGAAAAAAAGGAAGGATTTATTTATTTGCCATATTTTGTAGATTATGAATATTTTAGTAATTTCAAACCTTCTTTTCCTTCTTTTGAAAAAAAGAAAAGAATTTTAGTTTTAACGAAAGGTTTAAACATAGATATTGCAATCCTTTTCGAAAAGTTTTTTACAATTTTTAAAAAATATGAAACAGTTTTTTATAAGTTGGATTTGCCAAACAGAAAAAACATTATTTTCATAAGCAGAAGTTTAAATAAAAAAGAAAGGGCTGAACTTTTTTATTTTTCTTCAGTAATTTTTGCTTTTGAAAACTTTAAAAAAGAAGTTTTGGAAGCTATGAGTATGGGGAAAATTGTTTATAGTTTAGATGGTAGCTATAATTCATTAAAATTTTCTTTAAATGATAACCTAGAAACAAAAATAAATAGAGCTTTGGAGTTTAATGGTTATTATCCTGAAATGAAAATTTATGCTAAAGATTATAATATAGAAAAAGTTGCAAATATTTTTAAAAAAGAGCTAGAAATCCTTAAAATTATTTAAATTTATTGTTTACCATAAAGGATAAATATTTAAATTTATCAAATATATTATGGAGCAAAAAAAGGAAAAAAGAGATATTAGAAAAGAAATAATAGAGCTTTTACAGCAACATCCAGAAGGGCTAACAATTCAGCAAATTTCAGATGCTTTAAAAATAAGCAGAATAACAACAGCAAAATATATTCATGAATTGCTTGGAGCTGAAATAATATATCAAAGAAAAATAGGAAAAGCAAAATTGTGCTATTTAAAGCATAAATTTGTACAAAAAGTTAGCACAGAAGAAATACTTGAAGAACTTAGAAAAAGGCTTAAAAAGTAATGTTTGAAGGTAAAAAGCCTGTAAAAAATGAAAGACTTACCATTATTAATTATCTTAATTCTTACTATGCTACAATAGACCAAGAGCATTTGTATGAAATAGACCCATTAGTTGTTGGTTTAATTAAATATTGTGATGGAAAAAGGAAATATGAAGAAATATTAAAAGAGCTTGCTGAAAAAACTGGATTTGATGAAAGTACTTTAAAGCCTGTTTTGGATGAAATTTTTAAAGAAATCACTGAAATGGGATTTATTAAGTGGCTTGATTAAAAATATTAAAAATTATTGCCCTATAATATTTATGAGAGTAATAACAATAGCTAGCGGTAAGGGTGGTGTAGGTAAAACTACTGTAACAACAAATCTTGCAGTTGCTTTAACTAAGTTAGGAAAAACAGTAACAGTAATAGATGCAAACATAACAACTCCACACTTATCAATGCAGTTTGGAAGCTTTTACCATCCAACAACTTTGAACCATTTGCTAAGAGAGAAAAGCGCTTCAATAATAGAAGCAGTTTATTTTCATGAAAGCGGAGTAAGGTATATTCCAGGTTCTTTGGATGTTAATGAACTAGTAAATGTGGATATAACCAAGCTAGGAGGAATAATAAAGGAAATACCATATAGCGACTTTGTTTTAATAGATAGTGCCCCAGGAATAGGAAGAGAAGCAGTAAGTGCAATGCAAGCTGCAAATGAAATATTATATGTAACTAATCCAAACATTGCTGCTGTAACTGATGTAGTTAAAATTCATGAAGTTGCTAGAAAAATGAATTTGAAACCTTTAGGAATAGTTCTTAACATGTCAAAAGGAAAAGCTCATGAACTAACAGCAAAAGATGTTGAAGATATTACTTCTTTGCCTGTAATAGCAAACATACCATTCGATTTAGATTTTGAAAAAGCTTTATTGTTAGGTAAACCATATTTAGAAATAAAGGATTATTCAAAAGCCGCAGTAGAATTTATGAAGCTGGCAGCATATATAGCTGGGGAAGAGTATAAAGTTCCTTTAAAGACATATTTGAAAAGGTTTGCAGCAGCTATTGCCGCGTTCTTTTAATTTTTAATTTTTAATGAAAACTTTAGCAATTAGACATATCTATTGGAATAAAGAAAAGAATGAAATAGCAAGTAAGGGCAAAAATCAAATACAAAAAATCATCAAGAAAATTAAAAGTTTAGGAATAGAATTTAGAATAGTTAAACCTGGAGAATTTTTCATATTTGAAATTTAAAAATCTAATAAAAAATTAAGAAGGTAAAGAGTAAAAGAAGTTTTTAAGAGCTACTTCGTAAATATAGTTTACTACTTTCTTGTTTACAATTTTTTTCCATTCTGGATTTCCTTCTTTTATCATTCTTCTTATATTTGTCCCATTCAAAGTTTCTGCTCTATAAGGCTTTATTCTCTTAACTTCTTTTTTACCTTCAAAGCATTTTGCTACCCAATCGCTTGCAGTTGCTACTACATCAAAATTAGCTTTTGAAATTATTTCATTTGCCCATTCTTCATCACTTGCTTTATCTTCTACAGTTATTATTTCAATTTTGTTTTCATTTATTTCTTTTGAAAATACTAGTTCTAACATTGCTTTCCTTTCTTCTGCAGTAAATGGATTTTTTTCTGTCCTGCTTTTATCTGCAGCCGCTATTACTATTATTACTTTTTCATACTGCTTTAGCAACTTCTTTATAGTTCTTTCATGCCCCTTATGCAAAGGCTGAAACCTTGCAACAAAAAGAACTATTGCCATATTTTAATTGAAAATTTAATCTTTAAAATAATTATGCCGGGGTCGCCTAGCTGGTCAGGGCGCCGGACTTGAGTGATAGATTGGCGTGACACTGAAATAATGATGTGGAAGGTTTAGATAGAAAGAAATCCGGTGGGCTTTACGCCCGCGTGGGTTCGAATCCCACCCCCGGCGAAAAATATTTTAATACTTATTCCTAGCTTTTGTAATAATTACTACTATAATATTGCTTACCTTGATTTTTTAATTACCAGAAATTTCATAAGTTCTATTTAGCCTTTCTTCATAAACTTTCCTTATTTCTTTTACTAAAAATCTAAACAGCTCTGAGCTGTCAGTCGAAACAATATAGTCTTTTAAACCATAGGGTGTTATAACGTCTATTCTCATAACCACTATAGGAATCTTATTTCTTTGTAAAGTCTCAAAGAATTCCTTCCATTTTTCTAAATGATAATATAATTTTTCAGAAATACATTTTTCATCTCCTTTGCAATAAATATACAAATATTTGTATACGGATTTTCTTATCTCATTAATATTTATTTTTGTTTCGTCCCTCTCTGAAACATCTATAGCTCCTCTTAAAATCATATAAAAAGTCGCTATTTTGAGTAACTCCTCTGGAGTAAGAGTTTTATAAACATTTTCCTCTATCCTACCTATCAAAATCGGAAAATTGGAGTATCTATTAATTTTAAATAATAGAAGAGCTAGATTAAGTTGTTGAAAGAAACTATTATAGGAGTAACTGTCTCTGGTAACATCTTCCATGCTTTGAAATAATCTTCTTTCAAACTCCTCTAATTCCATTAATATTATTTTTACTTATAAGTTAAAAATTTAAATATTTATAGAGTTTATAAATAAGGATGTTTAATAGTAACAAAAAGCTAAAAATAACAATTAAATAATCTAGTTTTTATGGGTAAAATTAAGATAGAACTCACTTATTCTTTTAGAATACTCTTCCTTTATTTTTTCTATTGTATACTTAAATATTTCAAAAAAAGTAGTTTTTTCTGGTTCTTGTTGAGAAGAATAATCCTCTATAATTACTATTGACCCTTTCATTACATCTTCTAATTTTGAGTAAAACTCTTCCCACTTTTCTTTATGATATTCTAATTTTTTATCTATACATTCTTTATTTCCTTCATATAAAAAGTCTAAATAGACTCTTATACATTTTTCTAATACATTTTCATCAACAGTTAACTTATCGTTATTAAATTTTATTGCTCCTACTTGAGCTAAATAAAATGTAAGAGTAAAGGGGATTTTTTCTATATTATTACTCTCGATAAGATACTCGAAAATGGATTTTTTGCAGAAAAGCAATAAGGGTTCCGACATATAAATTTTTAGAGCAGTGAAAAAGTCATGTAAGAAAGAATTATAATAAGCAGGATTTAAAGAAAAAGGGTTTGTAATTTTTTCCATTGAATCAAATAATTTATTTTCGAAGTATTTGATATCCATATATTGTTACTGTTTAAAAAATTTATATTAATTTCTTTTAATAAGTAAAATACCGCCGAATTTATTTGTTTAATTTTTTGAGTACTTTTTTTATATAGCCACTCTCTTCTTGATGTCTAATTCTAGCTATTTTACATCTTTCTTTAAACTCTGAATACTTATGTGGGTTATGGTAAAGTAATTTTTCAAGATTATATACGTCATCGAATATTTTTTCTAAATTGGGTCTAAACCTTTGATTTAATAAATGATAAGTTATATCACTATTTAAATCAACTCCAAATCTTTTCAAAAAAAGTAATAAATATCTTTCAACAAAATATTTTCCTAATGAAGTTAATTTAATTAATCCAAATTCTTCCCTAGTTTTACCTTCATAATCTACTAAGTCTAAATATCTTAACATTGGAGTAATCGCTGTTACGTAACCTACATTTATTCCTGTTTTTTCAGCTATTTCTCTATTAGTTATTCCTGGATTATCTATTATTATTTTTAATATTTTAGTTGCATAACTTTTAAATATGCTAATTGAAGAGTCTGAATATTTTTCTCTTAGTTTATTTATATTATTTTCATTTAATAAATTTAATGAGTCTATATTTACTTTAGGATAATATTTAATTTCTTCTTTTAGACTTCTTGATTCATACTCAACTAAACCAGCTTCTTTTAATCTTTGAATATTTGTCACAGTAAATCTTTGACAAAATACAGCATATTCTCTACTTCTTCTTTTTCCCTTAAATCCTAGATCATCAATTATTTCATGTATTGGTTTGAAATTATATACTCCTCTTTTATATAAGTATAACAATAGCAATATTGTGTCTTCTTGCGCAGAAGTTTCTCCAGGAGTGTTTGCAACGCTAAATATTTTGTAAGTACTGAAGTCTAAATTTGAATCGCTTGATAAAGATATAGAAAAGAAAGCAGACCAATTTCCGATTACTGCACCATCTAAAGTTTTGTAATATAGGTCAAACTCCCTTTCTCCTAATCTTGTTTTTCTTTTTTCTCTTTTTTTCTCTGCAAAATGTGATAATTCTATTATTGCTCCATCAAAATATGATGAAGCAGTTCTTGGAAAAATGCCTAATATACCTTCTTCTTTTAATGTATATCTACAATCTTTTTCCGTTCTAGCTGTACATCCAAGTAATTGATAAACATTAATTAGTATTTCGCCTACAGTTAATGGAGTCATTTCGGTTGCTAAAAATACTAATGACTTGCTCGGATTATTACCTACTGCAGAAATCGTATTTCTAATTATCTCAATTAAAGTTAGTTCTCTATTATATAAAGATTCTTCTAAATATCTTCTTTTTAATTTTTCCTTATCTTCTTTTTGTTTTATCAAATAAAACATAAAAAAATAATTATAAAAAAGCTTAAATAATTTACAACTTATAAGTACTAACCACTCTATTTAGGCTCATATTGTATAAGCTCTAATATTAGTCCTACTTCGTTAGTCCTACATTCTAATTTCTCGAGTCTGTTAAGCCAATAGAGTACTCCATAAACCAATCTTTATAATATCATCGACTCCGTTACAATATAAATACTTAGCTCCAAGTAGAAGCTCTTGTAGTGTCAGGATTAGGGGTTATAGTTTATACAGTTTCAATCCTGTTACTATTGCGAAATGTAATCTTTGCAACATACCTTGTTCTTATATATGATAAAAACTAATATAAAAAACTTAAATAAATTACAGCAATTTTATAAAATAGCAATATTGAAAAAGATTTGCTACGATTTTTAGCCATAGAGTAGATGTTGAAAAATTATATCTATAAGGTTTTATAAACTTTATGAAGTTTTACATAGAAACCTATGGTTGCTCTGCAAATAAAAACGATGGTGAAATTATGATAGCTTTGCTTAGCTCTAATAATTTTCAAAGAGTTGAAAATCCAAACGAAGCAGATTTATTAATAATAAATACTTGTGTTGTAAAGCAAGCTACTGCAAGCAGAATGATTTCTAGAATAAGATTTTTAAGCAATTTTAACAAGCCACTAATAGTTGCAGGTTGCATGGCAAAATCTGAAAAAGAAAAAATTGAAAAATTAAATTTGAAAGCTAGCATTTTAGGTCCAAATGATGTAGATAAAGTTGTTGAAGTTGCAAAAGATGCTTTAAAAGGAATAAAGAGAATTGAAATAAATGGAAATGCTAATAAAGCAGTTTTACCTTCAATAAGGTTTAACCCTATTATAGAAATTGTTCAAATTGCAAACGGCTGCTTATCTTTTTGCACTTTTTGCGAAACTAAATTAGCAAGAGGAAATTTAAGAAGTTATAGAATTAGCGAAATAAGGCAAAAAGTTGAAAATGCTGTAAAAAATGGAGCAAAGGAAATATGGATTACAAGCCAAGACAATTCTGCTTATGGAAAAGATATTGGAGTAACTTTAATAGATTTATTAGAAAGTTTAGTGGAAATAGAAGGAGAATTTTGGATAAGGGTTGGAATGATGAATCCATTACATTTTAAAAAACTTGAAGTTGAAAAATTAGCAGAAATTTTTAATAATGAAAAAATTTTTAAATTTTTGCACATTCCAGTTCAAAGCGGTTCAAACGAAGTTTTAAAGCATATGAAAAGAGGATATACAGTTGAAGAATTTTTGGATTGGGTAAATACATTTAGAAAAATAGTTAAAAATATTACTATTGCTACAGATATAATAGTTGGCTATCCAACAGAAACTGAAAAAGATTTTGAAATAACAGTAGAGCTTTTAGAAAAATTAAGGCCCGATGTTGTTAACTTATCAAAATTTTCTCCTAGACCAAATACTTATGCAGCGAAACTAAAGAAATTACATTCAAAAATAGTTGACGAAAGGTCTAAAATATTGCACGAACTTATTAGAAAAATAGGATTAGAAAATAATAAAAAGTGGATAAATTGGAAAGGAAAAGTTTTAGTTGATGAAAAAACAAAAAATGGATATGTTGCTAGAAACATATATTATAAGCCAATATTCCTAAAGAACGCAATTTTTGGAGAGTTTCAAGAAGTTGAAATTATAGAAGCATATTCTAACTTTTTGGAAGGAAGAGTTATAAATGAAATAAAACTACAAGAAATCTTTTAAAGATTTTGGCTTAGAATTAATTTCTTTAGCAATTAACTTAAAATCCTCTTCAAAAATATTTTTCCACTCTGCATGATAAAGGACTGCAGCTGGATGTAAAGTCGGAATTATTTTAATTTTTTTATTCCACTTTTCTGAATAATAAACTTTACCTCTATTTTTCATTATAGATTCAAATTTTAATCCGAAATATTCAAAAATCCATTTTGTTGAATGTCTTCCAAGAGTTATTATAATTTCTGGCTTAATTATTTCTAATTGAATTTTTAGCCAAGGAGAGCAAGCTTTAATTTCTTCTTCAGTAGGATCTCTATTGTTTGGAGGCCTGCATTTTATTACATTAGTTATATAAACTTGATTTCTATCTAATCCAAGAATTTCTTTAATAACTTTTGTTAAATATTGGCCAGCTTTACCAACAAAAGGCTTCCCTTGCTTATCTTCTTCCGCTCCAGGAGCCTCTCCAATAAAAACAATTTTAGAATTTATATCTCCATCCCCAACAACATAATTTGTTTTTTGTTTATAAAGAGAGCAGTTTTTGCATTGATTAATATTTTTAACTAGTTCTTCATAATTCATCTAGCTTGTAATCTAATAATTTTTTTAGGCCTAACTTTTTCTAATATTCTTGAGCCGCAATACGGACAAATAATTCTTTTCTCCAATTTTTCAATTTCTTTTTTACAAATTATACACCTATACATTTTTTATTTCTGCATAAGGCGGAAAATATGCTTGTCCCGCAACTTTTATATTGCATTTTTTACAATACCATATTCCAGTAGATATTCTTACAAGCTTTTTAAAACCACATTTCGGACAAATATGTTTAGCTTTTTGTATTTTTTCAATTTCACTAACTTTTTCTCTTAATCTCATTCCATACCTAGCTCCAAACCTTCCTGCTGAACCAACTTTCTTTACCATAAATTTAACTAATTCTTCTTAATATATCTTTAAGCTTTTCGTCAGTTATAACTTCTTTTATTCTTCCAGCTTTGTAAAGTTGGGCTAAATAAAGCTTTAGCTGAGTAACTAATTCTGGCTTAACTAAATTAAGCCTAGCTAATCTTTCTCTAGCTTCTTTTGTTAAAATTTTTCTTATTATTTCTTCAACTTCTTTATCAGCTTGATTTTTTAAGTTCATTTGCTAATTTATCTAATAAGCTTCTTCCTTTTGGAGTTAAAGCTCTTCCGCCCTTAACAGTTTGTACTAAACCAACTTTTTCCAATTGTTGCAAAATAGTTCTTATAATTTTTCCAGAAGCTTTATAAGTTTTTGAAGGTCTTCTTCCTCTTCTTTTTCTTCTTCCATAGTATGTTCTCAATCTAGAAACTCCTATTGGACCATCTATATATAATCTTCTTAAAATACTTGCTGCTCTAATATACCAAAAATCTTTTTGTTCTGGAGGCCTTTCATTTCCAGCACTATTTTTTGCAAATTTTGCCCAGTGAGGTACTTTAATTTCTGGAAATTTCTTTAATTCTTCCTTTAGTCTTTCTATTAATTTTTGCGGGTCTACTTCAAATATACTCATATATAATTATTCTTCTATTAAATTTTTTAACTCTTCTAATAAGGTATTTAGATCTTTTACTTCTTTTGATTTTTCAACTTTTTCCTCTAATTCAGAAATTCTTTTTTCCAAAAATCTAATTTCATTTTTTAATTCTTTCAAATTTAATATCTCTTCTTTTAAAGCTTCTATTTCTTCTACAATTTTAGAAATAGGAGCTTTTTCATAACCTTTTTCTTTAAAATAATTTAGCTTTGTTTTTAATTCGTTAATTTCATTTTTTAAAGATTCGAAATTTTTATTAATTTCTGGAAGATTTTCTATTATTAAACTTAAAGAAACTAATTTGTTTTCTTGCTCTTCAATTTTTTTGATAACTTCTGTTATATTAATACTTTTTAAATATTCTATTTCGCTTTCAACTTTTTGAATAAAACTTTTTAAATTGTCTACATCTTCATATATTTTTTGCAACTTATTCAGTTTTTCTAAAAAGCTACTGTTTATTTCTTCAATTCTTTTTTCCAAATTTGAAATTTTACTAATTTGTTCTTTTAAAATTGTTATTTCATTTTCTTGTTTCTGAAGACTATCTCTTATTTCTTTTTCAAAGTTTTTCCTAGCTTCTTCTACACTTTGAACAGAAACCTTTAAACTTTCAAAATTAGCATAAAACTTTTGTAAATTATTCAAACTTTCTACTAAACTTTTTTCTAATTCATTAATTCTATTTTCCAAGACAGGAAGTTTAATTTCTTCGTTCTTTAAATTTTCCAAATTATTTTTTATATTTGTCAAATCTTCGTTTAATTTTTGAAGATTATCCGAAATTTCCGAAAAGTTTTTACTAATTTCTTCAATTTTATTTTCAAGAATTGTAGCTTTAGAAATGTTTTCAACATCTTTTAATTTTTCAGTTAATTGATTTAAACTTTCTAAATTAAAACTTTTAATTTTTTGGTTTAAATCTTCAATCTTTTTATTTAATTCATTATATCTTTCTTCTACAATCTTTTTGATTTCTTCTTCTATACCTGGCTTAGTTAAAGCTTTTTCGCTTATTAATTTTTTTATTTCGCTTTCAATTTCTTCAATCTTTAAACTTTTCTTAAGGTTTATTAATTCTAAACTCAAAACATTTATCAAATCATTTAATCTATCGAATTCGGCATCTATATTCTTAATCTTTTCTAATTTCTTTTCAATTTCTATAAGCTCTCTTTTAACAACTTCTAAATCTTCTAAAAACTCTTTTGGCAAAAATTTTATATGCTCAGCTAACAAGGAATAATCTAAATTTTTTAATATTTCTCTAATTTCTTCTTCTTTCATTTCTTTTCAGCTAATAATTCTACTAAGCTAGTCAAGACCGCAACACTTTTTTTAATTTTTTCAATTTCCGAAACAATTTCTTTTTCTACTTTTTCAAATTCATTTATTTTCTTTTCAATTTCACCTATTTTTAATTTAATATTTTCAATTTCACCTTTGCTTTTTTCAATTTCATTACTAATCGAATTAATTAAATTTATAATTTCCTGATAGTTAACCTTTTCCTTCTGTAACATCATAAAATTATTCTGCATTTAATAATTATTTATGTATATCATTGGAATTACTCCTGGAGTTTATACGGTAGCTAGAGCTGGTGGAGCTGAAGCTGCCAGAGAATTTGCTGGATTAGTGGAAAAAATAAGCTATGGTTATACAGTAGGTTGCAATTTTTTTCAAATAGACCAAGAAGCTTTTGGCGAGTTTTTAGAACCAAACTTATTAGAAAAACTTTCGAATGTTATAGAAAAAATGAATATAGAATGGGCTTTACATGGATTTATTTTAGAAGCTTATTATGAAACATTAGATTACATGCCTTTGGTTAGGTGGAAACTTGCTCATCTAATTTTGCATAGAGATCTGCAATTTCTTTATGAATTTTTGATAAAGGCTAAGAATTACGGTAAAAGTCCAAAAGTTTTTCCTCACTATACTATTTATCATTCAAGTGCAGAAATGATAGTTGGATATGGACCACTAAGAGGAATAGCTGAAGAAGCTGCTCTGGTTAATCCTTTAGGCGAGTTAAGCTGGTCAGAAATTATTGAAGATGAAAAAAGAAAAATTTTAAAGGAATGGTTTTTGGAAAATTTATTGCCAGTAATTTATTCGAGAATTAGAGTAGGATTTTTAGTAAATTTCTTTGAAGAGTTTTTTGAAGAATTTTCTAAAAATTTATCAGAATATTTTTTAGCTTCTGAAAATAATGAAACAGAGTTTAAAAACAAAGTTAAAAAAGTTTTAAAGCTTCTAACTAAAGATTTTTTAACTCAAGAAAAAATTACGGAAATAGAAAATCTAATTGATAGAAAAAATTTTGAAGAGTTGAAAAACGAAATGAAAGATTTGCATTTTCGTTACAACATTTTAATTTTTTTGGGAAACAAAGAAATTCTTGGAGAAAAGTTTGAAGAGTGGAAAAATTGGTTAAGAAAAAATTGGAAAGCAATTAAAGAAAGAGCAAAAAAAGAAGAAGGCATAAAAGATTATTACTACAAAAGCATTAGTAAAATTTATGAGGCTTGGAAAATTTTAACTCAGAAAGTTGCTGTTGGGAACATACCATATGAAGATGCTATAACTTGCTTATTAGCTAAAGATATAGAATTTTCGAATTTATATGATAATTACGAAAGCTTGCTTTCTCAATATTTAAAATCCAAAAAAATCGACAAATTACTTTTTGAAGAATATATTAAAAAAATTGAAAAAGAAAAAGTTGAAGAAATTGGCGAAATAGAAAAAGATACATATTCAAATGCTGTAGAAAAGCATGTATCGATTTTTTACGAAGGCGAAAAAGAGCTTATAAATTTTTATAAGCTAGAAATAAATTTAACACCTTCCTTAAATACATTAACAGCAATAATTTATTGGATTTTCCACTTTATTGTTTCACCTCCATTAGAATTAAAAGATGAAGTTGTTAAAAGGACAAATTTTTATCACATAGAAAATTTAAAAAGAAAAATAGTAGATTTTTCGAAAAAAAATGCTTTTGAAAAATTAAAAGAAATAATAAAAGAATTAAGAGAATGGGGAGTAAAAAGAAAAACTGCATTTTTTATTGGAGTAGAAACTCCCGAAGGAAGAAGCCCTGAAGAAGGATTAAGAAAAATTTGTCATTTAAAAGATGTTTTTATATTGACAGAAGCTCTAAACATAGCTTTTAGAGAATATACTAAGCTAGATGAAAATGCTTTTGAAGTTGTAATAGATACTGAGCACTTACTTTCGAATGCTTTTGAAGTTGAAAAAGAAATAACTAAAACTATCGAATTTGTAAAAAATAGAAGAGAAGTTTATTCAAGAATTGCTGTTTATCATATTGGAACTCCTAAGCCATATGGAGGAACTACTCATATACCTTTTGATATTGGAAGCGATGAGCAACTCCTTATTTACAAATATTGTTATATGCTAAAAGAGCTCGGATTTAGAAAAGAGTATGAAACTTATTTAATATTTGAAAGGGGCGGTGGAAGATTTCCTTACGAATTTTTAAGAACAGTTATTCTTGCGTTAAGAAAAATAGTTGAATATTTGGAAAAAGATATTAGTCCAAAAGAAATTGAAAGTGAACCAATGAAATATATAGATTTTTTTGGATTATCTTATGATATGTTTAATAGGTGGAGATTAATAGTTCAACAGCATGCATTAGAGCCATTAAAAGGCTTAATAGTAATTCCTGAAGAAGAACATACTTATTTAGGAAGAGAGGCAATTGAAAAGTTTAGAAAAAAGCCAGAAGAATGGAAAGCAGAAGAACTTAAATAATTTATTTTATATTTTATGGTAATACTGTATGCCTATCAAACAGAAAAATCTTTAAGGCTTGCAGAAAAGAATAATGTAATTACTTTTATAGTTGATAGAAGAGCCACTAAAGGTCAAATAAAAAAAGAAGTAGAAAAAAGGTTTAATGTAAAAGTTGAAAAAGTTAATACATTAATAACTAGGAAAGGATTAAAGAAGGCATATGTAAAGCTTAAAAAAGAATATAATGCTAGCGAGCTTTTAGCTAAATTAACAGTAGTTTAATGATAAATAAAATAATAGAACTTTTAAAATCAAAAGAATACTCATTTTCAGAAATTTTGAATGAATTGAAAAAAGAATTTGAAATTTCTAGAAAAGATTTAATAAATTATTTGAGAAAAATTGCTAAAATTTCTAAAAACAAAAACTGGAAACTGTACTATAGGCCATCTGTTTGCAAGAAATGTAATTTTATAGCAAAAGATTTTAAACCGATTTCTAAATGTCCGAAATGCAAATCAGAATGGCTAGAAGAACCAATTTATTTTATTAAAGAAGATTAACCTAAAATACATTCGCTCCAAGCACATTCTAAGCAATTAAAGCAATTTTCTCTAAAAACAACTAATTCACTTCCGCAAACAGGGCACTTAAGCTTTTTGTTTGAAAGCTCTAAACTTTTTTCTTTTGAAATTTCTATTTTTAAACTTTCTATCATTTCCAAAGTTTTTGGATTTTGATAATCATAACTTTCAATTTTTAAAGAAAACTTTATTGGAGCGTTTCTAGAACCTTCTCTATAAACTGTTACCCCTTTTAATCCAAGTTTATATGCGAAAATAAATGCATTTAAAACATCTTTCCACGAAACGAAATAAGGCATGTTAATAGTTTTACTTATTGCATTATCTACCCAAAAACTAAATTCATATTGAGCTCTTAAATGGTCTTGCCAAGGAATTTCATGAGCAACAACAAAGTACCACTTCATTTCTTCAGGAATTTCTTTTACACTTTTTATTCCGTTTTCAGCAATTTGTTTAATAATACTTTCTTTAAACAATCCTTTTTCTTTTAACTGAATTTCTAGTTCTTGGTCAATATAATAAAATTTTCCTATCGAAACTTCTTTTTCATAAACTAGTGCAAATTGTGGCTCTATGCTTGCGCTAGTATCTGCAATCATAGAAATGCTTCCAGTAGGAGCAATGCTTATTAATCCAACATTCCTTATTCCACTTTTTATTTTTTCTGAAACTTCATTCCAGTTAAATAAGTGATTGTTTAATTCATAAACTCCTCTAAAAGGTAATTTCCCTTCTTTATATTCGCTTTTTTCAAATTCAGGAAAACTTCCTCTTTTTTCAGCAAGCTCTATAGAAGCTAAAGTTGCATGATAAGCTAAAGTTTCGGCAATTTTTCTCATAAATTCGTAACCTTCTTCGCTATTGTATCTTATTTTTAATGCAAAAAGAGTTTCAGCTAATCCCATTATTCCTAAACCAATTCTTCTTAATTTTTTAGTTTTTTCTTCAATTTCTTTTAAAACATATTTATTAACATCTATTACATTATCTAAAAACCTTACAGCAATTTTAATTGTTTTAATAAATTCATTCCAATCAAAATAAACTTCTTTTTCTCTTTTTATAAAAGCATATAAATTAATTGAACCTAAATTGCAGCTTTCAAAAGGGTATAAAGGAACTTCTCCACAAGGATTTGTGGCTCTTATTAATCCATAGCTTTTTTTCATTGGATTATACTTGTTTATATTTTCTAAGAATAACATTCCTGGCTCCGCACTTTTCCATGCATTTTTTGCAATTTCTGTTAACAAATCTTTAGCTTTTACTTTTTTCCAAACAGCTCCGTTTCTAGGATTAATTAATTCATATTCTTCGTCTTTTTCGAAAGCTTGCATAAACTTTTCATCAACTAAAACTGAAATGTTAAAATTTTCCAAAACACCTTGTTTAATTTTTGAAGTAATAAACTTTTCTATATCTGGATGCCAAACTTCTAATATTCCCATGTTTGCACCTCTTCTTCTTCCTCCACTTTTTATTACAGAAGTTAAAGTATCTATTAATTGCATAAAAGATATTGGCCCGCTTGCAGTTCCCATAGTGCTTCTAACAATATCATTTTCTGGTCTTATTTTTGAATAATTAACTCCTACTCCTCCACCAGCTTTAAAAATTAGTGCAACATTTTTTGCTAGATCCATTATGCTTTCGATGCTATCTTCAACATCTAAAACAAAGCAAGCACTTAATAATCCTAGCTTTGTTCCGGCATTAAATAAAGTTGGACTATTTGGAAAAAACTTTTTATTTGCCATTAATTCAAAGTATTCTAAAAAATTTTGATAATATTTTTCAAATTCTCCTTTTTTTAGCATTTCTAAAAATTCTTTCCAGCTAACTTTCATTTTTCCTTGAGAATTTAATTCATCGTAAAGATATTTTAATCTTTCTAAATGCCATTTATTCCAATAAACATTTTTGTGAAAAGTTATTTTACCTTCATATTCTTCAAAATTGAATTCTTCTTTTTCATGAACTTTTTGATTTCCATTTTTATCAAAAATTCTTTCATCATACAAAATATCTGGAATAACTATTAGAGCTGCTACTCTCTCAAAAAGATTTTTAGGACTTTCAATTAATTTTCCTTTTTCA
>JAVYKI010000002.1:0-87733 GCA_038742305.1 Candidatus Aenigmatarchaeota archaeon
AAAATTAATGAAATAAGCAATCAAAATTTTATAATTATTGAAAAATATAAAGATAGCATAGAAAACCTGAAAAATAAAACAATAGAAATAGAAAATAATATAAATTTGATTCAAAACAAATTAGCAAGTCTAAAGGAAGAATTATTAAAAATTTTGGATGATGAAAAATTAAGTTTTATTCAGAAAATTAATAATTTAGAAAAAGTTTTAGAAGAGATAAATAAGAAAAACGAAGAATTAAACTCGAAAATTGCTGAAACTATTTCAAAAACTAATAATATAGAAAGCTATAGAATTTCTATAGAAGAAAGCTTAAATAGTTTAAAAAGCGAAGTAAATTTGAAATTTAATAATTTATATCAAAGAATTTCTAATTTTGAATCAGAAATTAGTAAAATTTCTAATGAACTTGAAACAATAAAAAAGGATTTAAGCTTTATAGATAAAGAGGGAATAAAAAATGAAATTGAAAGCAGGTTTTCAATTTTAAATGAATCAATAAGCAACTTTTTTGAAAAAGTAAATCAAAATATTAAGAATTTTGAAGAAAGAATGAATAAGTTTGAGGAATTTTATAAAGCTACTAAAGAAGATTTAAGGAAAATAGCTGAAGCTTTGAAAATAATATTAATTAAAATAAAGCCTATAGCAGAAGCAATAGAAGAATTTAAAGATGTAAAAGAAAAAGATATTAAAAAAGAATTGATTAAAATAAAGAAATTAATGGAAATTGTAGATAAAGAACTTCAAACCAAAAAATCCTTAATTATTGAATAATTATTTTTTAATTTTGCCTACTAATTCTTTTATTTCTTCTAATAATTTTTCATCCTTAGTTTTTTCATAAACTTTTAACTTTGATTTTATCCTTTCGTATTCTATTTCTAAATCAAAAGTATCTTTTCCTTCTTTTCTAAGCTCTTTAATTAATTCTTCAATGCTCTTAATTTCTTCAACTATTTTATCATAGCTAACTTTTTCTTCTTTAGCTATTTTTTCTCTTTCTTCTTTAGCCTTTTCTATTAATTTTTCAATTTCTTCTTTAGATACTTCTTCAACATATTTTGGCATTTTAATTTTTCTTTTTTCAAATTCTTTTCTTATTCTTGGTTCTATTCCTTCTAAATAAATATCTACTATATCAAAAGCACCTTGCATTAGTTTGCTTTCTGCAAGCTTAAGCTCTGTTTCTATATCAAACACATCAACTTCATGCTTTTTCAAAACTTCTAAGTAGAACTTTAATTCTTCAATTTTTCTATCTCTTTTATCATATTCTTCTAGTTCTTTATCACTTAACCTTGTTACTTGATGCAAAATTGGCCTAAAGCTTACAAAGTATGGCCTTCCTCTATTGTATTCTGCATTTACTATCATTCCAGTACCAACATTAGCTTTTACAATAGAACTTACAAATTCTTCCCCATACTTCATTTTTATTCTTTCCAAATCTCCTTCATACCTTGTTCTCATTTGAATTTCAGTACCAATATTTGCTCTAATTTCCCCAACAAAATCACTCAAAACTTGGCTAATCAATATTAAGCCAATTCCCCACTTTCTAAATTCTCTTACTCCTCTTTCTAAAGCAATAAATCCTTTACCGCTTCCTCCAAATTTTGGCAATAATCTATGGACTTCATCATAAACTATTAAAGCTCTCAATTCTTTGCTTTCTTCTAGTTGGGAATTAAATATTTCTTGAATTGTATTTGCAACGAAAATGTCAATTTCTTCTGGTTTTAGTTTATTAATTACAAAAATATAAATATTGCCTTTTGGATTTTCAATTATTTCTTTTAAGTTTATTTTTTGATAGGGGCTTCTTATTATTTTTATTTTGCCACTAAATCCTCTTGCTTGTTTTTTACTCATTCCAAACTTTGTATATTCTTTTAGCATATAATTTTCTTTACACTTTCTTAAAAATCCAGTCCATTGAGCTGTTGGGTCAAAAACAATAACATTTTTGCCTTTTAATAGCGCTTCTTCTGCAATTACCATAGCAGCAATAGTTTTTCCGCTTCCTGTAGCTCCAGCAATCATTGTATGCATTTTTAAATCATCTAAATAAATAAAAGCTCTTCTAGCAGTTTCTGCAATATTTCCAATAAATGCTGAATTTTCAGTAGCTTGAGGCAAAGTTGAAAAATCTATTGGAGTAGCAAACCTTTTCTGTTTTTCTTTTATTTTCAAATATCTTCTATAAAATATTATTGAAATTGCAGAGCTAGAAGCTATTAATATTGCAAATAACAATAATGTTTTTAGCTCTACTCCTAAAACTTTTCTTTCTAATAGCGGAATTTCTACTGTTACAAAAGCACTAGCTACAGCTTCTTGCTTAATGTCTTCAGTTAAATAAGTCGCTACTGCCTTTACTAAATATCTTTTTTCTGGAATGTTTTCTGGAACTTTTAGTGAAACAATTTTTGATAGAGAAGTTTCTACTGCTAAACTTTCTTCTACTTTGCTTATTTCTATCATCGCATCACTATCTATTAAAGCTACAGTTAAATTAACATCAACTCTTTTAGTTTTACCTAAATTGTAAAGTATTACTTCAGCTCTTAAATAATCTCCAGGCTTAACTTTATCTTGAAGCAAAGATATTTTTAGATCTAAAAGCTTTAATTCGGAAGGTAAAACTTTTATAGTTATTGGAATGTTAAAGCTTTCGTTTTCTACTATTATTTTTGCATATCCTCTATATGTTCTAACTTCTGCATCTTTTGGAATTTCTATGAAAAGTTCAAAATAGTTTGCAGATTTTTTATTTAGCAATATTCTTTTATTATAAACTTTTATAAATTGAGAAGCTTCTCCATATAGCATTATTTCTGCATAAACATCTTTCTGCTTGTTGTTTGCAATATTTATTTTCTTAATATCTTTTTCTCCTTGCTTTAATTCAACATATATTTCTTCAGTTTTAATTTCAACTTTTTCTGTTAATTCTTTTAATGCTTCTTGTATTTTAGAATAATCTATGCTAGGTCTTTCATAATAACTTGGTGCTGGAGCTGGTGGAACAGAAGTTACTGGACAAGCACCACAATCAATAGAACAGCTTCTACAATCTTCATACAAACTATCACAAATATTATCTCCACAAACTACTGCTTCAGCCAACAAAAATGCTGAAGAGGAATTTAATTCTATGTAAGCTTTACTTCTTATTAAATCTATTGTTGGAATTAATTCTATCCAATTGCTTTCACAACTTCTATTTTCCAAATTCCAATTACTACACTTGTAAATTCTTAAATTACTAACTTTTATTATTGAGCTAGAATATTCTGAAATATCAAGTTCAAGCCTTAATTTATCGTAAGTAAAGTTTGGTTCTATTGCAAAAGCAAAAAACCTATTTCTTATATTTGAAACGTTTGGAATTAGAACGTTGAATACATCTACTTTAACAAAATTAATAGTAGTAGAATTAATGCTAGCATTGTAATAAATAGCATCATGGTTTTCAATTTTTACTTTTACATCATATTTTCCTGCAAAAATAGAAGCATTAATTGTTGCGTTTTCATCAGGAACTAATAAATATTCTTTTTCTTTGCTTATTGGATTTAGTAATTCTAAGCTCAACTTTATTAATTTTTCATCTACAGTTTTTGAAAATGAAATAATACTAACTTTTTCTCCAGCTCTTAATAACTTTTCTTCTATTTTTGAATTGTTGCTCCTATCTCTTGCAAAAACTTTTATTGTATAGTCTCCTTTTTCTTCTGGAAATATAATTGATTTGTAAACATTATTTTCTAAATAATAGTTTAGATTAGTTTCTGTTCCGTTTGGATAAATTATAAATAGATAAACTTCTTGTATTTCATCATTATCTTCAACTAAAAACTCAACAGTATTATTTTTATTTATTTCTAGTTCTTTTGTTAAAATTGTTATGTTTGGGCTAATATTATCTATTACTTTTATAATTTGAGGAATTACTTGATAAGAAGTAAAGTTTAAGTAAGAAGCTTCTACAATTAAATCGTTGTAAAGCTTTGTAATAGGAACTAAGCAAGAAATGTTGAAAGAATTTGTAATGTTTGTTATTAAGCATTCTTTATTGCTCAACAAAACTCTAAAGCTTATGTTTTCAGTTATTTCATTATTTTCAAAATAAGCTTTTAAGCTAATGTTTAAAATTTGGTTTGGATAAACTTCTATTAAGTTTATTGGCTCTAAAACTATTAATGTAAAGTTAACTATAGTAATGTTGAAAATTATAGTTTTTGAAATGTTTAAAGTTTGATTAAATAAAGTAATGTTTTCTAAATAATTTCCTTCTTTAGTTAAATTGTAATAAACTGGAATGCTTATTTCTTGAAGCTTTTGCAAAAATACTTCGTTTTCTACTTTTAAGTTTTCTGAAGAATTAATTTTTAATAGTAAATCGTTGTTTGCAATACTTTTAATAGTTAAATTAGTTAAAAATCCATAACCTTTACCTTTTTGCAATTCAAAATATTCATTTACTAAAAAGCTATAATTGTTTAAAACATTCACTCTTAAATAAACATACTTTTCAATTCCTTCTGAACTGCTTAACCTTAAAGTTCCCGCATAGCTGTTTGCACTATATCCAAAAGGTATTGTTACATTTATTTCTATTTCCTTGCTTTCTCCAGGCATTAAAGTTCCTATAAACGGATTAAATTCTGGGTTAAATTCATAGCATATGGTTCCTAAAATGCATTCAGCTCTTATATTGCTTACTGGGTCTGTACCAGTAGATTCTATTAAGAATCTAATAGTATATTTTTGGCCGTGATGAGCATCTATCGGCAATGGGTCGTATACTTCTAATCTTGCTTCTTTTTTAATTCCTTCAGCAATTACATATGCACCGCTTTGCAAAGTAGTATTTGCTTCTACAAACTTGTAAAGCTTGTTAACTTTGCTTGGCAACTGTATCCAGTTGTAACAAGTTTTTTCGTAAAAACTATAATCAGAACAATAAATTATTTTTAAATTATCTTCTATTGCACCAACTAATTGAGCTTCTTCTGGCTTATAATAAATTCTTATAGTTGAGTTAAAGCTTAATGGTAATAAGATTCCAAATCCTCCTAATGGCTTGTAAAGGTTAACTTCCGTAGAATAAATTTTATCGTATTTAATGAAATCGTTTGGTAAATCTAAAGTGCTTAAGTTATATATTTTTATTTTTGCTTTATCACTTTCTATTAATAAATCATAAATTCTTTGATGCAGGCTTAAGTTTTTATATCCGTAAATATTTTCAAACTGCAAAATTTGATTAGTACCATTTCTGTAAAAAGTAAAGTTTAAGTTAATTGGCTCATGTAATGCATTAGTAATGTTTACCCAAACATACTTCAAAATAAATACTTCAAAGTAATCTTCTAAAATTAGTGTGTTATTTGTTGTATCGTTTATGTAAAATATTAAATCGTAATCGTTTGGTTCTAAACTTGTTAACGTAATTTCCCAAGTTAAATTGTTTTCTGTTGTTAATTCAAAATATTGGTTTAATTGCTTTACATGCATTAAAACTTTGTCTATTGCAACGTTATCTGTTAAATTAAGCTTTATTGCTACATTGCTTGGATATTCTACGCTTGGAATTTCTTTTGAAATTAAAGTTGGTTTAGTTACGTCTTTATAGTATAAAGCATTTATTTCTGTTTTTTGAACTGAAACATCATAAGCAATATAATAAGCTGTTAGCGTTAAGTTGTGCCATCTCCCATCTTCTAATTTTGGCAAGCTACAATTAATTAACCAATAAGCATTTTCTACTCTTAAATTGTTTATTTTGCATTCTTTATTATCTACAAAAACTGAAAAGTTCAAATCTTGAGTTATGTATTCATCAACTAATTTAAAGCTAGCATTTATTTCTATGCTTTCGTTTTCCAAAACATTTAAGTATGGATTAATTTTATTAATTGTTAGCTCTGCAGGATAAACTTCAATTTTAATTGGCAATTTTCTAGTTCCTAAAATATTTTCATAAATAGTTAAGTTACCTTCGTAAAAGCTTAAATAATTTGGTGCAGTAATATTTGCAAAAACTTGGAATGTTTCTGCTGGATTTAGTTGTTTATAAGTTTCTGTTAAGCTTAATATATCTGTAACATTTCCTTCTAATGATAAACTACTAAATGTTAATATTTTATTTCCAACATTAGTAATGTTTAGAATGTTTTTAGTATAGTTTTTGCCTGCAATTAATTTAATTGTAATGTTTTCTTTATCTGTAACATATCTATAATCTGCTGGAACTATAACTTGTAGTTCAAAGCTTGTTGAATTATCTATGCTTGTAATGTTTATTATTGGATAATAGTATCCATCTGAAAATCCTAGAGGCAAGCTAATAGTTAAAGTAATATTTCTAATTTCTCCTGCTGGAAAACTAGAAATAAAGCTCGGACTAAAGCTAACATATTGACATAACGTTGATTCTCTTATGCATTCAAAGCTTATGTTTCTTACTTCTGCATTTCCTTTTGAATAAATTGTAAAATTAACTGAATAGCTTGAATTATGGCTTACTACAATGCTTGTTGGATAGTAAGTCAAGTTTATAATTCTTGTTGGCAAAACATTAACTTCTATTGTTGATGCTGAATATGCTGTGCTTGAGCTTCCATCTGCATTATTCCAATTTACATATGGCCTAAACGAATATGTGTTTGGTAAAGTTTTTTCTGGAATTGTTACGTTTAATAAACAGTAAACTGTTGTATTAGGATTAATAGAAGAAATGTTGCAAGATGTTATTATCCAGCTTGTTCCTCCTGGAGGTAAGGAAGTTAAAGAAACATTGTATGCAGTAACAGTATCGTTTAAATTAGATATAGAAAAGTTTATTGAAATAGTTTTCGAATCTTCTTGAGTTATTCCGCTAACTTCGAAATAGTTATTAATTGGAGATAAGCTCAATTGAGCTTTTGCAAAAGCTGTAAAATTAAAAGTTAAAGTTCTGCATTTATTACCAGTATCGCAAGCTGTTAAATTAGCTAAATATAAACCTTCTATTGGAGGATAATAATTACAAGTTATTGTTCCATAGGTTAATGAATTTCCTTGAGCGCAAATTAAGGAATCTAAAGTTGAATTCGGTAAAGTAACGTTTAAATAAACTATTGCTAATTGATTTTGATCGTCATAGAAATAAGCACTAAATGCTTGCAACTTATTAATTTCAATTTTTTCGCTATATGCTAAATTGTTGATATACGGAGCTACATCAACTATATGCCAATAAACTAAAGTATAGTTTAAAGTTGGATTTGCAGAATTGTTGCTAATAGTTATGTTTAAACCTAAATCTACTGAAACATAATAACCATTTTGCCAAAGCTTTATCTGATTGCTAGATTGCTTATCAACAAACAAATATGTTGGGTTATACAATTCACCATTTACAACTTTATTTGTTTCAAAAATTCCATTTTCTATTGGATTAGTTGCTGATAATGAAGTATAACTTATGCTAAAGTTTAGAGGAACATTTCCAATGTTTTTAATAGTTATATTTCCAAGCAGTCCAGCTTCATTTAATCCATAAGTTTCTTCTATTCGGTCAACTTTTGTCCCATTCCTTGAAAAAACTTCCATTATCCATCTTGAATCTATTGGAACAGTAACATTTATTTCTATTTCTTTTCTCCTTTCATCTGGATAACCTAAATTGCTAGTTACATTTATTATTCCTCTGTATAATCCAGGATCTTGGCCTAACGGAATGTTTATTGTTAAAGTAAAACTTTGATAACTTCCATCATCTATGCTTTGCCAATAGTTTGGACTAATTGTTATCCATTCTTTCGGCAAGTTAATTTCTGTATAATTAACCCAAACATCTTGTAAAGGAGCATTTCCAGTATTGTTTATTGTTATAATTATTGAAAAGCTTTGATTGTGCTGAATAGTTTGAGTAATGTTATACGTGCTTAGTTCTATTTGAGGATTGCCAACAACTGTAACATATTGTTTATTAGAAAAAATTATTGAAGATTTTTGCTGCTTGTTATTTATCCAGCTAGCATTGTAAACTTGAGTGTAAGTTCTTGGTTGAGTGCCTGCGGGAATTGTTATGTTGAAAGTTATATTTATTTCACTTTCTGGCAAAATTTCTGGAATCGGAGTTGCATTAATTATTGAAAATGGACCTGAATATTTAGTTATAGCTAAATTATGAATTGTTCCTTTTCCAGTATTTTTAACTGTTATGTTGAATTGCTCAATTTTATCTTCTGTTAAGCTAACATTAAAAACTGTTAAATTGTAAGCAATTATTTGAGCTGAAGTTCTTAAATCTTCTAAATAATAATTAAAGCTAAAGTTTGCTAATTCGTAAAATGCACTAGAATTAAATGCCGAAACATAAATTGTTTTATTTCCAGCTAATAATTCGCAATTAGTTCCTATTGTAAAGTTTTGCTCGCAATTATAGCCATAACAAGTTTTTGTAAGACCATCTATTGTAATATTTATTTGGCCTATAATTAATTCATTAGTATCTATTCTAGTATAATTACCAACTTTTATAGTTGTAATAGCGCAGCTTGGATTGCTTACAAAATCTTGAATAACTTTATATTCTTTTGTTAAATTAGTTGGTGCCCAAATTTTTATGTTGCTTGAATTTTCTCCATAAATTCCTTGATAATTTGTTATATTAACTTTTACGTAATGAATTCCTAAGGATGGAGAATTAAACTTAATTAAATAATTTCCCTGTTCATCTGTATTATTTGAAATTAAAAGGTTATTATCGAAATAAAGCTCTGTTAAGTTATTTATTAAGGGTAAATTATCTGGCAATAAAATTGCTTTTCCATAGAAAGAAGTTGAATTGTAGATTTTGTTGGAAGGATTTAATTCTATAAATATTTTCTTAACTTCAAAATAATAACTTAAGTTAATATTATTAGCAATTATTCCATTATTTGAAATTCCGCTAATGCTTACATTTAAATTATGGCTTCCCAAGTTTAAAGGAGCATTAAAAGTTTCTGAAGTTCTCCATTTGTTTAAAGTAGAATCAAAAACTAATGTGTAATTATTTCCATTTATAGTTAAATTGAAATTTCCTTGATTAACATCAAAATAGCTTGAACCATTAAATTCCCTTATTCTTAAAGTTAAATAATAAGTTTCATTTGGATTAAGAATGTTATCTTGTTGATTATGAGAATCTAATAAAGTTAATTGGTCAAAGGTTAAATTTCTTACTTCTATTAAAATTGAATTTTCTCCATAAATTCCTTGATAATTTGTTATGTTAACTTTTATTTTATGAATTCCTAAAATACTGGATGCATTTATTTGGCAAGAATATTCTCCATAATTATTTGTTGCACAACTTCCATTAAACACATTATCTTGATAAACAGAAACATTTTCATTACTAACATTTAAATTATCTGGCAATAAAATTGCTTTTCCATAAACATTTATTGCATCGTTTGGATTAGCAATTGTAGAATTTAAATTTATTGTTATATTAATGGATTTAACAAAAAATGTTATATTTTTTTCTAGCGATTCGTTAGAAACAGAATAGATTATAACTGTAAAGTTATATTCACCAATAGAAGGCACAGAAGTATTGAAGTAAAAATATTCTCTTTTGTCTATAGAAACCAAAGGAGTTAAACTAGAGTTTTCCCAAGTTAAAGCATTACCGTTAACTCTGAAAGTTGCGTTTGCTGTTGTTTTATTACTTCCTGAAATAAAATTAAAATCACTTGGCAAAATTATATCAAATCTCAAAATATTTTCTAAAATTGATTGTACTGAAAATGTGAAAAGTTGATTTTCCTTGTTTGCTTGAAGAATTTTAACTTGTGTTGGGGGATTAGATTCTACACTAACAACTCCTATATAAGCTTTTAAAGGTAAGTAATCAGTATTATTGCTACAGCTTGTACAACTACTTTTACTAATTAAATCATATGGGATATCACAAATTCCATTATTGTCATTATCTTGACATGTTTTAGAATAATTCTCAAAAGTTCCTAAATAAACATTACCGCCAATATAATTACCTTTAATAATATTTTCTGTTTGAGTTAAAGTAGTATTCCAAAAGTTTTGATAAATTGGAGGAATAAAGTTAGCTATATATTTCGTTTTAAAGAAATTATTGTAAATTAAATTATTTGAAGATGAAGATAAACTAATTGAAAAGCTCATAAGCTTAAAGATATTTGAAAAAATGTTTGTTGAATTAGATGATATCAAATATATTCCAGTAGAAATTCCTCCTGAACCTCCCGAACCTAAAAAACCACCACTTCCTCCAGCTCCACCAGTTAAATTACTTATTGTATTCGAATAAATTGTGTTATTTTGAGAATTTTGAAGGTATATTCCAGCAGAAATTCCTCCTGAACCTCCAGAACCTTGATAACCACCAGTTCCTCCACTCATTCCTTTAAGTCCGGAAATTGTTAAATTATAAATTATTGAATTAGTAACATTTATTAAAGCTATTCCAGCAGAAATTCCTCCTGAACCTCCTGAACCTTGATAACCACCGATTTGAATACTTCCTCCAATTAATATTGGAGGATTAGTTGAATTTATAGTAAAGTTAGCTATTATTATATTAGATTTATTGAAAAAGTATAAAATTGGATTATTATCAAAATAGTTTAATTTTGAAGTATCTACAATGTTGTTGTTTAATAAGGTTATTTCATTATTGTAAGAATTGGAATCTGAAATCTATATTCCAGCAGAAATTCCTCCTGAACCTCCCGAACCAAAATCACCACCACTTCCTCCAGCTCCACCAGTTAAATTACTTATTGTATTCGAATAAATTGTGTTATTTTGAGAATTTTGAAGGTATATTCCAGCAGAAATTCCTCCTGAACCTCCAGAACCTTGATAACCACCACTTCCTCCAGCTCCACCAGTTAAATTACTTATTGTATTATTTCTTAACAAGTTATAACTACTTTTTACAAGAATTCCAATAGCATTACCTCCATTAAAAGATCCAAAAATATAATTTATAATGTTGTTTTCTATAATTGAAAAATTAGCTTGAGAATCTAAAAAAATACCAGTTTGCCATTTTCTAATTATACAATTTTTAATAGTAACATTTTCAGAATTAACATATATTCCATACAAATTTTTTGAAGAGATATCATTAAGAGCAAAATTACCTTCTATTATTTTTCCATTACAATCCAAAGTTACATTTTCAGAAGTTATATTAATTCCTGTAGTTAAATTCAAATTTAAAATATCTTTGCTTAAAGTGTAATAACCGGGTTTATTTATTAATAAAACATAAATTAAGCTTGAGTTCAATCCACTTATTCCATTAGAATCTGTTGTATTAATTGTTATATTATAAATTCCTAAATCTGAAGGAACAGAAAAAGTATAACTATAATTTCCATTAGAATCAGTAGTTACATTACTTAAAAAGTTATCATCTAAGTAAATGCTTATATTTATGTTTGGAACTGTTAAATTATCTGGCAATAAAATTGCTTTTCCGTAAACATTTATTGCATCTCCTGGATTAACAATTGTAGAATTTAAATTAATTGTTACAAAAATTTTTCGAACAATAACAGTAACATTTAATTCTTCAATGCTTCCATTTTCATACAAAGCTTTTAAAGTAAAGTTATAATATCCAACATCTGGAACAGAAGAATTAAACCAAAAATTTTTTGTTTCATTAGCTAAAATTAGCCCAGAAAAATTTTGCCAAACTAAAGTATTTCCATAAACAAAAAAATCAGAAAAAGCATTTGTTCCGTTGCTATTAGAAATAAAACTAAAGCCTGAAGGTAAAGTAATATTAAGCTGAGTAATATTTAAAGAAAGAGTATTGTTAACAGTAAAGTTAAAAAGCTGATTAGGTAAATTTGCTTGAACTGCTTGAGGATATGTAATAGAAAAAGGAGGGGTATGAACTTTAACTTCTAAGCTGAAAACGTTTATAAAAAAAGCTAAAGTTAATATTAATGTAAACCATAATTTTTTACTATTCATATCTTTCATTAATGTTTCGAAGAATAAAAGCAAAGCTTTTAAATAAGCAAAAAATTTAAAAAGCAAAGAAAAAGTTGAGAAAAAAGGTTAAAAAATCAAAAAATAAAAAAGATAAAAGAAAAAATTTCGAAAAAGTTGAAACTTCGAAAATCGAAATAAATAAATATTGATAATTATTATTATGGATAACAGAGAAATATTAAAAGAAAGAATTAAATTTGTTCTCGATTTATTAAAAGAAGAAAGAAAAGAGCAAAAAATTATCGGTAGAAAAGAAAAGAACAAAGAAAAAATTTTGGAGTTTTTGAAGCAAAATAAATTTGCTACTTTAGAAGATATTGCAAAACTTTTAAACATTTCAATTAATAGAGCTTCAGAATATTTGAACGAATTATTCAAAGAGCAAAAAGTTACTTACATAAGAAAAAACAAGAAAAAATACTTTAAGTTGTTAAATGGTTAGAATAATAGGAATAGTAAGCGGAAAAGGAGGAACAGGAAAAACTTTAATAGCAACCAACCTTTCTTATGCAATTTCTAATTTAGGCTTTAAAACTTTATTAATAGATTTTAACTTTACAACTCCCCACATTCCAATAATTTTAAATTCGAAGCCATCTTTTACTCTTAACGATTTTTTAGAAGAAAGGGCAGATTTTTACGAAATTTTAAATCCGCACTTAAACTTTTTCTTTGTTTCCCCTTCAACTAGCCTGCAGGATTTAAAAAATTTTAAAATAGAAAATATTGAAAAGCTTAAAGAAAAGCTAAGCTATTTTGATTATGTAATAATAGATTCTGCTCCAGGTTTTGGAAGAGAAGCAACTTATTCTTTTCTTTTTTCAGATGAAATATTAATAATTGCAAATCCAAATTTATCTTCTTTGTTCGATTCTTTAAAGTGCTATGAATTAGCCAAAAGATTAGATAAAAAAGTTTTAGGAATTTTAATAAATAGATATACTAAAGATTCAGCCCTAACAATTCAAGATTTTAAAAATGTTTTCGAAATACCAATACTAGGAATAATTGAAGAAAGTAAAATTGCAAAGCAGTTAGATTTAAAGAGGAAAATGCTTTACGATTTAGATAAAAACTTTCAAAATCAAATTCTTGAAGTTGCTTATAAAATTTGTAATCTCGAAATTAAAAAAGAAAGCTTTTTGGAAAAAATAAGAAGGTTTTTCAAAATTATCTAGCACCTTCAGCTTCCCTTTCTATTCTTTCTTTTTCTTTTAATGCAAAGCTTTTAGAAATATCATTATTAGCTGCAGCAATAATTTCTTCTGCAAGAACTTCTGACATTTTTGTAAAGTTAACTTTTCTTCTATAGCAAGAATTAACAATATTCCTTAAAGCTATATCTACTCTTCTTTGAGGGCTAACTATTACTGCACTCCTAGCAATTATTCCACCGACTTGATAAGAAACAGCTTCTTCTAATGGAGCAGAATTTTCTATTGCTCTTACTAAAACTTCAATCGGATTTCTTTTAGTTCTTTTTTCAATTATTTCAAAAGCTTCTTTAACAATTTTAATTATTTTTTCAGTTTTTCCTGCACAATGAGCAGAGCTAATTAAATGCTTTTTACCTTTATGCCCAGGTCCAAACATCTTGTTTATTAATCTTTCAACAATATTCATGTTTGCTTTCCCGAACCTTTTTTGGCTAAATCTTCCATAAGTTTTTGGAATAACGCAAGGCTTAAGGTTTATATATCTTTTTAGCCCTAAATCTTTTACTTCAACATTCCAATCCCATTTTCCAAAAAGTTTTAATTCTTCTACAGCCATTATCTAGCAGGCTTTTGCTTTTTACCTTTTCTTATTGCATCCAAAGAAACTCCATTAACAGCTATAACTTTCCATCTTACTCCCCACATAGAACCTATTGGTCCTTTTTGACCGCCACCTAAAGGTTCAACTATTACTTCATCATGCTCATTTATAAAGTTTATACTTCCGCTTTTTGGAACAAAAGCAGTTAACTGTCTTCCATTTTTAACTAATTGAACTCTTACACATTTAATTAATCCAGAATAAGGCCTTTTCTGCTCTACTATTCTCTTTTCAATTACTATTCCTCTAGCTTGTGGAGCACCTTCTAATGGATCTTTTTTCCATAAGCCTAAAACTCTATTTTTAAACTTAAAAGAGCTCCATCTAAACTTTTTCCTTCTTTTTATTAATATTCTTGCAGCAAACTCTCCAGGCATATTATATAATTTTTACATCATTTATTTTAAAGTTTCTTGAAAGTAAAGACTTATAAACTTCTAAGTTTCTTTTATTTCTACCTAAAACTAATCCTTTATACATTTTATTAACTTTTATTTCAATAATTTTTTTGCCATTATTATTCAAAATTCTATAGCTAATCATATAAGGAATTAAATTTCTCAAAAATTCGTTTAAATCAGAAGAATATTCATAAACTTTTATTTCTTTGTTAAGCAATCTCTTCAAAATTTTAAGCATTGCAATGTTATACAAAGAGAACTTTGTTTTTTTATCTACAAGCAAATAAATTGTATTATTTTTAATTATACAATCTTTTATATTTGCATTTGTCAAATTTTCTACAAAATTTATTATTCTTATTACTTCTTTATCAAACTCGATCATTTTTTATTACTATTACGCTTATAGGAAAAGGTTTTCCGCATAGTATTCCTAGCTCTATGCTTGTTCCATTAAACTCTTTTATAAGATTTTTATTTCTTACAGCACTTATTATATCATTTTTCAAATCTTCTCTCATATTTTTTGCTATTATTACAAGCTTTGGTTCATAGTTTTTTAAATACTTGTAAGCTTTTCTGTATCCATATATTGCTTTATTTTCTTTTATTGCTTCTTTAACTATCTTTTCTATTTCCATTTTCCCTTAATGTTATTTCTACTGCTCCAGTTCCTATTGGAACAACATTTCCAATCATTAAGTTTTCAAAGCTGCTTTTTAATTCATCTTTTGCTCTTCTAACAGAAGCATTAACAATGTTTTTAACTGTTTCTTCAAAGCCAGCTCTTGCAAGAATAGAATATTTTCTTCCAGCAACTCCATACCTTCCAATTGGGCTTATTGTACCATTAAAAGTCATAGTATCTGCAATTATAAATAAAAATCTTAAATTGACATCTAAACCTTGCTGTTGCAAAACTTTCATTACTTCCATTAAAAGCAAATTTCTAGCAGCCTCTATTCCCAAGACTTCAGCAACTTCATGAGGATTATTAGAAATTGTTCTTGTTTCGTCAACTTCTTCTATTTGCAAAACTTCTTTTAAGTTTGAGCCAATAGTTTGAATTATCCAATCATCTTTTTCTTTATAAACTATAGCAGTTTCGATTCCTTTAATTCCTTTAAATACCATGCTTCCTATTCTATCTCTAAGCCTTCTCAACTCTTTTATGCTATATTCTTTTCTAGGAATTATTTCAATTCTTTTTCCTTTTTTCTTTACAGAACCAAGCTTTATTTTTTCTTTTAGGAATTCATAAACTTCTTCAAAATACTGTTCTTCGGGCTCAATTTCTAAAGAAAGCTCTGTAAGGTTTAAATAAATTCTGCTAACTTCTCCAATCTTTTTTTGAATTAAAGAGCTTGCAACTCTATAAGCATCTTTTTCATTATTGTATTCTTTTTTTAAGTAAATTGTCATGCTTGGAGTAGAAATATCTTTTCTTGCATCAAAAAGCTCAATTAATCTTGGCAAACCTAAAGTAATTTTTATTCCTACAGCACCAGCAACATGGTATACTCTCATAGTTGCTTGAGTAGCAGGCTCGCTGATGCTTTGAGCTGTTAAAATTCCAATAGCTTCTTGTGGCTCAAAAATAACTTTTTCATAAGCTTTTCTTACAGCTTCTTCTAATTTTTTCTTTTGCTCTTCGCTAAAATTATACTTTTTGCTAACTTTTTCTATTAACTCTTTTATTCTTATTGGTAGC
Source organism: Candidatus Aenigmatarchaeota archaeon (assembly GCA_038742305.1). Classification (GTDB taxonomy): domain Archaea; phylum Aenigmatarchaeota; class Aenigmatarchaeia; order CG10238-14; family SpSt-28; genus JAHLMO01. The sequence continues at coordinate 15,970 of JAVYKI010000002.1, forward strand.
TCAATCATATTTCTTTTGCAATTTCTTCTACATTAATATCTCCACCTTCAACTTTATATGGATCAATTAAATCTTCTCCAGCAATAAATTGAATTATATTTCCACTAGAATCTCTTATTGTTCCGTCATATTCAATTTTCAAATCTTGTAAAGCTCCAATAAACCTCCTTTCCAAATAACCGCTATGCCTAGTTTTAACACTTTTATCCATAAGAGATTCTCTAGAATTAATCATTTCAAAGTATAATTCTATTGGCTTTAATCCTTCTTTAAATCCTCTTGGAACAAATCCTTTTGCTTCTAAACTAATATCATTCCTTTCAAAGTGTGGAAAGCTTCTTAAGTAATAACCAATTTCTATTCTTCCTCCCATAACTTTTTCTTGACCGATCATTCCGGAAATTTGTATTATATTTACTAAGCTACCCCTTGCTCCAGAAGCTGCCATAACAAAAACTTCACTCTCTCTTTTAATTTCTGGCAAAACTAACTTAGAAACTTCTGTTAAAACTTCATTAACTATTCCATTAATTAATTGCTCCAAAGTTTCTTTTTCAGTCCTTCCTATTAAAGCTTCCAATTTTCCTTCTCTAAACTTTTTAATTAATTCATTAACTTTATCATTTGCTTTTTTAACTAACTTTTCAATTTCACTTTTAACTTTTTGAGAAATTGAATAATCAGCAAAAGAAATGCTAAATCCATGATAAAGCAAAAAGTTCATTCCAAGTTTTGAAACATTTTCAATAAACCTTTTTGTATAGTGCTCTCCAAACAAAGTTAATATTCTGTTTAATAATTTTCCGTTTTCTCCAACAGCTTTTTTATCTATTGCTCCATTTATTAACTTTCCATCTTTTATAACTACATAACCTTCTTTTTCATCAACAGAAGCTAATGAACCTTTGAATTCTAATGAAATTTTTGGTAAGAAGCAGCTAAATATTTCTTTTCCAGTTAAGTATTCTTTTCTCGGAATTTCTACGTTTAAATCTATTTCTCTTATAAGCTGTACAGCATCTTCATACTTTATTTTTCTTTCTCCATAAGTTAGCAAGAATAATCCAGAAATTTGATCGTGCAATAAAGCAATTATTGGACCTCCATACCTCGGGCTTCTAATATGCTTTATTACACTCATTAATATTTCTGCTTCAGTCATAGCTTCTATTGATTGAGGAACGTGCAAATTCATTTCATCCCCATCAAAATCTGCATTGTATGGAATAGTTGTGCACAAGTTAATTCTAAAAGTTTTTCCGCTAGTAACTCTAACTCTATGAGCCATCATGCTCATTCTATGCAAGCTTGGCTGCCTATTAAACAAAACTATATCTCCATTAAGCAAGTGCCTTTCAACAATCCAGCCAGGGGCAATTCTTTTAGCAATTTCTTCTTTATTTTTATCCATTATTTTTATTCTTGTTCCATCTGGAGCAATTACATAATTTGCTCCAGGCCATTTTTCTCCATTCAAAATAAGCTTTCTAATTTCTTCAATATTTTCTTCATTAACTACTACTGGCACAGTTAATTCTATAGCTAAAATTTCTGGAACTCCAACTTCATCTATATCTAAATATGGATCTGGACTAATTACGCTTCTAGCAGAAAAGTTTGTTCTTTTTCCTAGCAAGTTATATCTAAACCTTCCTTCTTTTGTTTCTAATCTTTGAGAAAGAGTTCTTAAAACTCTTCCACTTCTATGCCTAGCAGGAGGAATTCCGCTTAACTCATTATCGTAAAACGTTGCAACATGATATTGTAATAATTCCCACAAATCTTTAATAATAAATTCTGGAGCACCAACTTCTAAAGTTTCTTTAAACCTTTCGTTTATTCTAACAATATCAACTAATTTATGAGTTAAATCGTCTTCACTTCTTTCTCCAGTTTCCAAAACTATAGAAGGCCTAACTGTAACTGGAGGAATTAGCATTACGCTTAATATAAACCATTCAGGCCTTACTCTTATACCAATTTTTTTCAGCTCTTCATCTTCGATAGAAGCTAAAAATTCTCTTAGCCATTCTCTATCAACTTCTTTATCATCAATTTTAAAAGTATAAGGCCTTATAAATTCAATTTTTGGCTGTTTTGCTTTGCAATGAGGACAAGTGGAAGGTAAAGATTTTAAGAATTCTTTAACTTTTGGCTTTTCTTCTTTTGTTAAAACTTTTTTACAGTTTTTGCAAACAGCTCTTAAAATAGTGTAAATATGCCTAACAAACAAAGGATGTATAACCGGCTTAGCTAATTCTATATGTCCAAAGTGCCCAGGACAAGTTGCATATGTTCCAGCGCAAGTTCTACATCTTATTCCAGGGTCAACAGTTCCTAATCTTGGGTCCATTATTCCGCCTTCAACAGGATAACCTTCTTCATCATAAACATCAATTTTATTAATTTTTGCAACAGACATTTTCTTAATCATTTCAGGACTTAAAACGCTAAATTCAATGCTTATAACTCTTCCTAAGTTTTTATCTACAATTAATTTTGGATAAATGTGCATTGAAATAAGCTCTTGCAATAATAATTTAAATCCATAGCTCATTTCAACTAATACTACTTCACTACTATCATCACAAACATTACACCATAGTCTATTTCTTATTCTATCTTCATAAGCAATTAATCCGCATCTCGCACAAACTGGAATTAATGTTTTATCGGAATCAAATCTTTCCTTTAAAGTAATTGCAGCACCATGAGCAATTAGTACATCCTTTTCCATTTCTCCTAATCTTAATCCACCTTCTTTTATTCTTCCTTCTGTTGGCTGCCTTGTTAATAATGTTACAGGCCCTCTAGTTCTTGCGTGTATTTTGTTAGAAACTAAATGGTCTAATTTCATGTAAAATCCGCTTCCAATTAATATTCTAGCTTCATATTTTTTACCTGTTCTTGGGTCGTACATTACTTCTCTTCCATCTTCGCTAAACCCAAGCTCTTTTAACATTTTAACTAATTCTTCTTCACTCATTCCTTCAAAAGCAGTGGCATCTATAAATTCTCCCTTTATTGCAGCAATTTTTCCAGCAACTATTTCTAATAATTGACCAACAGTCATTCTAGATGGAATGCTGTGGGGATTAAAAATTATATCTGGAACAATTCCGCTTTCTGTAAATGGCATATCTTCTTGTTTAACTAATAAACCAACGACTCCTTTTTGGCCATGCCTAGTTGCAAACTTATCTCCAATTTCCGGAACTTTTAAATCTCTTACAACAACCTTAACCAATTTATTACCATCTAAAGTTGTAGTAATATAAACTCTATCTACAATACCTTTATCTCTATGCCTTAATTCTATCGAAGTTTCTCTTAAGTTTTCTGGAGAAATTATGAATTGAGTTGTTGTTCCAAGAAATCTTAACGGCGAAGTTCTGCCGATTAAAACTTGTCCTCCCTCTACTCTTGTTTCTGGAGGAACTATTCCATCAACATCTAAATGCTTATATGCATCTTCCCCTCTATATCCTTTAATTCCTGGCATTGGAATTCCTATTACATCTTCTTGTCCAGAAGGATATTTCTTTTCTTCAGCTTCATAAGTTCTAAACATGTAGCTCCAGAACAATCCTCTTTCTACGCTAGATTTATTTAATACAATAGCATCTTGCATTGCATAAGGATGAGAAATTATTGCAATTACAACATTATTACCTATAGGATGAGTATCAAAAGGAAAAGTTTCGTATGCAACAGTTCTAACTAATGGTATTTGAGTATATAAGCCAATGTTTGCCTTAGAATCTGCTCTAGTTTTATAAGCTAAATTATAAATTCCAATAGCTTGTCCACTCATTTTTGCACCATAGTTTATTCTATCCCCTCTATTATGTTCTACAAAAGGAATTAGAGAAGCATGCAACCCTAAAGTTATTGCTGGATGAATTTCTATATGAGTATGTTTTTCAGTTGCGTCTGGATATAAAGAAATATAAGCATTTTCTTCTTCTTCTGCATCCAAAAATTCTATTATTCCTTCTTTAACTAAATCGCTAAACTTTATTTTTCCATTTTTCAATTCTTCAATCTTTTTAATTAAATCTTTATATCTTTCTCTTACAATTGCAGGCCTTCTAATTCTTCCAGAGCCAGTATTTATTCTAACTTCATTCTTAAATTCTAAAACAGCAACATTTACTTGATATGATATTTTTCCACTTCTCCTTAATTCTCTTATTTTTTCAAATATCTTTTCTGGGCTAGAAGTGTATCCTAAAAATTCTCCATCCAAATAAACTTTATATTTAGCCTTCATTTTCAATATATTTTATTATTTCTTCTTTTATTTTATCTCTTTCTTCATCCGGAATTCCAAAGGTAACTTCGCTAAATATGGCTAAATGCTTTCTTAGCCCAATAGTTGGACCTTCTGGAGTTTCTGCAATACAAAGCTTTCCATAATGAGTTGGATGCAATTCTCTAGCTTCAAAATGCTCTTGAGTAGTTTTTAATGGCGAACTAACAACTCTCATATGAGTAACGCTTTTATTTAAATTAGCCCTTTCTAATCTTTGACATGTTCCAGTTCTATTTCCAATCCATGTTCCAACAGCCATTGCGGATTGTATCATATTAGTTACATAATTTGATTCAATAACAGCATGTAATGGAGGCAACTTTTTTCTTCTAGCAAGCTTTTGGAAATTAAAAAGCATTCTATTAATTACTCCTTGCTTGCCCATTAAAATTGTTCTAAAAAGTATTTCGAAAAGTTCTCCAGCTAATCTTACTCTTTTGTTTGCATAATGGTCAATATCATCTTGCTCTTCTTTTCCTATCGCAACTTTTATCATTCTTTCAACAATTTTGGCTAAAAATATTGCTTTATTTATTCTGTCTTTTTTAGTTTGTCCAACATGCAATAAAAAGTACTTATCTAGTAAAGTTTCAGCCCTTTCAATTCTTAGTTTTTTCTGAGGAATTTTCAAATATTTACCTATTTCGTCTAGTGCTTCTTCTTGAGTTAAAACAGGATATTCGTAAAGGTTAATTAAAAATTCTTCTTGAACTTCTTTATCTTGACTTATAGTATTTAATAAAACTTCATCATTTTCCAACCCAAGAGCTTTAAGCAAAATAACAACTGGAAAATCATGTAAAGCGGAAAAAGTTGTTAAAACAATTCCATCCTTTTTTAATTCAAACAAATGCTTAACTATGTAACCTTCTTTTTCAGAATTTATTCTGCAATTAACAACTACATTATTTGTATTAACTTTTCTTATTATTGGCTTGTTTGGAGCCAGTTCTTCAATTAAAATTAAATTTCTTTCAGTTCCGTTAATTATAAAATATCCTCCAGGATCATCTGGATCTTCTCTTGCTTTTATTAATTCTTCTCTGCTCATTCTTGATAAAGGACAAATTTTAGATTTTACCATAACTGGCAAATCACCAAAATAAACTTCTATAGGATCGCTTTTTACTCCACCAACTTCAGTAACAACTTTTAAAAACATTGGAGTAGAATAAGTTAAATTTCTAATTCTGCATTCGTAAGGCAATAATGGATTTGAAGGTGTTCTTTGAGAGCCATCTGCTTCAATTAAAGTCGGATAATCATTAACTCTTCCATCTATAAAGTGAATTTTTACATTTCCAAGTTCAGGAATTTCTGGCTTAACTGTTCCAATGCTTTTAACAAGTTTAGGAAACTTTCTTTCAACAAAATCATTATAAGAATCTATTTGATATCTAACCCATCCTTTTTCAGCTATGTAAGCTTTCAATAAATCTGCAAATATTAAATTTAGGTTCATTTCTCAACAACCACTCTATAATATAATGATTTAAAACCCTCAAAATTTCTTTCTATTTCTATTACATCTCCAACTCTTGCTCCAAGCTTTATTACTACAGGATCTGTTGCCAATATTTTCGGAAGCTTATCCAAAGTAACATTATACTTTTTAAGCAAGGCTTCTTTTTCTTCTTCGCTTAATATTCTATGTTTTGGAACTAGTTTATGTTTAAAAATGTCTATTTCCTTCATAATATTTTCTTTTTTGTGCATGCTCATATAATATCTTAAAAAATATAAATACTTTATGGTTAAGCTAGTTAGTGAAATTGTTGCAGTAGTTCTTATTGTTGCAGTTACTGTTGGAATAGCATTACTGGTTGGATACTTCATTTCAAATTATATAAGTAAAAGACAAGCAGAAATTTCTTCTTATTGTTTTCTTGATAGAATAAATAATAAAGTTTATGCAAAAAAAATAAACGATACTCATATATCTTTAAATTTTGAATATAATGTAGGTACACTTAAACTAGAAAACCTTTCTATAATAGTATATTGTAATGGAGAAGAGATCTTTAATTACAAACACGATCAACCTTGTAATGTAGGATGTTTTATTTCTAAGGATGTAGAGACAAATTGTACAGATGGATTAAGAATAATGGTTTTTGCGAAATGTGAGAATGCTTTTTCAAACATTCTCGGATGTGGTAACGAGATTAGCTGTTTTTCTCAATAAAGAAAGTCTGGATCTAAAAATTTTGCTAATGGAGCTAAAGGCTTAAAAACTTTTATGTTAAAAGTATGAAACAATCTTTTCAATATTTTACCAATTTTAATAGATTTCCAAAAAACTTTTTTCATAGCTTTTTCATATTTTTCTATTTCTCCTCTCTTTATGTATTTATAAGCCAAGAAAGCGGAAAAAACAGAAAAAGTAATTCCTCCTAAACTAAAAGGTTTTATATATCCAGAAGCCTCCCCAACAATTAAATAATTTTTATTGCAAAGTTTTTTAGCAATAGAAGTATTTATCGGATATGCATAAAACTCTTTAACTTCTTTCAAATTAAATTTTTTCAAAAAATTCCAAAAAGTTTTTAGTTTAAGGTTATAATCCATTAATCCGATTTTTGTATAATTGTTAACATCAACTATCCACCCAAAATAATTTTTAGAAAAATTGTTATCAAAAAATATGTTTACGTTTTCCATTATTTTTCCTTTTACAATAGCTTCAATTCCGATTGCAATTTTTTTATTTTTATTCAATAAACTATAAGGGCCTAAAGCATCTACTAAAATTTCAAATTCAAAATTTCCTTTATTAGTTATTACTAGATTATTTTTTAAACCTTTTGCAAAAGTGTTAAAACTAAATTTAGAAAAATTTTTATCTATATTTTCAAATATATATTTTTCAAAAGAGTTTCTATTTATTACTACCATTTTATTTTTTGATTTAACAGAAAAAGCAAGCTCATCTTTATAATAAAAGTTTGCAATTTTATGCTCTTTTTCTACAAAATTTTCCAATTCAAAAAATCTTTCTATTTTTTTAGAAATTAAGCTTGTATCTCTCTTTTTTCCAACAAAATCTTCTTTTTCTATTACTAAATTTTTTATTCCAGAAGAAGAAAGAAAATAAGATAAACTTAAGCCAGCAATTCCAGAGCCTAATATTACAATCATTTACCAAAATTTCTTTTTTGACTCTTAAACCACTTTAAAGCATTAATTAAATCTCTTTTTGTTATATCAGGCCAATATTTTTTTAATACATAAATTTCTGCATAAGAAGATTGCAAAGGAGCAAAATTTGAAAGTCTTGAAAAGCCGCCAGTTCTTATTATTAAATCTATGTCATCATTTATTAGCAAGTTTTGCTTTAAAGTTTTTTCAGTTATTTTTACTCTTTTTCTAACAATTTTTTTAAATGCTTGTAAAACATCGTAGAAGCCACTATAGCCAACAAGAAGATTTAGAAAAAATTTATTATATTTTTCAGTTTTTTTCATAACATTTTTCATAAGCTTTATTAAAGCATTAGGCACTTTTCTAAAATCTCCTAGAAACTTAACTCTTACTTCATATTTTTCAAATAATTTTTCTTTTTCCCATTTTTTTAAATAATTTTCGAGCAACTTAAAAATATATTCAACTTCTTCTTTACTTCGTTTTTTAACATTTTCATTAGATAAAAGGTAAAAAGTTACTTTTTTAATTCCTAGCTCTAAGCACCACTTTAGAAATTCTTCAACTTTTTTTGCCCCAAAATAATGCCCTAAACTTGCTTTTAATCCTCTTTTCCTAGCCCATCTTCTATTTCCATCCGGAATTACTCCAATATGAATATCCATAATTCTATTATTCTAGTTTTTAGTTTTTTATATGTTTATGTTTACCACCGATAAGTATTTAAATATTTAATTTATAAACTTAATAGTGGTGGCATGTTCGGCAAAAAAGACTGGAAAGAATGCTTAGACCAAGAAACTAGGGAAATAGTAAAGAAACTAATAGAAGGAACTTTGCCATATGCATGTGCAGTACAGCAAGCAAGAGATGCAAGAATAGCTCAGCTATGGATAGCTTTAGCATTATTAAAGAAAGAACTTGATGAAAAAACTAAAATGCTAGAAATAGCAGTAAAGCCATGGAAAGCAATTGTAGAAGTAGGGGAAGCCGAAAAGAGAAAAGCTATAGAAAAAATCGTTAGCGAATTAATTCAGCCAAAAGATAAGGAACAAAAAGAAATAGTGGATAAGCTAGTAGATAGCTTAATGAAATTCTAATCCTTTTTTATTTTTTTATGATATTGGATATAGTTAAATATCAATATCCAGAAGTATATGAATTTTTGAAAGAAATAGAGAATAAGTTAAGATTTGAGAAGAAAAAAAGAAAAATTATAGTTTATTTGGATGAAAAAGAGCTTTTAATTTTAAATCCTAGGTTTGGACTTTTTATTCCTTCTATAAATTTTGCTGATTTTTTGTATAAAGCAGGAAAATATATAAAAATAAAGGAAAAAGATATTGAATTTATTAGGAAAAGCAAAAACTTGTTTAAAGTTAATGTTGAAATTTTTTCTGAAAATTTAAACATTTTCGAAGATTTTGCAATAGTAACTAATAAAGTAATAGGAATTGGAAGAACGAAAATAGATTTCGAAGAATTTTCTAACAGCAAAAAAGGATTAGTAGCAAAAGTTAGGAAAATTTAAAATAAATTATTTGAACATTTCTTTCTCTTTTTATTTTTAACTTTAACCCTTTAGGAATTATTATTTTTATTTTTTTGTTAAAGTTTAGTTTTATAAATTCATTTATTTCTTTTGAAAGATTTTCAATTAAATTTTCATCAAAATTTTTATTAGTTTCTGATTGGAAGAAAGGAAAAGAATATGCAATCGATTCTTTAATTATTCCAAAATAAGGAGAATAAAGGTAAATTTCATAGCTTCTATCTATAAATTTTTCAAGTTTTTCTTTTTCTTCTTTAAAAATATGATAAGGCAAAAGTAAAACATTCTTTTCAGCTTTCCAAAGATTTTTTGCTCTTTCTTTTGCTAAAGAAACTTTAGGATTTTTTAAATCAAAAGATGAAAATAAGAAAAGGGCTTTTTGTTTTGGCTTGAAGAGATATCCTTTAAAAACTTTTTGTTCTGCAATTTTTTCAAAAGCTTCTCTTAATTTTGGATGAGAATAACTTTTCTGAACTAAATATTCCCAAAACCTCCCTTCTCTTATTGCCTGCTTTGCAGCATTCAATTCTTTTTTTAAAACATAAAGATTGTGCAATGCTAAAAGTTTAGTTCTTTCCTTCTTATTCATTTCTAATAATTCCTTTGGCTCATATTTACTACAAACTGTACAATTGCATGGAAAATAATCTAATTCTTTTAAACTATATGTTCTTTCTGAAGTCATGTATCTTTCATCTCTTGCAAAGAGAATATAGCTTGCGCTGTCAAACAAATCAGCGCCTAGAGCAATTGCAAAAGGTAATAAATGTGAATGTCCAGCTCCAAAAAGATGCAAGGGTTTATCAAATTCAATAATTTTTCTTACTAAAGCTAAATTTTCGAAAACTGGCAAATAATTATATTCTGTCATTAAAACTGTAGGACTTCCTAAAGCATAAACATCAAAATCTAGCTCTTTTCCTTTTTCAGCAGAATATTTTACTAAATCTTTATAAATTCCACCTTGAATAGGATAAGCCCATAGCCTGATTTTGTCTATAATTTCTTTTGCTTCTTTAGCTCTTTTTATTGTTTCTTCAACAGTTTCTTTAGCTCTTTCATAATTAGAAATTCCAGTAGGAACATCTAGAAAAACTCCTATATCGGTATCGATTTTAATTTGATATTCAACAATTTCTCTGTTTGTAACATCTATTTCTTTGTATTCCAAAATTTGATATCCGCCACTATCTGTCATTACAATTTCACAATCTAAAAGCTTATGAACATTATCATTAAACTTTTTCTTAAATAAAATGTAAGCATTTGTTATAAGAGCTTTAAATCCAACTTTTTGAATTTCTTTTGGTTCGAGCTCTGTTTGAAAAGGATTAATTACAGGAAATAAGTATGGAGTTTCAATCTTTTTTCCTCTAATTTTTAAACTTCCAATTCTAGCATTTAAATCTCTATCCTTTAAAGTAAACATAAACTATTCTTTTAAAATTTCTTTTATAAAATTTGGGATTTCCTCTATTTTTAATCTTTTTTGCTCTTTACTATCTCTAAACCTTATTGTAACAGTATTATCTTGTAAAGTCTGATAATCTATTGTTATTGCAAAAGGTATTCCTATTTCGTCGGCTCTGGCATAAAGTTTTCCAATAGAATCTGAAATATCAATTATTACATCTTGTCCAAACTCTTTTTTTAGAAATTCATAAACTTCTCTTGTTTTTTTCAAAATTTCTTCTTTATTTTTTACTAGAGGAAAAACTGCAATTAAATAAGGAGAAATTTTGTATGGAAAAGAAAAGTATGGCCATTCTCTTTCTCTATAATGTTCAAAAAATAAAGCTAGTAAAATTCTTTCTATTCCAAAAGATGGTTCAGCAACATGCGGAATAAACTTTTTTCCATCTTTTTCTACGCTTAAATCTTCTTTAGAATGTTTTGAATGAGTAGATAAATCATAATCAGTTCTATAAGCATTTCCAACAATTTCTTTCCAACCAATACCTTCAAAATAATATTCTAAATCAAAATTTCCTGCAGAATAAAAAGGAGTTTCTTCTTCTAATACATGTCTAAATCTTAATTTATCTTCACTAATTTTTAAAACTTCTGTAAAAAATAAAAACTCTTTTGCTAAAAAATATGCTTGCCACTTTGATTTAATAATTCCTTTTTCCAAAAGTTCTTTAATCTTTATCCAAGTTATTTCATTACTATTTTTTCTTTGAGCTTCTCTTGTTAATAATGGAATTTTTAATTCTAAGTAATTTTCTATTGGGCAATTTTCATTTTCTGGGTCAAAAAACATTTCTATTTCTGCTTGAGTAAAAAATCTTAACCTTATTAAAAATTGTCTTGGAGAAATTTCATTCCTAAAAGAATAGCCAACTTGATAAATAGCAAAAGGCAGTTTTTTTCTATAACTTTTCATTATCCTTTTAAAAGCTATAAAAATGTTTTGAGCAGTTTCCGGTCTTAAAAATGCTTCTTCTTTTGCTAAAGGCCCAATAAAAGTTTTAAACATTAAGTTAAATTCTTTAACATCTTCAAGCTCATTGTTACATTTCGGACATTTAATATTTTTTTCTTTTATAATTTTGTTCAATTCTTCTACGCTTTTTCCTTCTACATAAATGTTCAATTTTTCTTCTATTAAATGGTCTGCTCTAAAAACTGTTTGACATTTTTTACATTTTACAATTGGGTCAACAAAGCTTTTAGTATGACCGCTTGCATCTAAAACATCTTTAGGTAAAATTATGCTACCTTCAATTTCTACAAAATTTTCTTCAACAAAAAAATTTTTCCAAAGAGAAATTAATTTATCCTTTATTCTTTTACCTATTTCTCCTAATTCATAAAAACCAGAAACGCTACCATAAATTTCTGCAGTAGGAAAAATTATTCCTCTTCTCAAACAAATGTTAATAATTTTTTCCAAAATTTCCATTACTTATTTTTAAGGAAAAATTATTTAAAAACTTCGCCGGGGGTGGGATTCGAACCCACGCGGGCGTAAAGCCCACCGGCTTTCTCTCTAATATTTGTTCATCATTAATCAGTTACCCCAGAGCTTATCATTAACTCGAGGCCGGCGCCCTGGTCCAGCTAGGCGACCCCGGCATAATTAGAATTTCTCGACTTAGATTATGTTTTTTGCTTTAAAAGTAAATCTATTTTTATAATATGAAGGTAGGATTAATTTCAGATTTACATTTTGGTTTTGGAGAAGAAGAAATTTATGAAGATGTTTTTAAAATAGCTAGCAAAATATTTGAAAAAATGAAAGATTGCGATATAATTTTTTTGTTGGGAGATGTTTTTGATTCTAGAAACCCATCTTTAGAAACTATAGTTAAAGCAATAAGAGTTTTTAATAATATTGAAAAAAGTGGAGAAATAGAATTAAAAGTTAATGGTAAAATAGAAAAATTTAGGAAGCCAGCCGTTTTTGCAATTCACGGAAATCATGATAGAAGAACTAAGCTAGAATCTTCTCCACTAAAAATTTTGGAAGAAGTCGGAATTTTAAGATATGATAACTTTTTCGAAATAATTGATGAAAAAAATAAAGTTGCTTTTTTTGCAATGTCAAATTTTCCTGAAGCATATGCCAAAAAAATACTTTTTGAAAAATTTGACCCAAAACCAAAGGAAAATTATTTAAACTTTTTAATGTTACATCAAAATATTTATCCATATGTTTATTCTAATGAAGAAAGCAGTTTAAAAGTAACTGATTTACCAAAAAATTTTGATTTAATAATTGATGGGCACATTCATTTAAAAAGGTTTGAAAAAGAGTTTAAATTGCTAATTTTAGGAAGCCCAATAATTACTAGGATTGAAAAAAATGAATTAGAAGAAGAGAGAGGATTTCACATTTTAGAAATTGAAAACGGAAATTTTGAAATAAAATTTTATCCTATTGAAAAAGAAAGAAATTATTATTTATTAGAATTTAATAGTAAAGAAGATTTTTCTGTTTTAGAGCAAAAAATTCAAGAAATTATAAAAAAAGAAAAAGCTAAGCCTGTAATTAAAGTAAAAGTTTATGGAGAAAAACCAATAGCTACAAGATTTCTAAGAAAAATAGAAGAAGTTTATAAAGAAAAAAGCATAATTAAAATAGAAAATTTGACAGTTAGTGAAGAAGTAGTTAAAATTTCTGAAAAAATTAAAGAGTTTAGAGAAGGAAAAAGTGTAAGGGAAATAATTTTGGAGGAATTGCTTAAAAGATTAGAAGAAAATAATTTTTCAAAAATTTTTAATGTTTTAGAAATAATAGAGCTTTTGGAAGATGGTGATACAGAAAGTATAATAGATATTTTGTTAGGTCAACAAAAAACTCTAGCAAGCTTCAAATGATTAAAGAAATTTATTTAGAAAATTGGAAATCGCATTTAAAATCTAGAATTGTATTTAGCAAAGGAGTAAATTTAATTTTAGGTAAAATTGGAAGTGGAAAATCTTCTATATTTGAAGCAATTTGTTATTCATTTTTTGGAACTTTTCCAGATTTGAATTCTAAAAAAGTAAAGCTTGAAGATGTCATAATGAAAAAACCTGTTGAAAAAAGCTTTTCTGAAATTTTGCTAAAATTTTCATTTAAAAACAATGAATATGAATTAAGAAGAAGAATTGAAAAAGGAAAAAGCAGCTATGCCGAATTAAAAGAAAATAATAAAATTGTTGAAGTAAATTCAGAAAATGTTAATAAGTTTTTAGAAAAGCTTTTAAAAATAGATTATGAAACTTTTTATAACATAATTTTTGGAGAGCAAAACAAAATCGATTATATTTTATCTTTGCCAAAAGGTCAAAGAAAAGAAAAAATTGATGAAATGCTTGGAATTGAAATTTTGGAGAAATATAGAAAAACAACCGTAAGCGTAAAAAATAGATTAAACAGCATATTTTTAGAAAAAAGAAAAAGCTTGGAAAAACTAGAAAAAGAAAATATAAAAGAAAAACTAGAAAAAGAAAGAAATAATTATTTTGAATTGTTAAAGAAAAGAGAAGATTTAAAAAATAAAGCTGAAAATTTAAGTATTAAGTTAAAAGATCTAGAAGAAAAATTAAAAGAAGGCAAAAAATTAAAAGAAAAATATGTTTATTTAAAAAGCGAAAAAGACCAATTATTAATAAATTTAGATAGTATTGAAAAGAAAATTAGAGAATTAAGAGAAGTTGTGAAGAATGTTGATTTTGATTTAAAAGAAAAATTAAGCGAAGTTAGCAAAAATTTAGAAAGTGTAAAAAGCGAAAAAGAAAAACTAAAAGCTGAATTAGAAAATTTACAAAAGAAATTAGCAGAAATTAATTATAAAATTAAAGTTCAGAAAGAAGTAGAAGAAGAAATAAACAAGCTGAATAAAGAAATTGAAATTTTTAAAAAAGAAGTTGAAAAAGAAAAAGATTTGAAAAAAAGATTTGAAGAAATAGAGAAAGAAATAGAAGAAATTAAAAATAAAAGAGCGTCTATTATTACTAAAAAAGATTTTTATTCAAATATATTAAATAATTTAGAAAAGGTTGAAGGTATTTGCCCAGTTTGTGGAAGAGATTTAGAAATTCATAAAAAGCAAGAATTAATAGAAGAATATCAAAGTTTATTAAAAAATTTAGAAAAAGAAAAAGAAGAAACCGAGAAGCATTATTTAGAAAAAGAAAGAGAAATGGTAAAAATTAAAAATAGTTTAGAAGAAATAAAAAAGATTTTTGAAAGATTTGCTATTTACGAAAAAAGGATTGAAGAATTGAAAAGCAGAAGAGAAATTATAGATGAAAAAATTCTAGATACTTTAGAAAAAGAATATGAGAGCAAAAAATTAGAGCTAATTTCTTTAGAGAAGAATTTAGAAAATTTATTAAAAGAGCAAAAAAATCTAGAATTTTTAATGTTGAAATTAGAAGAACTAAAAAATTTAGAAAAAGAAAAAGAAGAAACTGAAAAAAGGGTTTTCGAGCTAATTAATGAAATTGAAAAAATAGAAAATCTAGAAACTTTTAAAAACTTGGAAAAAATAGAGGAAGAATATTTAAAGTTAAATAAAGAAAAATCATTTTTGGATGCAGAAATAAAAAATATAGATTTTAATATTTCGATTTTAGAAAAATTAATTTTAGAATACGAAAAAAAGTTAAAGGAAGAAGAAGAATTAAGAAATGAAATAAAAAGAATAGAAAAATTAATTAAGGATTTTGAAATTTTGGAAAAAAGTATAAGAGAAACTCAAACAATTGTAAGAAATAATTTAATAGATGCAATAAATTACTACTTGAATATTTATTGGAGCGAGCTTTATCCTTATAAAGATTATGAAAGCTTAAGAATTTTACCAACTGAAGATGATTATTTACTTCAATTTAAAGATATTTTAGGAAGATGGATAGAATTAGAAAAAGTTGCTTCTGGAGGAGAAAGAACTATTGCTGCTTTATGTTTAAGAATTGCTTTAGCTAAAGTTTTAGCTTCTCAAATAGATATTTTAATTCTAGACGAACCAACTCATAATTTAGACGAAAATTCTATAAAAGAACTTGCAAGAGTTTTAAATGAAAAATTGCCTCAAATTTTTTCTCAAATATTTGTAATAACTCATGACGAAAGATTTGAAAACCTTTTAAATGCAAATGTTATAAAGCTTGAAAGAGATAAAATTAATGATCAGCCAACAATAATTATTCAAGAATGAAATTTTTAAAGGAAGGGGCAGTTTTCTTGAAAAAAGAAAAATTATTAATAATTGGAGATTTGCATATTGGCTACGAATTCGAATTAAAACAAAAAGGTATAAATGTGGAAATAGATTTAAAAGAAATTTTGGAAAATGTAATTAAAAAAACTAGTGCGAATAAAATTGTTTTGCTTGGAGATACTAAACATTCTATATTTAAGCCAAATAAAAAAGAAAAAGAAAAACTTTTAGATTTTTTTAATTTTTTAGATAAAAAATTTGAAAAAATTTTTGTTGTAAAAGGTAATCACGATGCTTTTTTGGAAGAAATAATAAGAAATGAAAAAGTAAAAATTTTTCCTTCTAGAGGTTTTAAATATAAAGATTATGGATTTTTCCATGGAAATTCTAAACCATTAAAAAAAGTTTTAGAAAGTAAAGTTGCTTTTTGTTCTCATTTCCATGTAAAGGAATTTGAAACAATTAGCTTTGTAATTTCTAAAGGAAAACCGAAAATAGTAATTTTACCTCCATTTAACCCTTTAATTTTAGGAAAAAATTTTGAAATAGAAAGCAAATTCCTTTCGAAACTTATAAAAGATTATGAAATTGTAACTCCTTATGCTATTATTTGAAATTCTTTAAGTAACTCTATTTCATCCTGAGTCAAATATTTTTTGTATTTTAGCAAAACTTCTATATCATTTTTTTCCAAATGAGAAATTAAAATATCGTTTTCCTTACAATCTTTACCAATTTCTATATCCATACTTATTGCAGCTCTTTCATTTGTAAAAATTTTATCTATACTCATTTTTTCTTTTTGAATATCCAAAACATTTCCAAGAATTTTATTATCTATTTTTAGTTTTGAATTTTTTTGTAAGCAACCTTTTATTACTTCTATTCCAAAAATTGCGGGATTGCTTCTTCTAAAAATATAGCCTTGTAAAATTTTAATTTTTACAGGCCTTGTAACATTTTTTAAAGCAATTTCTGCTTCATATTTTTCAATTTCTTTCAAAAAGTTTTCGTATTCTTCAAAAATTCTATAAATTACATTTCCAGAAAAAATTTTTGCATTCAAACTTTTTATTTTTTCTTTAGTTTCTTCATCAACTTCTATATTAAATGCAAGAATAACTTTATACTTTAAATCTTTTATTAATTCTAATTCTATTAAATCTTCTTTTTTAATTTTTCCAATGCTTGCCCTTTTTATTGGAATATTTAACTTTTTTGCAAAGTTTATCATTGCTTCTAAACTTCCGATACTTTCGGCTTTTAATATTACCCCTTCAATTTCTCTATTAAATTCTATTTCTTCAAAACTTTTTCTAAGCTCTTCTTTTATTTTTTCAATATCTTCTTTAGCTACTTCAAATTCTGTACCAGGAATTACATTTTCTAAATTATCTGCAATAATTCTTATTCCAGCTGAAGCTACTATGCTATCTACATTTTGAAATTTTTTCTCAACTTTTATATCTTGAAGTTCTCTAGGAATTAATATAGCTTTAACTTTAGTAACTATTGGTTCTTTTGCTGCAAAAACAATTATATCATTTTTTCTAAGTTCTCCATCAAATAATATGCAATCAGCAACTTTTCCTAAACCTTTTACTTCTTTAATTTCTAAAACAATACCTCTAGTCCTATTACTTATAGTTAATCTATCTTTTAAAAATATTTGAGCTAATCCAGTTAATATTAATAAAATTTCTGCAATTCCTTCTTTTGTTTTTGAAGATACTGGAACAATAGCTATTTGTTTTCTAAAATCTGTTACTCTATCAAATCTTTCAGATTCAAATCCAAAATTATAAAGCTCAGCAACTAAATTATAAACTCTTTTATCTAATTCATAAGCAACTTTTTCTGATTGTTTTTCTATTGCTAAAGAAAAAGAGAATTGATTTGTATTTTTCCAACCTTCTATTTTATCTATTTTTGTTGCAGCAACTAAAAAAGGGATTTTGAAATCTTTCAAAATATTTATAGATTCTATAGTTTGCTCTTTTATTCCTTCTATAATATCAATTACTAAAATTGCTAAATCAGCAACGCTTCCTCCTCGCTTCCTTAAATGTACAAAAGCAGCATGACCTGGAGTATCTATTAGAAGCAAACCATTAAACTTTATTTCAAATTTGAATTTTTTTAACAAATCTGAGCAAAGATATTCTATAATGCTTTTTGGAATAAAAGTGCTTGAAATATGTTGAGTAATTTGTCCTGCTTCTAATTCTGCAACTTTAGTATTTCTTATTGCATCGGCTAAAGAAGTCTTTCCATGGTCAACGTGGCCCATTAATGTTACTATAGGAGCTCTTAGTTTCATAAGTATTTTATGAAAAAGGAATTGATAATTACAATAATTGCAATTTTTATAGCTTTATATTTCCTTTTCCAAAATTTAATATGGAAGATATTCTAGTTTTAAAATTAAATTTACCAAAATTAGAAAATGTAAAAGTAAATTTGGGCGAAGTATTCGATAAAAAATATACTTGCGAAGGAGAAAATATTAATCCAGAAATAATTTTACCTAAAAAAGGAATTTTTGCTGTTTTGCTTGAAGACCCAGATGCACCTTCAGGAACATGGCTTCATTGGGGAATAATTGTTTGGAATACTGATAAAATTGAAGAAGGTTTACCAAAAGAATTTAAAGGAAATAACTTTATTCAAATTTATAACGATTTTTATTATTACAATTACATAACAGGAAAAATTAAAGGAATTGGTTATGATGGTCCTTGTCCTCCAAAAGGTCATGGATATCATAGATACTTTTTTGAAATTTTTGAATTAAAAAAGTTGCCGGAAAAAGAAATTAGAGAAAAGCAAGATTTAATAAATTTTGTAAAAGAGAATGCAATAGCATCTAATTATTTTGTTTCAAAATATAAAAGATAGTTAAAGCTTTTTTATATAAAATTTTGAACCTTTTACACCTTTTGCTCTTATTAGCTTAACTTTTCCTAATTTTATTAGTTCTTTAACTAAATTGTTAAAAGTCCTTCTGCTTATATTAAATTCTTTTTCAATTATTTCAAAAACTTCGCTAGTAGTTACTTTTTCTTTTTCCCTAACTATTTGCATTATTCTGTTTAATCTTTCATCTTCAAACTTTTCACTTTCTTCAATTTTATTTAAAACTTCTTTTAAATGTTTAACTTGCAAAATTTTTGAATTTTCTTCAATCATTTTTTCTATAGCTAGTTTTGCTAATTTTAAAATTACTCTTACATCGCTATTCCTTTTATAACTTTCGTTTGCAAGCAAAACTATTACTGCACTTTCATATTCCAAATTTAATAAATTTAATCTGTATTTTGCAATATCTTTTAATTGTTCAAAGCTATATTTTTTAAATTCAATAGTTTCTAGATTTAAAGAGCTTAATACTCTTTCTTCTAAAGATAAAATAAAATCTTTTGAATTAGAAATCAATATTAGCAAAACATTTTTTGCTTCTCTAAGTATTAAATAAAGAAGTTCGTTTAAATCTTTAACTTTATCTACTTCATCTAAAACAATTATAAACTTTTCAACTTTTTTACAAATTTCTAAAAACCTTTCTATAACTTCTTCTTTAGAAATACCCTTTTTAGGAATAATTTGCTTAAACTCTTCTAGAACTTTTTGTAAAATTGAAAATGTATCATTATATTTCCAACAGTTTATGTAAATGCTTTTTGCTGAAATATTTGATAAGGCAATTTTTATGGCAGCAGTTTTGCCTATTCCTGGAGGACCATAAATTAATAAATCATAAAATTTTCCGTAAAGCAAAAACTTTTGAATTTTTGAATGAATATCTCTAATTTCATTTTCTCTATGTGGCAATTCTTTTGGCAAATAATCTTCTGAAAGTAAATCTATTTCCATAATTGAATCAAAAAAGAAAAAATATAGCCCCGCCCGGATTCGAACCGGGGTCTCCGGGTTTCTTTCATTAGATCAAAGCTTTGGTTGCCCAAAGCCCGGCATCCTTGGCCGCTAGACGACGGGGCTTTATAATTATCTTTATAAAATTATGATTAAAAAAATTAAAGCTTGTTTTATCCTTGCAGCTAATTTTAATTTTGATAAATAAATTAGAAAATTATCGGATATTATACTTTGAAAATGTGTCAAAGCTTTAGAATTAAACTTCAAAAAAATTCTATATATTGAAAACTTTATTTAAATATGATATTAGCTTTTGGAGTCAAATTTTTACTTAAAATATTTACCCTAAGAGCTAAACTTTTAAATAAAGAATTAGTTATATTTCTGGCTATATTTAAAGTAATTAAAATTCATACCTTTATGGAAACGATTGTTAAAAATTTAAAACTTTTCAAATAAATTTCTCTTTATATAGGGAAAGAATTTAAAATTTTTTCCCTCTTATAAATTTTATGGAGGACAAAATTTATCAGTATATAATTGATAGAAAAAGGGACATAGAGAAAATTGATGTAAAAGAAAGATTAATAAAAATAAATCCTACTAAAGATTTTATTATTTCAATAATAGGTCCAAGAAGAGCAGGAAAAACATATTTCCTTTATCATTTTATAAAAGAAAATTTAAAAGAAGAGGATTATCTTTTTGTAAATTTTGAAGAAATAGAAGGAACTCTTGAAGAATTCGTTAAAAAGCATCAAGAAATATATGGAAAGCTTCCAGAATATTTGCTTTTAGACGAAATTCAAGCTTTGAAAAATTGGGAAAAAGAAGTTTATAAAGTTTTTGAAAGAAAGAAGTTTTATATTTTTTTAACTGGTTCGTCTTCTAAATTTCTAAGCAAAGAAATCGCAACTCAATTAAGAGGAAGAAGCACGACAGTAAAAATATTTCCATTTTCTTTTCGAGAAGTTTTAAACTTGAATGGATTATTAAAAAAATTTTATAGTAGTGAAGAAATAGGTAAAATAAAAAGTATATTGAGAAATTTAATTAAAGAAGGCTCTTTTCCAGATATAGTTCTCAAAAAAATAGAACCTTCAAAATTTTTTTCAGAGTTTATAGACTTAATAATTTATAAAGACATTATTAAAAGGTATGGAGTTAAAAACAGAGTTGCTTTAGAATTTTTTATTAAAAACGTAATTTCTTCTAATTCAAATATTTTATCTCTAAATAAAATTTACAATGCAGCAAAATCTATGCAAATAAGAGTAAGTAAAAATACTCTTTATACTTTTCAAAAATTTTTAGAAGATATAAATGTAGTTTTCTTTCTAAAAAAATATTCAAGAAGCATTAGAAAAATTGAATTAAGCTTACCTAAGGTTTATTTAGTTGATAACGGTCTTTATAGCTATACAGTTTACAAGCAAGATTTAGGTATTTTGCTAGAAAGTTTCGTTTTTCAAGAATTAATTAAAAAAGGTTATGAACCTAATAAAAATCTTTACTATTTTAGGAATGGTTATGAAGTAGATTTTGTTATATTAAAAGGCGAATTAGTCGAAAAGCTTATTCAAGTAACTTATGCTTCAAATAAAGATGAAATAGATAAAAGAGAAATAAGGTCATTATTAAAAGCAAGTGAATTATTAAAATGCAAAGATTTATTAATAATTACTTGGGATTATGAAGATGAACTGAAAATTGAAAATAAGGAAATAAAGTGTATACCTTTATGGAAATGGTTATTAAAAAATTAATTCAATTTAAAATAAAATTAAGCAAGTTTAAATTTTTTGAAAATAGTTTGAAATCTTTTATCGCTCATAAGCTTATTAATATTTTTTATCATTTTTTCAACTTTTTTGTAAGTTGAAAGCAATTCTCTAACTTCTTCTTCTTTTGTTCCACTACCTTTAGCAATTCTTCTTATTCTGCTTTCATTAATTATTTTCGGATTTTTTCTTTCTTCTTTTGTCATACTATCTATTATTGCTTTCCATTTTTTCATTTTTGCTTCTTGTAATTCCAAAACTTCTTCTGGAACAGAAATGCCAACCCCAGGAATTAATTTTGCTACTTGAGTTAAAGGTCCTAACTGCTTTAAATATTTTAATTGTTTGTAAAAAACTTCTAAATTAAACTCTTCTATTTTTTCTTCTTCCTTAACAACTTCTTTAACTTTTTGAAGTAAAGTATTTAAATCTCCTAAGCCTAACAACCTCGAAACAAAACTTTTTGGATCGTATTCTTCAAAGGCATCAACTTTTTCTCCATAGCTTATAAACTTTACTTTTGCATTGGTTGCACTACAAGCAGCAAGAGCTCCTCCACCTTTTGCTGTAGAATCTAGCTTAGTAACTATTATTCCAGTTATTCCTACAAGCTTATGAAATTCTTCAGCTTGTTTTTTAGCAACTTTTCCTATATCTGCAGGAATTACTAATAAAACTTCATCCGGCTTAATTATTTCTGCAAGTTTTTTTAATTCGTTCGCAAGCTCTTTATCTAAAGCATTTCTACCAGCTGTATCATATATTATTGCATCATATTTCTGCAAATAATTCAAAGATTTTTTAGCAACTTCTATTGCATTGCTATTTGCTAAATAATCTACATGTATTTGATTAGCAAGCTGTATTAATTGTTCTTTAGCAGCAGGTCTATGATAATCTAAGCAAACAAGCAAAACTTTTAACCCTCTTTTTTGAAAATATTTGGCAAGCTTTGCAGCAGCAGTAGTTTTACCAGAACCAAAAAGCCCAACAAGCATTATTTTCTTTTTTCCTATTAAAGAAACTTTTTCTTTTCCAAGAATTTCAACAAGCTTATCATACATTAGCTTAATTATATATTCTCTATAAGTTAAGCCAGCTGGCAACTTTTCGCTTTTCAATTCATTTTTTATAGAATTTATTATATTGTTTGCTAATTGAATATCTATATCAGCTTCTATTAAAGTTTTTTTAAATTCATTCAAAACTTCATTTATTAATTTTTCATCAACTTTTGAGCTAGAAATTTTTCTTATTAAGTTTTCAAAACTTTTTGCAATAAAGCCTAGCATAAATTAATAGAAAAAATAAATTTATGATTAAAGAATTTGAAAATAAGGTTTTTAAAACAATTGAAAAATATAGATTAGTAGAACCGAAAGATAAGATTTTTGTAGCTTTGAGTGGAGGAAAAGATAGTAGCGCTGCACTATTAGCTTTAAAAAGGTTTATTGAAGAAAAAAGTATAAGGGCTGAAGTTTATGCTTATCATATAAACTTAGGATTTGGTTATTCAGATAAGCTTCAAGAAGATGTCGAAAAAATTGCTGAAAAAATTGGAGTAAAGCTTTATGTAACAAATTTAAAAGAAGAATACGATTTTGATATAATTAAAGTTTCAAAAATTACTAAAAGGCCTATTTGTTCTGTTTGCGGATTAGTAAAAAGATATTTAATGAATAAAATTCCTAGAGAATTAGGGGCAACAAAGCTCGCAACAGGCCATCATGCTTCAGATTTCTTAATAATGTACTTTAAAAATGTTTTAAATAATAACTTTGAATGGAATTTTAAAATTTTGCCAAAAGTAAAATCAGAACATCCAAAACAATTAACAAGAATTAGACCACTATTTTTTGCTTTTCCAGAAGAAAATAGAGAATATTGCAAAGCTTTCGAAATTCCAATAACAGAAATTAGTTGTCCATACTCTCCAAACTTTTGCTGCTATTTAACAAAAAAGCAAGATTCAAAACTTTTCGAAATAATAAACTTTTCAAACAGAATATATAAAGATTTTGGAGTACAGTTATTAAAATCTATAATAAACTTTAATAAAAAATACAAAATTGAAAAAGAAGAAATAAGAGAATGCAAAAAGTGTGGAGAACCTACTAATAAAGAAATTTGCGCTTTTTGCAAGCTAAAAAGTTATTTAGAAATAAATGTTTTTTCATGATAAAAATAACTATTTTAGGTTCT
This sequence comes from Candidatus Aenigmatarchaeota archaeon, assembly GCA_038742305.1. Classification (GTDB taxonomy): domain Archaea; phylum Aenigmatarchaeota; class Aenigmatarchaeia; order CG10238-14; family SpSt-28; genus JAHLMO01. The sequence continues at coordinate 39,493 of JAVYKI010000002.1, forward strand.
GGCTCTTCAATCCCAACTTTTGATAGATGGCATCCTTCAGTTGCTTTAGAACTCTTTTATGATAAATATTTTTTAATTTTGCTTGATTGCGGAGAAGGAACTCAATTAAGATTAATGCAATCTAAAATTAGCTTTATGAGAATTTCTCATATTTTAATTACTCATTGGCATGCGGACCATTTTGCTGGTTTAATTCCTTTATTACAATCAATGCAATTAGAAGGAAGAAAAGAAAAATTATACTTAATTGCTCCAGAAGCTTCTAAAATGTTTGAAAATATAAAAAATCTTTATTATTACAAACTAAAATTTCCTGTAGAAACAATAGATGCAGAAGAAAAAGTAATTTTCGAAAACGAATATTTTTCAATAAGCGCATTAGAAGTTATTCATACAGTAAAAGCTTTTGCTTATAAAATAGAAGAAAAAGAAAAGTGGAAAATAAATGAAGAAAAATTAAAAGCTTTAGGGTTAAAAAGAGGAAAGTGGTTAAATATATTAAAAGAAAAGGGTAAATACGAAATTAATGGAAAAATTGTTAAATTAGAAGAAGTCGCAGATTTAGTAAAAGGTAAGAAAATTGTTTATACTGGAGATACAGAATATTGTGAAAAGCTTGTAGAATTTTCAAAAGATGCAGATATTTTAATTCATGATTCTACATATTTAGAAAAAGATAAAGAGAAAACAATGCACTCTAGCGCTTTAGACGCTGCAAAAATCGCAAAACAAGCAAATGTTAAAACATTAGTTTTAACTCATTTTAGTAGAAGATATCAAAAAGAAGAAGATTTTAAAGAGTTTGAAAGAGAAGTTAGGAGTATTTTTAATGGGAACTTAATAATAGCAAAAGATTTACTTAGTTTTGAAATAAAATGAAAGAAATTAATTTAACTTTTATAGAATTAGAAAAATGGATTAAAGAAAATAGAGAAGAATTAATAGGTTCTAAAATTAAAAAAATTAAGCAAAGAGAAAATATATTTGATTTTGAATTGTTTAAAGGAAAAAACTTTCATTTAATAGTTTTATTGCCATATTTTTGCTTTATAAGAAAAAGTGGTATAAGAATTGAAAAGCCTACAAACTTCTCAATGCAACTAAGAAAAATTTTAGAAAATGAAGTAATAAAAGATGTTTTCCAAAAAGAGTTTGAAAGGATTTTAATTTTTCAAACAAATAATTACAAAATAATTTTTGAATTTTTTTCTGAAGGAAATATAATAGTAGAAAAGGATAAAATTGTTACTGCATTAATTCAAAGAGAATGGAAAGACAGAAGCATTATTATAGGCAAGGAATATAAATTTCCACCTTCAAAAAATCTAATTAAATTAAGCTTTGTAGATTTAATAAATTCTATAAAGGAAGATAAAAACCTGGCAGCTTTTTTAGCTTCAGACTTTGGATTAAGCAGCTATTATGCAAATTTAATTTTAAGTGAAACAAAAATTGAAAATAAAAAAGCAAAAGAATTAACTCAAAAAGAGTTAGATACAATTTTAAGAAAAATAGAAGAAATAAGAAACTCAAAAAATTATTCTGTAATAACTAATAGCACTATAATTATTGATAGTTATAAGCGAAAGCAATTTGAAAAAATTAATGAAGCATTTAATTTTGCTTTTGAAGTTTATACTAAAAGAATTAGTAAAAAGAAGCAAGAAGAATTGCAAAAAAAGCTTGAAAAAATAATAGAAGAAAAAGAAAAAAGACAAAAAGAATTAGAAGAAAAATTAAAAGAATTAAGCAAAAAAATAGAAATTCTTGAAAATAGTAGAGAAGCCATTAATAATGCAATAAATAGAATATATGAACTTATAAATGCAAAAATAGACTGGAAATTTATAAAAGAAATTATTAAATCTGAATTCTATTTTATAAAAGAAATAAATGAGAAAAAAGGAACAATTATATTAAACTTAGAAAATATTGAAATACCATTCATTAAGCCATTAAAAAATTTTTTAGAAAGTTTGTATGAAGAAAGAAAAAGAATTAAGCAAAAATTAGAAAAAGCCGAAAAAGTTGAAATAAAAGTTGAAGAAGAAAAACCAAAAGAAAAAGCTGAAAAAGAGGAAAAGAAGTGGTTTGAAAAATTCAGATGGTTTATAAGTTCGGATGGTTATTTAGTTTTAGCTGGAAAAGATGCTGAAACTAATGAATTATTAATAAAGAAATATGCTAGAGATTACGATTACGTTTTGCATGTAGATATTCATGGTTCTCCTTTTGTTTTAGTTAGAAACGATAAAAAAGAAGCAGTTCCTGCTCAAACTTTATATGAAGCAGCTCAATTTGCAGCTTGTTATTCAAAAGCTTGGAATTTAGGATTAAGCGTTATAGATGTTTATTGTGTTAGGCCTAATCAATTAAAAAAAGATAATTTGCCAAAAGGAAGTTTTTTAGTTGTTGGAGAAAGAATATGGTTTGAAAAAGTTAAACTTAGAATTTCTATTGGAGCAGTTATAGAAAACAATAAAGTATTTATAAGGGCTGCACCTCCAGTAGCTTTAAGGAAGCAAACACAATTTATAGCAACTTTAGTTCCTGGCAATAGGAGTGCTAAAGAATTAGCTCAAGAAATAAAAAAGCACTTAATATCAATTATTCCATTTGAATTTAGAGATGAATTAGAAAAAAAGAGTTTGGAAGAAATAGAAAGGTTAATACCTTATGGAAAAGGCGAACTAGTAAAAGTTTAAAGCCTTCCTCTATCTTTCATTGCTTGTAAAACTCTTTCTTGAGCAATTCTTAATGCAGCTTGTCTATAAGTAATTTCTTCTTTTTCTGCAGTTTCCAAAACAAGCTTAGTATTTTTTGAAATTTTTTCTTCAATAGTTTTAAACATTAAATCTATTTTTGATCCATATTCATATTCTATCCATGAACTAATTACTCCCCCAGCATTTACTAAAAAATCTGGCAAAACTTTATATTTTTTATCCATTTCTTCTTCAATGCTTGGCTTAATTGGGGCGTTTGCAGCTTCAATTATAACTTTTGCTTTAATTTTGTTTGCAACACTTTCATCTATGCTAAAAGAAAGTGCAGAAGGAATTAAAATATCTACATCTAATTCAAAAATTTTTCTTGTTTCATAAACTTCTGCATCTTGATAATTTATAACGCTATTGCTTCTTTTTTTAACTTCTATTACTTCATCAATTTTTAAACCTCTTGGATTATAAATAGTTCCTTTAGAATCGCTAACAGCAACTATTTCATAACCTTTTTCATATAAGAATTTTGCAGCAAAGCTTCCTACATTTCCAAAACCTTCTATTGCAATTTTAGGATTATCTAAATTGAAATGCTTAATTGCAATTTCTGTTGCAATAGCTACTCCATATCCAGTAGAGCCTAATTCATGTGGTAAACCATTTAAGCTTAATGGTTTTCCAGTAGCTGCTTTCAAATTATTTAACTCATCGCAAAAAGCTGCCATATCCTTTTCATTAGTATTAACATCTGGTCCAGCAACATATTCGCTTGGGACAAACTTTTCTATTAACCTTGCAAACCTTCTAATTATTTGCTCCTTATCAATTCTTCTAGGATCGGCTCTTATTCCGCTTTTTGCTCCACCAAAAGGCAAATCAGCTAAAGCAGTTTTATAAGTCATAATTCTTGCAAGCTTTTTAACTTCTTCTTCATTTACGCTAGTAGTAAATCTTATTCCGCCTTTTCCTACTCCTCTAGCTGTATTGTCAATTACTAAAATTCCTTCAAAATTTAATTTTGGGTCGTAAACTTTTATTACTTTCTCTGGTCCAAATATATCCATAAATTTATATAAACTTATTTAAATTCTTTTTTATTTGATTAATTACTTTCTTTTCACTAACTTTATAAAAATTTGCAATTTCTTTAACAACTTCTATTACATCTTTGCTATTCATTTTTACATTTTTATATTCATATGGACCATCGCTTTCAGTTAAAATATTTTTTAAATCTAAAATTTCTAAAGCTTTTCTATGATTTTCTTTAAATTTTAAAGTAATGTTGAAAGAGCAAAAGTATCCAACATTTTTAATTTCTTCTAAATAAGAAGAATATTGTACCCAATGAAAATTTGCTTTCTTTATATCAAATTTAAAAACTATATCTAAAACTTCTTTTATAGAATTTGCAGAGTGTAAATTTACAGGCAAATCATATTCTTTTGCAACTTTAATTTGCTCTACAAAAATTTCTTTTTGTTTTTCAATAGTTTTTGAAAAGAAAATTTTATCTAATCCGATTTCTCCAATTCCTATAGCATATTCAACTAATTTTTCAATTTCTTTTAAATCTTCTTTTTTTGCTAAATGAGCATTCCAAGGATGAATTCCAACAAAAATTGGTAAATTAAATTTTTTATAAATTTCAATATTTTTTAAAGAAGTTTCCAAATTTTCGCTTACAGAAAAAATTAAAATTTTTTGATTTAAAAAATTTTCAATTTCTTTTTCAGAATATTCATAAGCATGACAATGAATATCGAAATATTTAAATAACTTGAGCTGTTCCTCCAGCATGCCAACTTAATCTAGGCCTAATTACTGCAGTTAAAATTCTTTCAGAATTATCATCTAAAATTATTGCAGCTCCAGGAATTCTCGGCAATTTATTAAATAATATTTCCAATTCTTCTTCTACGTAAGTTTGCATTATCGCTCTTAATGCTTTTAAATCTTCTCTAGCTGTTAATCTAAAAGAAATAACTATATCTGTTTGACTTAATAAATCTTGATGCAATTTATTTGGCATTTGAGTTATACAAATTAAATTTACTCCAGGCTCTCTTCCTTGCTTTGCAATTCTTAATATTGGATCTAGTGCAATAGTTTGCTTATCGCTTGGAGCAAAATTTTGTGCTTCTTCAAAAAGCAGCCAAGTAATTGGAAAAAAATATTTTTGCTCTCTTCCTTCAATTTTTGCAATTTCTTCTTCTTTTCTAGATAAAACTCTATTAAAATAAATAGTATTTGCAAGCCATGCAGCAATCATATTCATTATAGCAATATTTTTAACTCTTGATAAATCTATTACAGTAACTTTTCCAGGAACAACAAAATCTTCAATTCTATTTCCATATTTTTCAAAAATTTTCCAGGATTCTATTGTTTTAAAAGTGCTAACTAAAAACTTTTTAACTTCATCTTCTATTTCGTTATCATTTTTTATTTTCTCTATTAAATCGTTTAAATCATAAATTTCCTTTTCCTTTGCTAATTCATTTAAATTTTTTTCTAATGCAATAGCTGCTTTGCTAGTTCTTTCTAATTCTAATGTCCTAATCCAATCTTCTGCAGTAAATATGTTAGTAGCTAAAGAAAAAGAATCGTCAACAGGAATTCCAGCATTAATATAATCTTCATACAAACCTTTTGGAACTAATACTCTAAAATATTCTTTAAAACCTCTTGGCTCTAAATTCCATTGTTGCAAAATTTGCTTCATTGCTAAGTTTGGATATTTCATGCTCCAATAAATTCCCATCGGGTCAACTATTACAAAAGCACTTTTATTCCTTATTTCATCTTCTAATTTGCAAAATTCTTCTATAATTACTCCAGCAGAAAAACTTTTTCCAGAGCCTCTTTTGCCACAAATTAAAACAACATGAGCTTTTATAAAATCGAAATAAACTTTTGTAGTAAGCTGCCAATCATATTCACCAATTACTAATTGTCTTCCAATAAATCCAGCACCTTTAATTCCATATTTTTTTAAATCTTCTTTGCTTCTTCCAACAACATTTTCAATAATTTCCATAATTACTTCGAGTTTAACTTAAAAATAAAATTATATATTAATATATGAAATTTCCAAAAGAAGTAAGGATATATTGCCCATATTGCAATAAGCACACTTTGCATAGTGTTGAAATTGTTAAAAAAAGGCCAAGAAGAACATTAGCTCATGGGCAAAGAAGATTTCTTAGAAAAATGAAAGGTTATGGAAGCTTTCCAAAAGAAAATCCAAAAGGAAGAGAAAAGCCAACAAAAAAAGTTGATTTGAGGTTTAAATGTAAAGAATGTAATAAAAAGCATGTGCATGGAAAAGGATTTAGAGTTAAAAAGCTTGAATTCAAGCAATGAGCTCAAAATTTTTAAGAGTAGTTTGTTTAAAGTGTAGAAACGAACAAATTATTTTTGAAAAAGCTAGTACAATAGTAAGATGCTTAAATTGTAATGAAATTATTGCAATTCCTACTGGAGGAAAAGCTAAGTTACAGCATGTAGAAGTAATTGAAGAAATTACTAATTTTTAAAATTTAAATTCTTTTAGTGGAGGAAATAATAACTTTTGAAGAATTAAGAGAAGTTTTTATTAGCGAAAAGAACGATTCTAAACTTACAAAAATAGATGAAAACTTTTTTTCTAAAGTAAAAAATTATTTAGAATTTAAAGAAAAAGCTTTTGAGCAAACAAAAAACGAAAAGATATTGCAGGAATTGAAATCTGCTAAAAGAATGTTTGAAGAAATAATTTTAACAAGGCAGAAGAAAATAATAAATTCTGTTTTTGTTTTTCTTAAAACTGGAGCATTGCCAGAAAATATGCTAAATAGCGAAGAAGAAATATTTTTTAAAATAGTAGATTTATTAAAAGAGTATAGACAAAAATTAATTTCTGGCTCTCAAGAAATAAAAAAGCAAGAAGTTAAAAAAGTTAAAATAAAAATGCTTTTTGATATTCCAGAATTTATTGGGCCAGATGGAAAAGAATATGGACCTTTTAAACAAGACGAAATTGTTGAAATAGAAGAAGAAGTAGCTAAATACTTAATTGAAAATGGATTTGCGAAAACTATTTAAATATAAAAACTTAATTTAATATATGGTTTCAAAAAGCTTTGGTGCTATATTTAATAACTTTATTATATTACTATTTTTATTTTCTGTAGTTTTTGCTCAGAATGAAACCAATCCATTAGAAATAGTACTAGGAATAATACCGGTAATAATTGTAATATTAATACTTTTGTGGTTGGGCGGAGTATTTAAAGCTCCAGGAGGAAGATTTCCCCTAGCTCCTATACTTTATGTACTACTTATAGTAATAATTTTTGTATTACCTCTTTTACAAAGGTTAGGTTATATTAAGATTTTTCCCGATACTATAAGTTCTGAAACGTTAAAGCAATGGGGATTTCCTCAGCAAAACAAATTACCAGATTTCGCTTGTAAAGTTCTTACTGGTTTAACTTTGCAAGAAGAAATTGCTTGTTATGTTCCTGAACTTATATTCTTCTTTATTCTTCCTTTTGCAGCAATTTTTGCTATAACATGGGCATTTTTAAAAATGTTAAATATATTTGAAAATGTACCAAATGCTGATAACATTTACAGATTATTAGCTTTTATAATAGCATTTATGACGATTCCTATGGGTATTTTTATGATTCTTATAGCTACATGGTTTAGCTTTTTAGGCGCTTTTTCTATTGCTGTTTTTGTTGCAATGTTTATTGCTGGAGTGTTTTTCAGAGGATATGGATATATTAGAGCAGAAGCTTATGGAGTAGCTTTAAAAACTTTATCTATAAGAATAAAAGAAGCTAGAGCTAAATTTGAAAAATTATTAGATCAAGTGGATGATTTGAGTGTAGATGCTCTAAGAAATGAATTAAAAGATTTAAGAAGAGCTTATGGAGATCTAGATGCTGTAGTTTCTGAAATTCCAACTAAAACTGAAATTGATAATTGGGATAAAAATACAATAAAGCAAAGAATTCAAAACATAATTAACAAACTTAAATAAATTCTAGCATTTGTTTTTCCCATCTTCTAAGTATTTCTTTAGAATCTAAATATCCAAGCTCTCTTTTTACTTCTTCAGAAATTAAGTGAAAATACTCGTTTGCTAAAACAACATATTCCGCTTCAAGCAATTCTGGCTTATTATACTTTTCAGAAAATTCTATTAATTTTTCTTTAATTTTTGCTCTTAGCATTATATTTTCCCAAACTAAATCCCAATTTCCATGAAATTCCGGAACTCTTCTCATTATTTCTCTAATTACAAAACTTTCTCCATTAATTAAAGTTGGAGTAGGTATTAAATTATCTTCTTTTGCATTATAAATCATTAGCGGAATAAAAGCATTTTCTCTTAATGGATCGTCTTCCCAATTTTTTCTAACTTCTATAACTTCAACAACTCTTTTAAACCTTCTTATACCATCTGCGCTTTTTAAATTAGCGGTAATAATTATTAAATCTACAGCCTTAAAGCTTGTTTTTGGAACTTTTAAATCGTTTACAACTCTATCAAAAACTCCATAAGCAGATTCTCCATGAATAGTTCCTGCAACAACATGAGCTAATGCTCCAATTCTCATTGCTTCAAACAAAGTAAGAGCTTCAGTACTTCTTATTTCTCCAATTATTAATGCACTATCTCCAAGCCTTAATGCAGTTCTTAATGCTTCTTCAGCTGGCAACTCGCTTTCTACTCTAGTTATTACGCTTCTAGCTTTTAATCTTTCAATATTATAGCCAATTTCTCTCATTTGTGGAACAGGAAGCTCTAAAGTATCTTCAAGAACAATTATTCTATATTTTTTAGGAATTTCTAACATTAAAGCTTGAAGTAATGAAGTTTTTCCCGAACCTCTACCTCCAGCAACTAAGAAGCTTCTAGCACCACTAACTATAAAATTCATTAATCCAGCAAAAAGAGAATTTATCATTTTCTTTTTTATAAATAAAGGCAAAGTCCACGGCTTATCTCTATGCCTTCTAAAAGCAAAAGATAAACCTTCTGGAGTTAATGGTCTAGTAGTTATTGCAACCCTTGCTCTTCCTTCTGGCAAGTTTAATTCGGTATCCAAAACAGGGTTTGCTTCATCTAGCGGTCTTCCAGAATAAAGCCTAAACTTTGTTGCCCAGTTTTCAGCTTCTACGGGAGAAATTATAATGTTAGTTTCGCATTCTTCAAATTCAGAATGCTGAATAAAAACTGGCTTGCTTCCAATTGGCGAGTTAATATAAATATCTGTAATGTTTTCATCAGCAACAAATCTTTCTAAAATTCCATATCCAACAGTATATTTTAATAAAATATTTGTAAGCTCTTCAATCCTTTTTTCGGTTAATGGTATATTCATTTCTGCAGAAACTTTTTTTATTAAATCTCTTTCTAAATTAAAAAAAGCTTCTCTAGTTTTTTCAAAATCCTTTAATTCTTCTTCGCTTACTTTATGCTCAGCCAAAATTGCTCTTACTCTTTCGAGTATTTTTATTTCTTCATCTGAAAGAAAAAATTCTGGAGCCAAAATCATATAAAGAGGCCTAACTTTATTAGGAACTTTAAAAATTTCTACTTCAAAATCTCTTACTTTATACTTAGCTAATCTAATAGAATTTTTTGGAGGCAAAATATAAAACTTTGTTTCTAAAAATATTGGCCTAATTATAGGATTAAGGTATTCTCTATAAACGCTTCTATCACCAATTTTAATATTTTTATCTTTAGAAACTTTTACAAAAAAATTTTTTTCTAGTATTGAAATTAAGGGCTCTATATGATATTTAATAAAATTTAAGTAAGTATCATCTTTTGTTTTTTCGTAAAGAGCTAAAAGTTTTGGTCTAAACAGTAAAAGTTTTTTGTAACTTGAAATTATATCCTCTTTAATTTCTTCTATAAAAGAATTTAACTGATCAAAAAACTTTTGCAAAACGTTTAGCTTTCTCACTTCTTTTAAAGTAGGTACATTAATCCTATTTTTTATTATTTCTTCATAAGTTTCTGCAATTTCTCTTAATAATTTAGTTTGCTCATAAGGATATTCCAATTCTTTTAAACTTTGAATTATTATTTCTAAAACATTTTTATTTTGAATTAATTGTTCTATACAAATTTTCATAAGCTCTCTAGAATCTTCTATAGGTACAATTGGCTTGTCAGAAATTTTTATTATTAACTTATTTTCTTCGATTCTTATATCCATAATATAAACATTAATGATTAATAATTATGGAAAATGTATTGAACGAACTGCCAATAAGAATAAGAATTATGGAGCAACAATTAAGAAAGCTTGATGATAACGTTAAAAGTCTTGAAAATATGATTAATTTTAATGTTAAAAATATTAACGAAAAAATAAGAGAATTAAAAAACGATATAGAAATTTTGAAAGAAAAAGTAAACGACCTATATCAAAAAATAGATAGAATAGAAAGTGAAATGAGAAGAAAAGCAAATTTAAGCGATTTAAAAGAATTAAAAGAGCTTATAGACATCTTCAATCCATTAAAATCTACTTTTGTTACTAGAGATGAAGTAAAGAGAATAATCGAAGAAATAATAAAAACTAAATAAATATTATGGTTACTCTTTTTGGTAAAAAAGAAGAAAAGAAGGTTGGAAGAGGTTTCGTTCCTATAGAAAGGGTAAAAGAAATGCTTGATAAAGGTTTTAATGAAATTGAAATAATTGATACTTTGAGGAAAGAAGGATTTAGTGCAGAAGAAATAGATAAAGCTTTAACAGAAGCTTATAAAGACGTTATTTCTAGACCTTTACAACCAAGCACTGAACAAACTACAAATACTCAACCTCCTCAAATTCAAGCCCAATATCAACCTTTTCAAAACATATCTGCTCCTCTAAAAGATGAAGGTTTATCAAAAGAAATAAAACCACTAGCTCAAACTCAAACTCAACAAACATTTTATCAACCCTTTAAATCAGAAATAGAAACTAAATTAGAAGATCAAATTTCTTTAGAAGAATACTTAGATGCTTTAATAAAAAGTAATTTAGATGAATTAAACAAAAGATTAATGGAAATTTCTTTGAAGCAAAGAGAATTAGAAGAAAAAATTGCAGATTTTGAAAATAAATTAGCCGAAACTGAAAAATCTAGAAAAGATGAATTAGAAAAAATTCTTTTAGAAATAAGAGGTTCTAGGGAAAATATAAACGATTTGATTGTAAAAGTCGAAACTTTATCGAAAACTATAAAAGAATTATTACCAACTTTAATAGAAGCAGTAAGATTATTAAGCGAAATAGTTCAGCAAAAAACTAAATGAGCTATTTTGAAGAAGTTGCAAATTTTTTAATTCAGTCTGGAACAATATCTTTTTTAGTACCATTTTTAATTTCTTTTGCATTCTTTTATGCTTTATTTGAAAAAATTAAAATTTCAGAGAAAAAATCAATTAGTACAATTTTAGCATTTTCTATAAGTTTACTAATTTTTACTTTTCCATTAATTAGCGGAATAGATTTAGGAGTAGCTCTTTCTTATTATTTTGCTCAAGCTTTTGGATTTTTAATTGTTTTAGTTTTTGGATTATTGGTAGCTTCTTTATTTTATCCAGATTTTAGTGAAAAATTAAAGCAATTTTTTGTAACTAGAGGAGTATTAGTCGCTATGATAGCTTTAGCTTTAACTCTTTTTGTAACTAGTGGTATTTTAAACCTTCTTTTCTTTTCTTTTTCTCCTCAAACAGAAAACACATTATCTGAAGCTGTAAACGTAGGAATATTGGCTGCACTACTTATAATATTCGCAGTATTAATAGCTATTTCTAGTAGAATAAGATGAGCGATGCATTTACTCTTACAATACAATTTTTAGATTCAATAGGATTTTTTAAGTTTGTAATTCCTTATATTTTAACATTTGCAATTTTTTATGGATTGCTTAGAAAATCTCAAATATTTGGAGAAAGGAAAGAAGCTGTTGCTATAAATGCTACTATTGCACTTTCCGCAAGCCTATTAGTTACTGCAGCTCCAATACTAGCTGGAATAGACATTTCCACAGCTTTATCACAATTTTTGGCTTTCTTCTTAGTAATACTAGTAATAATTCTTGTGTTAGTTTTTATTCCTTTAACAATTTATGGAAAAAGTTTATCTGACTTAGGACTTAAAGGTTGGAATTCGGCTATAGTTATAATTGTTATAATAGCAGTTGCAGTATTAATTGCAACGGGCTTATTATTAGGTCCGTTTTTAAACTTTTTCGGTGCTGTTTCAGAGGAAACACTGTATTCAATAGTAACTTTAGGCATATTTTTGGCAATAATGCTAGCAATACTATTCTTTCCTTCTAAAAAACAATCATAAAGCTAAAGGAAACTTAAAGCCTCTTTTTCTACAGAAGAAAGCTCTGAAGGAATTATTAAAACATAAGGTGGAAATCCAAAATCTTTTTCAAGAAGATTTTCTATTTTATCGAAAAATATTTTTTCATTTTTAAAACCAACTCTACAAGCAATTATTACTTCTATTTCTTTATTTATTATATTTTGTTTATACTCTTTTTCAGCTTCTAATAAAAGCTTTAAAGCTTCATTCGGCTTAAGATATTCATTTTTTTCTTTATCTATATCTAATAAGCAAAGAGTATGAAGTTTGTTTTTTTTGTTAACTTTAATAGCTTCGTAAACGCTATAAGGCAATTTTTCGTATTTAGATTTTAAAGGTATAGTAACTATTTTCCCGAATTTATAGCAGCTTAAACCTATTTCGAAAATTGCTGTTAAAATCGAAGAAGAGTGAATTGTTTTTATTTCCACATTTTGCTTTTTTGCTTCAATTTTTAAAGAAATGTGAGTAGTTGCGAAAAAAGGATCTCCATAAACTAAAATAGCAACATCTTTTTCCTTTGCTTCTTCTATTATTTTTCCTAAGTTATTTTCTAAATCTTCTCTTTTTAAAATTTCAACTTTTTTACCTATAAAACTTTCGATTTCTTCTTTAGAAGATTCAAAATAATTTGTATAATCTTCTAAATAAACTTTTTCGCATTTTTTAATAGCATTTAAACCTTTAATGCTTATGTCTTCAACATTCGCAACTCCAAGCCCTATTAAGTATATCATTATTAATTTCAAAAACTTCAACTTTTTTATTTTTTATTTTTGCAAAACTTACTTTTTCATTTCCATAAACATTTTTCATAGAAAAAATTGTTAGAACTTTGTTTTCATGATTAAGTTTATATGCATTACATGGCTCATGAGACCTAATTACTAATTTAAAATTATTTTTTTCAAGAAAATTTTTTGTAACTTCTTTTGAAAACAAATAACCAATTCCTCTAAAAGATGGAGCAGTTTCTTCTTCTGTAGGATCGTTCCAAAGCATTTGAATAATATTTTCTTTATCTAGCAATTCTTCAATTTTTGGGGAAGAAATAGGAATTCCTCCATGAACTAAAAATATTTTTTCATTAGCTACAGCAAAATAAGAAAGTTTATTCCAAAAACTTTTTACTTTTTGATAAATTTCATAAGCTTTATTTCCAAATTTTGATAATAAAGCTCTTGGAAAATCGTGAGGAGCAAAAGGAATTTCAACATATTCATGATTCCCCTTTAAAAGTATAACATCTTTTTTCAAAATTTCTTTTAATTTTAAAATAAAATAATAAACTTCTACTTGATAGTTTCCTCTATCTCCATAATCTCCTAAAAAAACTATTTTTTCATTTTCTCTATTTTCCAAAATTTTTAGTAAAGAATCCAAATCTCCATGCAAATCTCCTATAACTAAAAAATCTCCTTTCAAAATTTCATATTCATTCTGCTCTTCAAATTCTTCTAATAATTTTTCAAATTCATAAGGAGTTAATTTAAATGCTTCTTCTTTAATTTTTTCTAGATTCATTTATAAATTTTGTTCCACATTTCTTGAGCCAATTTTCCGTCATAAAAATACTTTTCAATTTTTACTTTTTCTCTTCTTTTTCTAAACTCTTTTAAAAATTCATTAATTTTTTTTGCAGTATATTCTTTTAATTCTCCAGTTAAAAGATTTCCGCTCTTATATTCTTCTCTTATTTCTTCAATTTTTTTATCGTCTTCTTCAAAAAGTATATACAAATATTGAAAACAAACATCTATATCTGGATTTCCTCCTAATTTTCTATGCAATTCTACAGTTGGCTGTCCTCCAGAAAATGCATATTTAAAAATTTTATTTCTTACAACTTCTTCGCTATCATTCAAAAATATTGTAGTTTCTGGTTTGCTAGTAGACATTTTACCTTCTATTCCAGTTAGTGGAGGTAAAAATTTTGAATGAATTTGAAAAGCTTTATTTTTACCTAATTTTTCTGCTATATCTCTTTGAACTCTCCAAAAAGGATCTTGGTCAACAGAAGCTGGAATTAAGCAATAATTATCTTCAAAAAAGGTTGGGGCAATTTCTAATGAAGGAAAAAATATTAATCCTATGTTTGTTTCTCCTTTAAATCCAAAAACTGCTTTAACAGTAGAAAAATTTATTCTTTTTGCAATTTTTAATGCTAACTGATAAAAATTTTTAATGTATTCTGTATTTTTAAAAATAAAAGTTTTGTTTTCATCAAATCCAACAGCTGCTATATCTAATGCATTTTCGTAAGCCCATTTTTGAGTTTCTTCAAGTTCTAATTTTCTTTTTGGTTCTAAAAACTTTTCATCATCAGTTAATTGAATATAAACATTTACATTAAACTTTTCTTGAAGCCATTTAGTTAAAATAAAGGGAATTAAATGTCCAATATGCATTGGACCGCTTGGGCCTCTACCAGTATATAAGAAAAAACTTTTACCTTTTTCAATTTCTTCTAGCAATAAATCAAAATCTCTATGAGCAAAAAAATGATTTCTTCTAATTAATACATGTAAATCTTTCGTAAAACTTTTCAATTTTTCTTTTATTTCTTCTGTAATAGGTTTTAAACCAAAAACTTCTATTAATCTATTGTAATCTACTCTTCCTTCTACTTCCCAAGGAGTTACTTTAAAATTATCTTGTAATTTGTGCATTTTTTACTATTTCATAAAGTTCTCTTGCTTTTCCTTTTTCAAAGTGTTTTCTTATTGGCTCTAAAATTAAATTTAAATATTCTGCACAGGCATTCTTTAAATCTAAAGGATGAATCTTTCCTTCAGAATAAAGCTTTTCTAATTCTTCATAGTTTTGAATTTCAATATTTCCTCCATACTTTTCTTCTCTTTTAATTATTACGCTATCAAACTTTCTAAAAATAATGTATTTAAATATTTCTATTATAGGATTGTTTTCAATTTGCTTTGGAGGACAGTAAGCATCTCTTATTTTTTCTTTTACCTCTTCTTCGCTATCATGAATAAATATTGCAGATTTCGGAATGCTTTTACTCATTTTAAAAGATATTTGTTCAGAAATTTTTTCATTTTCATCAAAACTTTTCATTTTAGTAGGTCCTTGCAAACCAATAAGTAGATGATGATGAACAGCAACTGGCTTTTTTCTTCCTAATGCTTCAGCAATTTCTCTAGCTAGCATGTTAACTTTTCTTTGGTCCAAGCCTAATTGACAAATATCAATACCTTTTTTGTCGTTTAACATAAAAATGTCTGTTGCTTGCATTAAAGGATAAATTATTAAACTTGGTTCTTTTACTTCAGCTTCAGTTCTTCCAGCAATAGTTACAGCTCTTAATACTCTTTTCAAAGTTATTAATCTAGAAATTTTTAAAAAAGTTTCCCAGTATTCAACATCTTTAATTAATTCGCTATTCCAAACAATTTTTACTTTATTAATATCTACTCCACAAGCTTTCCAACCTTCAATAAAATATTCTCCAGCTTTTCTAATAAGTTCCATATTTCCTCCAAATTTATTGTTTAAATAGGCAAACCAATCTGCAATATAAAGAATAAAATCAATTTTTGCATCTAAAAAATCCTGAAGCTTTATAGCTCTTAATATTCCAGAGCCTAAATGCATTAAGCCACTTGGTTCAAAGCCATCATAAGCAACAATTTTATCTTTTGTTTCCAATAGCTCTATTAATTCTTTTTCTGTTATTATTTCTTCAGTTGGTGGCCTTTTAATTAATTCTAATCTTTTTTCTATATCCATAATATTATCTTACTGGCTTATAGTTTTTCATGTAAATTCCAAAAAGATTAAATAAAAAGAAAAATAAAGTATATTTAAATGCCATTTTAATTCTTCCCTCTTTTTCAAATCTTCTAGTGCTAGTAATTACTGGAAACTTTGCTAAACCAACTTTTGCAATTTTTGAAACTCTTTTTATTAAATCTAAATCTTCAGCAGTAGTCAAATTTTCATTAAATCCATTAACTTTTTGAAAAACTTCTTTTTTTATAGCTATAAAAAATCCTCCTGCTTGAGGTAAAATGTATTTAAGTAAAAGTATAGAAAGATTATAAATAAAGTAAAAAAAACTGTAAATAAAAGAAGAATCTAATGTCCAAACTCTAGGATAAATTAAATCATATTCTTTAAAATATTTTAAGCACTCTTCTAGAGTATTTGGTAGAATTATTGTATCAGCATCAATAAAAACTAAAAATTTACCTTTTGCATATTTTGCTCCTAAATTTCTTCCAACAGCAATCCCTTTTCTATCTGTAATTATTATTTTGTCTGCATATTTTTTTGCAATTTCGATTGTTCTATCTTTGGAATTAGAATCACAAATTATTATTTCATATTTATTTCTATCTAAAGTTTGGTTTGAAACAGCAATTAATGTTGTTCTTATATATTTTTCCTCGTTTAAAGTTGGAATTATAACACTTATTAAAGGTTTTTTCTTTTTTCTAATTTCTATAATTTTTTCCATAAATATTATGAAACCAAAGATTTCAATTATTATTCCTACAAAAAACGAAGAACAGGCAATAGCAAAAGTTATTTGTTCTATACCTAAAAAAATTCTTGAAGTTTCAGAAATTATTGTTGCAGATTCTTCTAATGATTTAACTCCAATAATTGCGAAAAGGTTAGGAGCAAAAGTTCTTAGAATAAAAGGTGGAAAGGGGAAAGCTATGAAAGCTGCAGCTAAGAAAGCAAAAGGAGAAATTTTAGTTTTTTTAGATGGAGATGGTACTGACGATCCTAAATATATTCCTAAAGCTTTAAATTTATTAAAAAAATGCGATATAGTGCATGTTGCTAGACATTATAAAAAAGGTGTAAAAGTGAAAAATCCAATTATAAGGGCATCTTGGATTTTATATATTTCTTTTATGATAAGTTTTTGGAAACTTTTAGGTTTAAATTTTAAAGGAGATCCATTAGCCGGTTTTAGAGTTCTAAAAAAAGAAACTTGGGAAAAAATGAAATTGAAAAGCAACGATTTTTTAATAGAAAGTGAAATGAATTTAAAAGCAAAAAAGTTAAATTTAAAAATTTGCGAAATTTTAGCACCAATTTTGCCAAGAATTGGAGGAACTTTTTCTAGTAAGTTTCTATCTAATCCTAAGCAAATATCTAAATACTTTTCTTTTTGCTTAAAGTATATGACAAAAGAAAATAAAATTAAAGCTAAAGAAATTATAAGAAAATTCAAAAAATCTTTAGAAAAACTATTATTATTTTATGAAAATAATCGAAATAAATAATTTTTCGAATTCTTATTTATTGCTTTCTAAAAAATTAAACATATTAATTGATGCTTCTAACGATTTAAAAGCTGAAAAAATTATTCAAGAAATAAATAAAAACAAGATTAAAAAATTAGATTACATAATTATTACTCATGCTCATTCAGACCATATTAAAGGCTTATATTCTGTTTTATCTTTTTTTGAATTTAAACCGAAAGTTTTGTGTCATGAATTTGAAAGAAAATATGTTGAAGGAATTAAATTTATTGAAAGAAATTTTTTGGAAAAAATTTTTAGACCAAAAATTAAAAAAGTTTATGCAGAAGGAATAATTGAAGAAAGATTAAAAATTTCGAAAAATATAGAAATTATTCATACTCCAGGGCATACTGATGGAAGCATTTCTGTTTATGTTAAAAATTTTTGTATTTTTGTTGGGGATTTGTTAATTAGAAATAAATTTGGAAATGTAGATATAAGTGATGAAATAAATTCTGATATAGATTTAATAAAAGAAAGCATTAAAAAAATTTTAAATTTTGATTTTAAAAAAATTTATTTTGGACATGGAAAATCTGGAAATAAGAAAGAAGTAAAAAATTTTTATAAAAACTTTTAATATGATTAAAATTTTGAAAGTTAAAGAAAAGAAAAGTTTGGATTCGAAAATATTTAAAATGCTAAGGCCTTACTTTTCAGAATGGTTTAGAAATAAGTTTGGAAAATTTACCTTGCCACAAAAATATTCAATACCATTAATAAAAGAAGGGAAAAATGTTTTGATAACTTCTCCAACAGGAAGCGGAAAAACATTAGCTTGCTTTGCAGCTGTACTAGATTATCTTTTTGAGCTTGCAGAAAAAAATCAATTAGAAAATAAAGTTTATTGCATTTACGTTTCTCCATTAAGAGCTTTAGATAATGATATAAGAAGAAATTTAGAAGTACCTTTAAAAGAAGTAAGTGAAATTGCAAAAAGAAAAGGAATTAATTTGCAAGAAATAAGAATTGCAATAAGAACTGGAGATACTAAGCCAAGCGAAAAGCAAAAACAATTAAAATATGCCCCCCATATTTTAATAACAACACCAGAAACTTTAGGAATAATATTAAGCACAAAAAAATTTAAAGAAAAATTAAAAGATGTAAAGTTTGTAATTATTGATGAAATTCACGAATTAGCAAATAATAAAAGAGGAGTTCATTTATCTTTAAGTTTAGAAAGATTAGAATATTTTGTTGGAAAACCTGTTCAAAGAATAGGTGCAGGAGCTACATTAGAGCCTTTAGAAGAAGCAGCAAAATTTTTAGTTGGTAATAATAGAAGTTGCATAGTTATAGATGCAAGGTTTGTAAAGCCTGTAGATATTAAAGTTTTAATCCCTTCAAAAAATCTAATTCTTGAAAAAGCAGAAGAAATAAATAAAAAAATGTATAAATTAATAGATAAATTAGTTTCGAAACATACAACAACTTTAATTTTTACAAATACAAGGAGCGGAGCAGAAAGAGTTCATTTGCATTTAAAGCAGCTTTTCCCAACTAAATATTTAGATGAAACTACTGGAGTTCATCATTCAAGTGTAAGTAGAGATATTAGGTTTGAAGTTGAAGAAAAATTAAAACAAGGAAAATTAAAATGTGTAATAAGTTCAACATCTTTAGAGCTTGGAATTGATATTGGTTATATAGATTTGGTTATTCAAATTGGCAGCCCAAAAAGTGTTTCTAGATTATTGCAAAGAATAGGAAGAGCTGGTCATAGTTTGCATGAAATTTCTAAAGGAAGAATAATTTGTTTGGATAGAGATGATTTAGTAGAATGTTCTGTAATGGTTAAGAAAAGCAAAGAATATTGGCTAGATAAGTTCTACATGCCAAAAAATTGTTTAGATGTTTTAGCCCAGCATTTAGTTGGAATGGCTTTAGAAAAGAAATGGAATATAAATGAAGCTTATGAGCTTGTTAAAAAAGCTTATCCTTATAAGGATTTAGATTTCGAAACATTTTTAAGAGTTCTTAAATATTTGGCTGGATATTATCATACTTTAGAAGATTTTAACATTTACGGAAAAATTTGGTTAGATTTAAATGAGCAAAAGTTTGGAAGAAAAAAGAACAGCAGAGTAATTTATATGCTTAATAGCGGAGTAATTCCTGAAGAAGTAAAAATTGTTGTAAAAACTTTAGAAGGAAAGTTTGCCGGATTTATAGAAGAAGGATTTTTAGAAAGATTAAGCTATGGTGATATTTTTGTTTTAGGAGGAAAAACCTATGAATTTATTAAAAGTGTTAAAAATATTGCATATGTTAGAGAAGTAAAAGAAAAAAGGCCAACGATTCCAAGCTGGTTTAGCGAACAATTACCATTAAATTTTGATTTAGCAATAGAAATTGGAAAGTTTAGAGGGAAAACGTTTGAGTTATTAGAAAATAAAAAGAGTAAAAAAGAAATTTTAAAGTTTTTGAAAGAATATCTAGATTTTGATATAAATGTTGCAAAAGAAATTTATGAATATTTTTACTTAGAATATAAATTTTTAAAACTTTTAGGAGCTAAGAAGTTTCCTAGCGAAAAAGTAATTTTAATTGAAAATGTTATTGATAAAAGAAATCAAAACATTGTTTTCCATACATTGTACGGAAGAAGAGTTAACGATGCTTTAAGTAGAGCTTATGCTTATGCTTTAAGCAATTATTTAGGAAAAAGTATAGGAATTGCAATAAATGATAACGGCTTTGTTTTAATTATTCCTAGAGAAAAACATGCTAATAAATGGTATAATATTTTCGAAATAAAAAAGAAAACAGAATTTGTTAATCCAGAAGAAGTTTTAAAATTAGTTAATTCAGAAAATTTTGAAGAATTGTTAAGGAAAAGTTTAATAAATACAGAATTAATAAAAAGAAAGTTTAGGCATGTTGCATCTAGAGCATTTATGATACTAAGAAATTATAAAGGGCATGAAATAAGTTTAGAAAAGCAACAAATGAATGCGGAAAGATTGATAAAAATTGTAAAAGATATTCCAGATTTTCCAATTTTAGAAGAAACTTATAGAGAAATTTTAGAAGACTTTATGGATGTTAAAAATGCAAAAGAGATATTGAAGAAAATTGAAAAAGGAGAAATAGTAGTTGAAATATTAAAAGAAAGCGATTTACCTTCTCCTTTTGCTCATAATTTGTTTGTATTAAGCGAAAGCGATGTAGTTTTAATGGAAGATAGAAGAAAACTTTTGCTTAAGCTTTATGAAAAAATTAAGGAAAGAATAGAATCTAAAGCTTTAGCTCGTGCTTAAAATTATTTTTTTCAGCATCTTCTAATTTCCAAGCATCTTCCAATAGCATGTCTGGTATTTCTTCTTCTAATATAGGAAAAGCTAGCTTGCAATTATAACAAACTAGAAACATTCCTTTTTCTTCTAAGTTTCCTTTACATTTTGGGCATGCTAGTACTTCTAATAATTCTTTCGGCAACATAATTATTTATAAGTACCTTTTTCCATAAAAACTCTATCAATTCTTACTGCAATACCTTTTTCAGCTTTAATAATTTCTTGACTACTCATTTTAGCATAACCAAAAGCTACTAATTCGTTTTTTAAACTAAAGATTGCTACAACTTCATCTTTTTGTATATTATCTTGCAACCTTACTATTCCGCTAACATATAAAGGAGCCCCATTAAGCAAGTTTGGAATTGCAGAATCTTTAACAAATATTTTTTTAATATGTGGTAAACAAAATTCTGCAGGAACAAATATTTCTCTAATTTTTTTCTCATCTTTATTAATTAAGGCATCTGCAATTTCTATTAAATTATGAGCTTTTTCTTCTTGAAAAATTCTAAAATATTCTTTTTCATACTTTCCAATAGAAATTCTTCTTAGCTCCTTTAAATGAGCACCAATTTTTAATTTTTGACCTATATCATGAACCCATTTTCTAACATAAAAGCCACTTTCGCAAATTATTCTGAAAAGAACATCTTTTCCATCTTTTTCTATTAAATAAGCTTCATAAACTTTTCTTTTTCTCGGAACTCTTGCAACAGCGCTTCTTTTTGGGGGAACTTGAATTATTTCTCCAACAAAAAATTTTTGAACAAATTCGTTTAAACTATCTAAATCATAATCTTTATGTAAATGCATTATTCCTACATATTCTTTATCTAATTTTTGAAATAAAGGCAATAGTCTTGTACTTTTTCCTATTAAAGTTGGAAGAACTCCTGTAGCAAAAGGGTCTAAAGTACCTATATGTCCAGTTTTTTTAACTTTTGTTAAATCTTTTAGCCAATAAGATATTTGATGGCTTGTTGGCCCGCTAGGCTTATCAACAATAACAATAGAAGTATTAATAAGCTCTTCTAAACTTCTTTTTTCAGGTTCTTTTCCATATTCTGGATTTGTCTCCTCATCTAAACTTTTATATAGCCAACTCACTTTGACTCCTTCTTTTTCTTAGTTTTCTTTTCCTCCTTTTTTTCCTTCTCTTCTTCCTTTCCAGCTTTTTCCATTTCTTTTACTTCATGTGCTGCTGGAAGCTTTAGTCCAAGTTTTTTATATAGTCCACTTTTTATCCATGCTTCTAAAACTTCTTTATCGCTTGCTTCTTCTTTTATTTCTAGCTTTAAAGGAAGTTCTTCTAAATGTCTTATATTGCATCTTCTTCTTTTTACTCCAGTTAAAATTTTTGGTCCAGTAACTATTACAAAGTTTTCATCTATCTTTTTTACTACTACGCAATACCTTGAAGCTTCTCTTCCTGCTGTTTTTATTGCAATTGTTCCAACTTCTATTACCATAATATTGTAAAATTATTAAATTTTAGAAATTAAAAAGATAATAATGATAGAAATAGAAAAGCCAGCAGTAATATATTCAGATGAAACTGTAAGGGAAGCAATAAAACTAATGAAAAATTTAAATGTAAAAAATTTAATAGTTGTAAAAAACAATAAATTCTTTGGAATAATAAGAGAAAGAGATTTATTAATAGAAAAAAATTTAAATACTAAGTTAGAAAAAGTAAAAAGGATTTTTGCTTATTGCGAAACTGATGATGTAAGAGAAATAGCTAAAAAAATGTATGAAGCTGATTCTTATTTAGTAGCATATGTAAATGCGAAAGGAGAAGTAATAGGCCAAGTTTATATAGATTCTTTGCTAGAATATATAAAGAAAAATTTTGGAGAAATAAGGGCTAGCGAAATAATGAGCAAGCCAGTAATTTCTGTTGAAAAAGATGTACCAATTTCAAAAGTTTTAAAAATAATGTATGAAAATAACATTTCTCACATTCCAATTACTGAAAATTCAAAGTTAATAGCAATTGTAAGCGCTAGGGATATAATTTTAAACTTAAAAGAAAAAGAAAGAGAAACTATTGGAGAATTAAAGGGTGAAAAATTAAAGTTTTTATCAAATCCGATAATTTCTATAGCTTCTAAGCCAGTAATAACTTTTGAAGAAAACGATAAAATTAGATATTTAATAGATAAAATGTTTAAATACAATATTTCTTGTTTAGTAGAAAAGAATTTGAAAGGAATAATTACTAAAAAAGATTTTCTAAAAGTTTTGCTTGAAAGGGAAAAAGAAAAAATTTTAATTAGAGTTTCAGCAAGCGAATTAACTTCTTATCAGCAAGATGAACTTAAAAAATATTTAAGAATTTTTGAAAGAAAAGTTTCGAAAGATATAAAGGGAGAACTAATTGTAATAATAAGGAAAGAGCAAAAATTTTATAGATTTAACTTAAAGTTTTCTTCTAACAAGAAAAGTTTTTTTGTTAATTTAGAAAGTGAAAAGTTTTTAGATGGTTTGCAAGAAGCTTTCGATAAATTAATAAGACAAATAAGAGAAGAAGAGGATAAAAAGCTTACTTTAAGAAAAAGAGCAGTTTATGAATATTTGAAACAAATATAAATTATGATAGAAAAAGTACTTTTAGCTATTGCAGTATTAATTTCTGTAGTTTCCCTTTCATTAATTTTAACTTATCATCCAGGAATAGAATTAGAATTACCTCAAATTCCAGATTTAAGTTTAGTAAATTTTGAAAAAGTTAATGATATAGATGTTGCTTTTGAAAATAATGTGGCATTAATAACTCTTTATACGGACTGCTATAAGCTTTCTGCATGGGTAGAAGAAGTTCAAGGCAGGTCTATTTTAAACGGAAAAGAAGGTAAAAGAGATATAAGGCCGAATTCTCATGATATAGTTAAAGATATTTTTGAAGAATTAGGAATAAAAGTTTTAGATGTTAGGATTACAAACTTAAAAGAAAATACATATTTCGCTGTTATAAACATAATGCAAAGAAACAAAGTTTTATCTTTAGATATTAGACCTAGCGACGGAATTGCAATTGCATTAAGGACTAATTCTCCAATTTACATCAATAAAACTCTTTTAGTTGAAAAAGGAGAAAAAATTTGCTAATTTTATTACTGAAAGAATTTTCTTTATGAATTAGTTGAATTAAGAAATATAAGCCAAAAGTTAAAGTAAGTTTTTAGAAAATAGTATACAAACGACTTTTATATTAACTTTTGGTTTTCTATGAAATTTAAACAAATATTTTATTGGAAAATCAAAAAATTTATAATAAATAATTTTAAATCCTTTATCTTCTGAAAACTTTTTTAGAAATTCTAGATTTTCTTTTGTGCCATGATGAATAGAAAAGATTAAGTCAGAATTGTTAAATGCAAATTCCAAAAATTTTAAATCATTATAATTGCCTCTAAATCCAAAAGGCGGGTTTTGAACTATTAAGTCAAATTTTCTTTTAAATTTTATATTTTCAACATTTCCAATAATCAAGTAAATATTTTTAGCATTAATTTTTTTAATATTTTCTCTAGCAATTTTTATAGCTTCTTTATCTATATCAAAAGCAATTATAAACTTAGGATTAAAAAAAGATAATGCTATTGAAATTTTTGCAGTTCCACAAGCAGGTTCTAGAATTATTTTATTTTCGATTAAATTGTTCAAATTTAAAAAATTAACTATTTCTGCAATTATATTAGAAGGGGTTTCATATTGTTCTAATTCTACTTTTGGATTTTCAAATTTCTTCAAACTTTCCAAAATAATTTCTAATTCCTTCTTCATAAGTTAAAAGGTCTGAAAAGTTAATAAATGGTATTTTATATCTTTCAATATCATCGAAAATTCTTGGGCAAGCAATATTAACTAAACAATTAACGTTTATTCCATAAAGCTTTTCTGGTAATATTTCATCCATTACAAAAACATAAACTTTTTTCCCAAGTTTTTCTAGTATTTCTTTAACTTTAAAAGGATTAAAAAATATTTGACCTTTTTTCCAACTAACTAATAATCCAACTTCTTTTGCTTCTCTAAACTTTACAACATTCCAAGCAATAATTTTTTCATATTTTTTCTTTTCTTCAGTAATTTCTTTAATTTCTTCTTTTTCTAAATCAAAAACATAAACTGGCTTATTAGTTTTTAATAGCAATCCAACAGGATAAAATTTTCCTTCTGTTATAACTAAAAATATATCTACTTTATTTTCAATAACTTTTGCAGCAGAAACATTGCAACCTAAAATTTGAGATTCATATTCTAAAGTTTTTGCAGAAAGAACATTAAATCCAAAATTTTTTAATATTTCTTTTATTTTTTCTACATATTTTACATATTGCAAACTACTAACAATTCCAATGTTTTTAAAACTTTTTATTTTTTCAACTTCTCTTTCAAAAACTTTTAACTTTTTTTCATTAACATTAAAAATAAAGTGAACATAATAAGTTTCTATTTTACTTTTTACTCCAAAATCTGCATGTCCAATATGAACTAAAGCATCACAATTAAATCTCAAAGCTTCATCATCTTTTAAATCGCAAGCTCCATAAGTTGGCTCTAAACTTAATAAATACTTTACTTTGTATTTTTCAAAAATTTCACAAATTTGTTTTGCATAAATTTTTAGCCCATCAGCAATTTGTACAAAAACTTTTTTATTGCTTAATTTTTTTGCAATTTCTTCAATTTCCTCAAACATTATTTCCAAATTTCCTCTTCTTCGTTTTTTAATTTTTTAATCCATCTAGAAATTACAAAAAGCAAATCTGACAATCTATTAATATATTTTAAAATGTTTTCATCAACATTTTGCTTTTCAGCTAATTCAAACAAACTTCTTTCAGCTCTTCTACAAACAGCTCTTGCTAAATGTAAAAAAGAAGCTTCATATCCAACAGGATAAACAAAATGAGAAATTTTTGACAAGCTTTCATCTATTCTTTTTATTAAGTTTTCAATTTCTTTAACATCGTTTTCTGTTATTTTATATTTTTCACTTCCAGCAATTATTGAAGAAATTTCAAAAATTTTTGATTGAACATTCTTTAAAATTTCAAGAATATCTTTTTCTTTAATAATACTTCTACAAATTCCTATAATAGAATTTAACTCATCTAAATTTCCTAAAACTTCTGTTAAACATTCGGCTTTCTTTATTTTTTTACCTATTATATTAGTTTCACCTTTATCGCCTTTTCCAAAATCTTTCATATTAAGTTCTTAGATTTTAAATATTTGAAAACAGAAAAGGCAGCAATTGAGCCTTGAGCTGCAGCTAAAATAATTTGTCTAAAAATACTTCCTTTATTAGTTACATCTCCAGCTGCAAAAATACCTTCTACATTTGTTCTCATGTAATCGTCAACAATTATATAACCATTTTCATCAACACTTACTCCAAGCTTTTTTGCTAATTCATTATTAGGTTCCATTCCTATTGCAACAAACAAACCTTCGATTCTTAAATTAATAGTTTTTCCTGTTGGATTTAAATTTTCATCAACCTCTTCAATAACAATTCCTTCAAGCTTTTTTTCTCCAATTATTTCTTTAACAACATAAGGAACTAATATTTCAACGTTTTTCAATTTTTTCACTCTTTCCACTTCAATTGGATCTGCTCTAAATTCTTTTCTTCTATGAATTAAATAAATTTTTTTTGCATGTCTTGCTAAAATTTGTGCATCACTAAATGCAACATTTCCTCCGCCAACAATTGCAACTTCTTTATCTTTAAACAAGGGAGCATCGCAAGCTGCGCAATAACTAATACCCTTTCCAGTTAATTCTTTTTCTTTTGGCAAATTAAGCTTTTTATGTCTTTCTCCAGTAGCCAAAATAATGCTTTTTGCCTTAATTCTTTTTGAAGAAGTTTCAACTATAAAATAATTATTTTCTTTTACTATATTGGTTACGTAGTCTTCAAGAAAATGAATATCATAAATTTTTGCATGATTTACAAATTTTTCTGTTAACTCTTTTCCAGTAATTCTTTCAAAACCAAGGTAATTTTCTATTATGTCAGCTTCATTTAAAGTGCCACCAAGCTCTTTTGAAATTACTAAAGTAGAAATTTTAAACCTTCCAGCATAAAGAGCAGCATTTAATCCAGCTGGACCAGCACCTATTATAACTAAATCATATTCATCTTTAACTTCGTTTTCAATTCTTTTAATTATCGGAACTATCATAAAGCCTTTATAACTTGCTCAGCAAAATATTCTTCTGGAACAGCACCTTCGAATTCTACTTTATCATTA
Source organism: Candidatus Aenigmatarchaeota archaeon (assembly GCA_038742305.1). GTDB lineage: Archaea > Aenigmatarchaeota > Aenigmatarchaeia > CG10238-14 > SpSt-28 > JAHLMO01. The sequence goes on from JAVYKI010000002.1 coordinate 66,454, forward strand.
ATAACAATTTTTGGAACAGCCATTACTTCATATTTGTTTGCCAAATCTTCAAATTCTATAGCTTCAATCATTTCAGCAACTATATTAGGATTAAGCATAGCAAATTGATGAGCTATGTGAACAGCTTTTGGGCAATATGGACAAGTTGGAGTAACAAATACTTTTATTTCAACTTTTTTGTTTATTTGAGAAATTATTTTTGCTGTAGAAAGTTTTAAATGAACTTCGTCTTTAGAAATGTGAATAATATCTTCTAAGAAAGCTCCAAATTCGTATCCGCTAGGAATACCTAAATATCTAACATTTGGCTTTTGCTCAAATAAAATTGTTGGAGCATATTTTACATCATATTTTTTTGCAACTTCAGAATTTATATCATAAATTTTTACTTCAATTTTATCACTTAAACTTTCTAATTCTTTTAAAAGCTCTTCAATTTCTTTACAATAAATACATTCTTTAGTATTTCCATTAAAGAAAAGTATAGTTACTTTGTTAACTAAATTTCCATCTAGCATTTTCTTAATTTCTTTTTTATCTTGTTCGCTTAATATTGCCATATCTATAATATTTTTAATTATTTATATACTTTTCGATAATTCAATCAATGCTTCTTTTTCCCAAATAGTTAACCTTCCTAATTTTGCTCCAGGAGCCAAAATTTCTGCATTTAAATTTTTCAAATCTCTAACATGTATATTTAAGTTCTTTAAAACTTTTGCCAAGTTTTTAGCTCTTTCTTTATCAGAAACAACAAGCAAAATTCCTGCATGCTTTTTATACTTTCTACCTCTCATTTTACCTTTTCCAGCTCTCTTCTTTTTTTCCTGAATTCTATCCAAAATTTCTTCCAATCCAATACTTTTTAAAAATTCTTTAAATTCTTTTGCTTTCTTTACTTTTTCTAATTCATTTCCGCTTATAACAATTGGAAAATACTTTATTCCATTTTTTATTTCATATCTTGAAAAAACATATTCTTTAATTAAAGTAGCAACTGCAGCAGAAAGCATTGCAATCTTTTTCTCTTTTTTATTAATTTTTTGTTTCCATTCTTTTTGGCTAGTTGGTGAATGAGCTCTCATTCCTTTTCTTACGTTTGAAGAAATTCTTGCTACAAATATCATATGTGGAGGAGCTTTTCCATGTATTCTTTGATGCCTTGCTCTGCCAATTCCCATTTGAGTAACATATGGCCTAACTCTTCTTCTTCCATGATATTCTGCACTAGTTCTTAAACCAGCAAAAGGGTCTGCACCATATTTTTGTCTTCTGTTTGCTTGAAAAGCTAAAACAGCTCTTAAAACTAAATCTTCTCTAATAGGGAAATTAAATATTTTTTCATCTAATTTTATTTTTTCTATTGGCTCTCCTTTTAAATTCAAAACATTTACTTCCATACTAATTATGCTCAGTTATAACTATTTCTTTAATGTTTGGAGGAATTATTAAATTAGGATTTCTTATTGCATACCTTATCATTACAAGCCTTTTTTTTGGTCCAGGAACGCTACCTTGAATTAAAATAAAGTCGCTCCTAACAATTCCATAATGAGAAAATCCACCTTTTGGATTAACTAAATTTAGTTTGCTTCCGTTTCCAATAAGCAAAATTCTTTTATTATGCTCTGTTCTTCTTTGAAATCCTAATTGTCCAGCTCTCGGAACATAATTTGGCAAAACTCTTCCAACACCTTGAGCTCCTAAAGAACCTACATGCCTAATTCTTTGAGTAGCTTTATGCCTTTGTTCTTTAACTCCAAACCTTTTTACTGGACCAGCAGTTCCTTTACCTTTAGTAACAGCAATTACATCTACAAATTGCCCTTCTTTAAATATTTCGCTTGCTTTTATTTCTTTTCCTAAAATAGATAAAGCATATTCTAAAGCTTTTTGAGCTTCTCCTCCAATTTCTATTTCGAAAACTTCAGGCTTCTTTTTTCTTATTCCAGCAAGCCAAGGTTGAGTGCAAACAATTATCCTAACTTTTGCAACTTTATCTTTAACTTGCTCCAATTTTTTAATTGCTTCCTCATAATTGCTCTTAAAGTTCGAAATTTTTCTCTTAATGTTTTTTGGAACATCTTCTTCTTTTGCAAAAATATCTAGCAAAGATTTGTAACCAGTATAATCTTTTTGATAAAGTCTAATTCCAATAACTTTTAAAGGTGGAACCTCTATTACAGTAGCGGGAACAAAATATTCTTCTTCAATTTCCTTTTTAAGAACTTTTCTTTTTCTCAATTCTATTACATGAACCATTCCAGCTTTATAACCAGCAAAAGCTAAAGGAATTGTTTTATTTATATTTGGATAAGTTTTAATTACAGGATAAATTCTTCTAGCCCTTTTCCTAGGCCAAAATGCTCTACTTCCTTCTCTTGGCTTCGAATCTTTTACCATATATTAAACTCTCTCAATACTTTTTAATATTTTTCTTTGTCTATAGAATAAGTAGGCAAAAAGCAGTAAAATAAAAACTAAAAGAATAATATAGCTTACTAAAGGATTGTAATTTCCAATGAAAATTGTGTATTCCATAAAATTTAAACTAGCTTTAAGAGATTAAACTAAATTATGATAATCATTAAGGTATATTTCTTGTTAATTTTTCATTTTTATATGGTTGAAATTAGAAAAATAAGAATAAAAGAGGAAGAATTTTATAAAATTCTTTATGGCCCTCTTGATATTAAAATCAGTTTTATGCTTTTAAATTTTTACTATTGGCCAAATTTAAAAAGCCGAGATCTGGTTTTCAGAGCTTTTGACCCAAGAAGATTAGAAATAATTATTAAAGAAGGTACAGAGAGGACAAAAGATTATGTAAGTAAATATGACAATCCAGAAATAATTTATGTAACTTCTTTACTTAAAGCTTTACAATATGCAGAAGAACATTTTGATAAAGGCGAGGCTTGCATAGCAGTTTATAACAAAAATGAACTAGAACAAACAGATTTCTATTCATATAAGCCTAAAAAATCCTTTAAAGAAGCTCTAGCTGGCATAGTTTGTTTAGAAAAAGAATAGAAATTAAATTTCTACGAAATCGTTTTTAATAAATCTTAAGTAAAAATTCCATTGTTCTTGGGTAAGAATATGAAATTCTAAAGGAGAGTCAAAATATTTTTCAAAAAGTAAATCATAAATTAAGAGCTTTTTGTTTCTATCTTTAAACTCTTCACTTACAATAGCAATATCAATATCGCTTAAGCCAATTGAATAGTTTCCTTTAACAACAGAGCCAAAAAACATAAACTTTTGCTGGTAAAATTTTATTAACTAATTCTTTAATTTCTTTTGCTATTTCTTTCCGTTTTTCAAAATATTTTATTCTTTCCATAAAATTTGTTCTAAATCTTCAACAGCCTTTAATTGCATTTTCAACTTCTTCTTCAAAAAACTCTTCATAAAGATATCTTGAAGAAATATATGCTCTTTCTAAATCTCTTAAAACTTTTTTTGTTTTTCTCAACAAAATTTTCAATTCTCTTTTTAAAAATTAAAGATAATTCGTTTAATAATTCTCTTAAAGAATGGGTTTTCTTATATTCTCCTTTGCTTTTATTAATAATTGAGCAGCTTGCTCCAAATTAAACATTGCAATATCTAGAAAACCTTCTTTTAAATTTTTTATTGCATTATTTTTAAAGACTTGAGCTCTTTTCACTAAAATTTCCACTTCTTTTTTTCATAAATTTATTATGAAATACCGAATTAAGCCCCCGTAGCTCAGTTTGGACAGAGCACCTGCCTCCTAAGCAGGGGGTCGCGGGTTCAAATCCCGCCGGGGGCATCTAGAAAAATTCTCAGTCCCACTCTTTAATTTTTCTAAAATTATGAAATTATAATCAACTTTTGAATGAAAACACAATTTTAACATTTGGGAGATATAAAAAAAGTTTGCAGTAATTCCTTAGCTTTTTGAATTCACTAAGAAAAGTTGAATATAAGCATCTATTGATAAGAAATTATCTAAAAGAGTAATATTAAGGATAAGAATAGGTAATAACAATTTTACCTTCATTATCATACAAATAAAATGTATCACCATCATTATCCCAAATAGCATTGCATTTATAGCCTGAATTGCACCAATATAATTCAGTTTCAGAATTTTTATTGCAGCCAGTATAAATAGTTACATTATTTTTAGTTTTTAGTATAAAGTTTGGAAAAATGAAAGCATTATTAGCTTTATCTTTAATTATCCATTTAGTCAAATTGCAATCAAAATTGCAAACATTTTTTAAAACTACATATTCATCATTTAGATTTTTACAATCATCTCCTTTAGCATCATAATGGAAAAGCTCTATTACTATGCATTTATTGCAGTTTTCTTCAGAATATTGCCAAAGACAGCCTATACGATTTTCTTTAGCATAATTTTCAGCTTCTCTTAATTCTTTTTCATATTTTTTATTAGGTTCTGAAATGTAAACATTTGCTAAACCTTCTTTAACCAAAATTAAATTAACAAAACTATTATTAACAAAAACATATCTTAACAATCTTTTATATTTGTCTCTATCCTCAATATCTCTTTCAAGTATAACGATTTTACCTTCTACTAATTCTTTTAATCTTTTCTTACTTTCTTCATAACATTTTTGATTTTTTTCTGGAGCGTTTATTCCTAATAACCTTACCTTTTCGCCATTTTCTAATTCTAATGTATCTCCATCGATAACTTTTATTACTTTATAGCTTTCGTTTGAAACTCTTAGAGAAATAATAAAAAAAGATTGAAAATTGGTTAAAAAAATTGTTAATCCAGCTATAAGTAAAACAGTAATAATTAGCTTGAATTTCATTTTTATGGAGTTAATCTAAATCTATCTCTTGGCCACATTGTAGCTTCTCTAATATTTTCTAAATTGCAAACTTTCATAGTAAACCTTTCTAAGCCTATTGCCCAACCAGAATGATGAGGAGCACCATATCTAAAAGCTTCTATATAGTCTTTAAAACTTTCAACATTTAAATTATTCTCTTTAATCCTTTGTTCAAGAAGTTCTGGAATGTGAATTCTTTGCGCTCCACTACAAATTTCCAATCCTCTATAAATTAAATCAAAAGATTTTGTTGTTTTGTTATCTTCATTAGGCATAGTATAAAATGGCCTTAATTCTTTTGGAAAATCTGTTAATAAAACTGCTTCTCCAAAATATTCGCAAAGAATTTTTTCATGCTCTCTTTTTATATCTTCTCCAAAATTTATTTTGAGAATATCTAAAACTTCTTCATATTTTACTCTTGGAATTTTTTGAGGAATGTTTAATTTTACATTTAATTCTTTTAATTCTTTTTCGTTTTCATTTTGAATTCTCTCGAGAGTAGAAATAAAGTATTTTTCCAAATAATCCATAGCTTCTTTATAATCTGCAAAGGCAATTTCTACATCTAAACTTCTTGCTTCATTCAAATGATATAAAGTGTTATGCTTTTCAGCTCTAAATATTGGAACTATGCAAAAAACTTTTCCAAAACCGATTGCTGCCATTTGTTTATAAAGCTGAGGACTTTGAGCTAAATATGCCTTCTTTTCAAAATATTTTACTTCAAAAAGCTCTGCTCCTCCTTCGCTTGCAGAAGAAATAATTATTGGAGGTTGAATTTCTATAAACCCTTCTTTACTAAAAAATTCTCTAAAATTTTTCAAAATAGTATTTTGTATTTTAAAAATTGCTAAAGTTTTATGATTTCTAAAGTCTAAAAATCTATAATCTAGTTTTTTATCCAAGCTGTAAGGAACTTTTCCGCTTGGGTCTATTGGTAAAATGTTTGGAGCTTTAGCAACTATTTTTATTCTTTTTGCAATAATTTCTTTTCCAATTTTTGCAATACTTTCTTTAACTTCTTCTCCTTCAACTTCAATAGCACTTTGCAAAGTTATTTCATTTAAAATTTCAAAATTTTCCAAAACATCTTTTTTACAAGTTATTTGTACATCTTCTTTGCTTGTATGCAAAATTATAAATTTTATTTTTCCAACATCCCTTATTTCTTCTACAAAGCCCTTTATTATCATATAATTTTTAAGTTTAAAAATTTCGAAAGTTTTTCTGCTTCTTCTAAACCTTCTTTTTTTGGAACAATTAATTTTTCGCTAACTTTATCTATTCCTTTTATAAAGCTTGTTTTTTCGAAAAAGTATTCTTCTTTTCTTTCAAAATTATTTTCTAAATTTTTAATCAATTTAATTTTTAAAACTTCTTCTAATTTTTTTGCATTTTGAATTGTTGGATTTACTTCTCCATTTTCTATTTTGTAAAGAGTTTTTTTAGATATATTTGTAATTTCAGAAAGTTTTTTAATGCTTAATCCAATTTCTTTTCTTCTTTTCCTCATTTTTTCAAAATCAATTTTTACCAAAAATTTTCCATAACTATAAAAAATTTTTAAATTGCCAAGCAGAAAATCTTCAAAATATTCAAAAGGAATTACTGAAATGCTTTTTCTGAAATAAATTGCTTTCGAAAGTTTTTTTCTTGAAGTTTTTTCAGCTACTATTATGCTTTCAAAATTTAAAAAACTAGACAAATTTTTTAAATCTTCAAAAATTTCTTTTGATAATCCATCAACATTTTTGCAAATTTTTATTATTAAATTTTTTTCTCCCTTTGCAATAATTTCAAAAGAAGTTGAATAAGTAGAGCAAATTTTGCTATAGTCATAATCTTCAAGTATTTCATTTATTTTCATAAAAAAATAAATAAAATACAATAATTTATGGCAATAAGGCATATAACTAAAAAAATAAAGCTTGGAGCAATTGCAAAAATTAAAGATGCTCCTATTTGGGCTAGCATTAGGAAATTTGGGTTAAAAAGAGTAAGGACTAGAAGAATTAGGGCTTATATAGAAACTAATTGGAGAAGAAAAAAGATAAGAGTATAATGAAAGTTTTTGTTTTTGATTTAGATGGTACATTAGTTAATAGTGTTGAAATTCATGCAAAAGCTTTTAAAGATGCAGTTAAAAAATTAGGCTTTAAAAACTATAATAAGCTTTACAAAGAATTTAAGAAATATGTTGGTTTGCCTTTAGAAAAAATACTGGAAAATATTTTGCCAAATTTAGATAAAAGTTCAATAGAAAAAATTAAGAAGTTAAAAGAGTATTATTTTTTGAAAAATATAGATAAAGTTAAGCCTATAAAAAAAGCAATAGAGTTTCTGAAAGAAATAAAAGAAAAAGGTTATAAAACTGCAATTTTTAGTTCTAGCCCAAAGAAAATTGTAAAGAAATTGTTAAAAAAGTTTAAATTAGAGAAATATTTTGATTATATAGTTTCAAAAGAAGATGTTAAAAAAGGCAAGCCAAATCCAGAAGGATTAATTAAAATAATGAAAAAATTTAAAACAAAAGAATTAATTTTTATTGGAGATAGCAAATATGATAAATTAGCTTGTAAGGCTTTAAAATGTAAGTTTATACATATTAGCAAAATTGATAAATTTAAAATATAATATAGTATGGCACAAAAAATTAAAAACATAGGAATAGAAGCCAAAGCTCCTGAAAAGGAATGTAACGATGTTAGATGTCCTTGGCATGGACATATAAAAGTTAGGGGAAAGCTTTTTGTAGGTACTGTTATTTCCAAAAAAGCTAGCAAAACAATAACAATAGAAAGACCTTATGTTCAATATGTTCCAAAATATGAAAGATATATGAGAAAAAGAAGCAAAATAAAGGCTCATTTGCCAGATTGTATAGAAGTAAATGTTGGAGATAAAGTTCTTATTGGAGAAACTAGACCAATATCAAAAACAAAGAGCTTTGTTGTAATAGCTAAACTATGAAAGGAATAACTTCAAGAATTACGAAAGCTTTAAACGTTGGAAGCTATTTGGTTTGTGCAGATAATACTGGAGCTAGAGTTTTAAAAATAATTGCAGTAAGAACTTATAAAGGAAAAAGGAAAAGAATTCCTAAGGCTGGATTAGCAGATATGGTAAAAGTTAGTGTAGTCGATGGAGACCCAAAAGTTAAAAAGCAATTGTTTTGGGCTGTAATAATTAGGCAAAGAAAAGAAATAAGAAGAGCAAACGGATTAAGAGTAAAGTTTGAAGATAATGCTGCAATATTAGTAAATGAAGAAGGTGAACCAAGAGGTACAGAAATTAAAGGACCAGTAGCAAAAGAAGTTGTAGAAAGATTTAGTGCTATTGGAAAAATTGCAAGCATTGTTGTATGAAGTTAAAAGTTAAAAAAATCGATGAAAATGCAAAATTGCCGGAAAGAAAAAGAGAAGGAGATGCAGGCTTAGATTTGTATTGCTTGGAAAGCTTTGAAATTAAGCCTAATGAAATAAAAGTTGTTAGAACTGGAATTGCCGTAGAAATTCCAAAAGGTTATTTTGGGTTAATTAAAGATAGGAGCGGACTAGCAACAAAAGGTTTGCATGTTTTGGCTGGAGTAATAGACGAAAATTATAGAGGAGAAGTTCAAGTAGTTTTAATTAATTTTGGAAAAGAAACTATTAGCTTTGAAAAACATAGCAGAATTGCTCAATTAATAATAATTCCTTATTTAAAAGTTGAAATTGAAGAAACTAAGGAATTAAGTGAAAGCTTAAGAGGTACTAGTGGTTTTGGCAGTACCGGCTTAAAATAGATTTTAAAACATAAAAAGTTTCTTTTACTCTTTTTACTCTTATAACTTTTATTCCCAAATTTTTCAATTTGCTTTCCTCTTCTTGAGAATCGGTTATATAAGCAATTAAATTTGAATTTTCCTTCAAAACTTTTAAGATTAGACCTTTTGTTTCGTAAGATTTAAAGAAAGGGGTATTTAAATTTAAATATTTGAAAGTAAAAGAATCTGATAAGAAAAATAAGCTAATACCACATTCTTTAAATTTTTCAATAAAATAGCTTATACGGTTTATTCTTTCTTGTATATTATCTTTAGAAATTTCTAGGGCTAGAAAAGAGAAGAAATGCTCAATAGGTTGAAGAATATAAATGCCTCTTTTTCCTAAATATAAAAATAATTTAAAAATAGGAGGAAAAGTTAATATTTTCCAAGAATAATTAGTATCTATAATTGTACCATCAACATCTAAAGCAATAACATAAAGCCTTTTTTCTAGTTTTTCTCCATAATTTTTATGATAAAAGAATTTATCCATTCCTTCATAACTTTCGAAATTTTCTTAATTTTGCTTTCTTTTTTTGTAATAGGAAAAATTGATTATTTTCAAATAACTTTTAGAGCTTTAATTTTTTCTTTTTTAATTTCTTTAGCTTTGAAATTTAAAAGTAAAATAGAAGAATTTGTAAACTTTAACTTACTAGCAATATTTATTTTGATAATTTTAGCTACTTATTTCTTTAGCTCTTCCGAAAACTTAGAAAAAATAGATTTGATTTTTGGAATCCAAAACTTAACTTATAAAATTAGAATTGGAGAAATAAGCTTTTTTGAAAAAATCGGAACTCCAGAAATTTTTAAAAGAGCATTATTTCCAAACGAAACATTAGAAATGAAAGTTTTGGAATTTAGAAACAATTCATTATTTTTAGAAAAAGAAATTCATAATTTAGTGAATAAAGTTAGAGCAGAATATAACTTAAGCATTTTGAAATTTAGTGAAGAATTAAGCGAAATCGCAAGATATCATAGCAAAGATATGGCAATAAACGATTATTTCGATCATACTTCTCCAAAAGGTGAAACTTTAAAAGATAGATTTTTAAAGTTTAACTTTACTTGCAGAATAATTGTTGGAAACTATATTTATGAAGGCGCTGAAAACTTATTTATGAGCTATATATATTCAAAATACTATTACGATAAAATTACTGGAAAAATTGTAAAATATGAATTTAAAAATTTGGAAGATATTGCAAAAGAAGCAGTTAATGGTTGGCTAAATAGCGAAAGTCATAGAAAAAATATGCTTTTTGAACATTGGAAGAGCGAAGGAATAGGAGTTTATATTTCGGATAGCGGAAAAGTTTATGTAACTCAAGTATTTTGTTGAATGAGAGCATTGCTTACGCATTGCGATTTTATAGAATATAAGCCAGTAACAAAAGAATTGAAAAGTGCAAAAGATGTTGAAATAAAAAATTATAGGTTTGAAGAAATTCTTGTTGTTTTTGTTGCAATAGAAAAAGAAGATAATGAGGAAAAAATTGAAAAAATGGTTGAAGAAATAAAAATTGTTGCAAATAGAATTAAAGTTAATAAAGTTTTGGTTTATCCTTTTGCCCATTTAAGCAATAATTTGGCTGAGCCATCTAAAGCTGAAAAACTTGTAAACTTGCTTTATGAAAAATTAAAAAATTTTTTTGAAGCATATATAGCTCCTTTTGGTTGGGCTAAAGAATTGCATATAAAAGTTAAAGGACATCCATTAGCTGAAAACTTAAGAGTTATATAATTATAAATATTATGGTACTATCTTCAAAAGGGATTAGAGCTAAAAGCAGAAGCAAATTAACTAGGGAAAAGCATAGAAGAGGAATTTCTAGATTTTTTAGAGAGTTTAAAATCGGAGAAAAGGTTATAATTGATATTGACCCAGCATATTATAACGGAAATCCTCATCACAGATTTCAAGGTAGAGTAGCGGAAGTTATAGGAAAAAGAGGAAGGGCATATGTAATTAAAGTTAATGATTTTGGAAAGGAAAAAATAATAATTTCTAATCCAGAGCATTTAAAAAGGCAATTGTAATTTCAATTATGGAAGTATTAGAAGAAAAGCCAATTACAAAGTATGAAGTTTTGGAAATATTAAAAGAAGACATAGAAAAAGGTACTGCAGACTCTATTTTACAATCAACTTACGAAATTATAAAATCTACTAGCAAAGAAATTAATTTGGAAAAAGTTAATAAGATAAAGGAAGAGCTAAAAAATTTAAAATTAAAAGAAAAAGATATAGTTTCAATATTAGATTTTTATCCTGAAGATTTTGAAGATTTGTTAGTTCTTTTTGGAAAGCAAGTAAATAAGTTTGAAGAAGAAGTTCAAAAGAAAATATTGGAAGTTTTGAAATAATGAAAGACGAATATTTAATTGTTTTAGATTTCTTACCTTTTGGAAGGGGGGATTTCAAAAAAGAACCTATAGCTCAAGGAATTGGAGAAAGATATTTTAATCTTTTAGAAGTATCAATTAAGCCAAATGTTAAAGTTGATTTTTTTGAAAGAGTTTATATTGGAAGTGGAGTAAGGGATAAAGTTGGAAGAATTATTAAGAAATTAAAATATGATGAATTAACAACTTTAGCAAAAGATAATCTTGAAAAAGTTTTGGAGCAATTGATTGATAAAAACGAAGACAGATTTGTAAAGTTTTTTAACTTTTCTGGTCCAATAACTCCAAAATTGCATAGCTTAGAGCTTTTGCCAGGAATAGGTAAAAAGCATCTTTGGCAAATAATAGAAGAAAGGAAAGCTAAACCATTTCAAAGCTTAAAAGAAATAAATGAAAGAATAAAGTTTTTGCCAGATGTTAAAAAAATGTTAATAAGAAGATTATTAGACGAATTACAAGAAAAAGATGAATATAAATTATTTGTAGGAAATCCTTTATTTTAAAAATATAATTTATGCCCGGGTAGCTCAGCGGTAGAGCGTCCGGCTGTTAACCGGAAGGTCGCAGGTTCGAATCCTGCCCCGGGCGTTCAGAAAAATTTTCTTAATCCTTTCCTTTAAAATTTTCAAATTGCTATTAGAATTTCTTATCACTCTAATTTAGTAGAAGTATAATAATTTATGCGATTAGTTGATTTTGATGAATATAAAGAATTTATCAAGAAGAATAACAAAATAGTTCTTGAAGGTCAAGAAATTATACTAGATGAAATGGAAGTTAAAAGATTTGAGCCTACAGAAGAAGAGCTGACAGATATAAGTACTACAGTTTGGAGTTTTCCTGTTAGAGGTTCTTGGGCTACGCATAAAGGAGATTATAGAGGTAATTGGCCTCCTCAACTAGTAAGAGCATTCTTAATAAGATATACAAAAGTAGGAGATACTGTATTAGACCAAATGGTTGGTTCGGGAACAACATGCATAGAATGCAAGTTATTAGGGAGAAATTGTATAGCAGTTGATATAGAATATGATGCTGTTATGCTTACTTTGCACAGGCTTTATCAATTAGAAAAAGCATTGGAAAGGTTTAAAATTTTTAAAATGAATAAAATTGGAAATATAGAAGTTCAAAAAATTTTTAATAGTTGGATTAAAGTTTATCAAGGAGATGCTAGAAACTTAAGCGAAATAAAAGATGAAAGCATAGATGCTTCTCTTTTTCACCCACCATATTTTAGTATAATAAAGTATGGAAAGCATGTTAAAGGTAATTTATCGTGTGCAAAAAATGTTAAGGAATACTTAAAAATGATGGATGAAGTAATAAAAGAATGTTTTAGAGTTTTAAAGCCAGGAAGTTATTGCGGAATACTTGTTGGAGATACTAGGATAAAAAAACATTTTGTTCCTCTTTCTCATCACATTTTAGAGCTTTTTTTGAAAAACGGATTTATATTAGTAGAAGAGGTTATTAAAATACAGCACAAAATGAAAACAACAAGAGAAATTTGGGAGAAAAAGAAAGTAGATTTTTTGTTAATTTATCATGAAAAATTTTTTATTTTTAGAAAACCTAAATCAAAAAGCGAATACAAAGATTTTGAATATAGTAGTTATATCGAATTATGAAAAGTAAAGAAGAAATTATTAAGAAAGCACAAGAATTAATTAAGGAAAACAAATTCGAAACTTATTTTTCTATTAAAATAGTTGAGCCAGAAAAAGTAAAAGAAGAATTAGAAAATAAACTAAAAATTTGTAGCAATAGGAGCGAAAGGTTAATAAAAGTAGAAGAAATAAAATTTCAGAACGAGGTTTATTCAATTTTTATTTTTATTCCTGGTAAGAAAAGCGAATGCGACTTTTTTGTAATAAGATTTGATAATACTTCAGATCAAATTTTGAAAATTCCTTCTCACGATGATTTAGCTAATACTTACTTATCATTAAAAAATAGGCACGAAATACTCGAAGAATATCTAATAAATTCTGTTTTAAGATTTTTAAATAATAGGAAAGATGAAAACGAAATTATTAAAAATTATTTTTCAGAACTTAATGAAGAACTAATTTTTGAAGTTAAAAAGTTTTTCATTACACTTAAATGGATCGCTTTTCAAGAAGATGTAAATTATCCTCAACCAAAATATTTAGGCTCTAAATATACTTTAAGTATTTTTGCTTTACTTGAATGCGGATTTAAAATAAACGAAATTAGAAGAATTTTAAGGTTTAAGATATAACTTATTCCTTTAATTCATCGAATTCTTCAAATTTATCGCACATATTATTTTTTGGAAATAAACCTAATTTACATTCTTTAATAGTTAGAATGTGAGAAAATAATGGAAATGGGTTTGGAGTAGAATATTTGCAGGCTAAACAAATATTTTCTTTTTTAAACTTTTTAGCGATACTTATTAAATCTTTTTTTATTTCTTCTTTTGTAGGTCTAACTTTTGAATGAAAATCGTCAATTTCTTTAATACCTATATTAATGTTTGGAAATCTTTCTAAAAATGCTTCGTAATATTCTTCAACTAATTCATCTAAACTTCTTTTTAATTTAGGTAAAAATAAGTAAAAATGAATTTGATTATCATCTTTTTTATCTTTGTAAATGCTGAAATCAAAAGTTTTAGCGGAGTAGTTATATTTAACGATACTTATGCATATGCTTATGCAATATTACCATCTTTAAGCATTTACGGAATATTCACTTCTTTCCAGAAAAACGTTCAAACAATTTCTACAACATACTATTTGCCTTCTCAAACAATAGAAAGGACTGTAAACTTAACTCAAGTTATTAATCAAACTCAAGTAATAGAAAGGCCAATAGAAAGGATAATAGAAATAAGACCAAACGTTACTTTGCCGGTATGTGGAAATAATATTTGTGAAGTTGGAGAAACTTGGCAAAACTGTCCAGCTGATTGTCCTGAACCACAACTTCCACAAATTCCAACTGGATATGCAGTATTAGCTGAGCCAGGTGTTTTTGGAGCAATAATATTAATATCTTTATCTGCAGGAATTCTTGGAGCAATAGGATTTAGCTATTTGGCCAAAAAGTTAAAGAAATAATTTATTCAATATAAAATTTTAATTTTATTTTTATAGGCAAAACATTTCCATTTTTGAAGCCCAATCTTTTAGTTTTTGGATTTCATCGAAAAATTTTTCTCCAATCTATTCCAGCAATTTTTGAGTAAGAATTTAAAATTTCTTAAGATTCATGTTTTTCCTCATCAAAAAAAGTTTTTTGGATTTACATTTTTTAGTAAATCATCAATAAATTGATAAAAAAGAGTCGTTTTACAGTTTCTTCTTAATCCAGTTAATATAATTATTTGTCTATTAATTCCTTTAGCTTTTTGAACATTAATCTCTTATAAGACTTTTTCTTTTCAGCTCTTAAATCTCCTCTTATTTATCTCATCATTCATTTAAATCTATTAATTTCTCTTAAATCAGAAGTATAGTATGTTGAACGAATATTTAAATTTTTCGTTCAATAGATTGAACGAATGTTACAACTCTAAATTTCTAACTATTATAATTCCGCTAACTAAATTAATTAGGCTAGCCATTGTAAATATGCTATGAAAACCAAAATAAGAAATTATAATTCCAGCAATTATTGAAGAAAATCCATAAAGTATGTCGTAGCTTGAAGTTACAATACTAACTTCTTTTCCTCTTTTTCTTTTGCTAGTTATATCTGCTACTAAAGAATAAAAGGAAGGTATTTGAAATGCAGTCCCTATTGCATCTATTATTATTAAAGCTATTAAGAGTAACAATTCGGAAGCAAAAGGATATAGAAATATTGAAATAGAAACTAGCAAAGTTCCAAGGAAATAAATTCTAGCTTTTCCATATTTATCGCAAAGGTTTCCAGCAATTATTTCAAATAAACCAACAAAAATCCAATAAATTCCAATTAGAAAAGTGGCTAATTTTACATCTTCAGTTAATTTTTCGAAATAGATTACATAAATAGGACCTACTAATCCTAGACTCAAAGCTAGAAAAATCTGTGCTAAGACTATCCAGTATAGTTTTGCTTTCATATCTGTATTGCAAATTATTGATATCTTCCATCTTTCCCTAATTAATATTATTAAAGTCAAAAAATATAAAATTTCTAATTTTTCGATTATTTCTAATAAAATGCCCCGGGCGGGATTTGAACCCGCGACTTCCGCCTATCATCCTATTCAAACCTTCTAGCTTAAGCTAGAAGGGCGGCGCTCTATCCAAACTGAGCTACCGGGGCATAAATTATTCATATTTTAGATTTTTTAATTTTCCTAAATAAAGTGTATCAAATCTTTCTTCTATTGCATAAACTTCAAATTCATCCAAATTACATTTCTTTAAAATAGGGCTTAAAAGTTCTTCTCTAGATAAAACATTTACTTCGCTTCCAGCAGCTATTGTAGAAAAAGCAGGTAAAACAACTAAATTATAATTTTCAAATTTTCCAATTAATAAAGCTTTTACCCTTATTTTATCAAACCCTTCTTTTAGCAAAATCATAGGCTGTTCATGCCCAATTATTAAATAATTGCATTCTGGCAAATCAACTTCCTTGTCTCCATGCAAAAAACAGAAGCCTTTTTCTTCATAATAGGGATCATAAACAGGAAAATCCATTTCTTCTAGAATATTTAAAATAAAGTTATCATGATTACCCTTTACTATTATTATTTCTTTGAAAAACTGTTTTGCAAAAGTTAAAAATTCTTTTACTTCTCTTATTTCTTGGCTTGTTGGTTTGCTAAATTCATGCTTTATATCTCCATTAATTAAAAGCCTTTTCGAATTTACTAAAAAGCTTATTTCTTTCAAATTCCTTATCATTTCTTTTGTTTGTTTTTGAGGAACAAAAACTCCTTTTTCTGCTAAATGAGATTCATAACCAATTTGTAAATCTGAAATTGTAACTAAATCTAACTTTGGAATGTAAATTGCAGGATAACCTTTAATTATTTCTATTTCCACAAAAAATATTTAGATAGATATTATTTTATGGTAACTTTGAGGAATCTTCTAATAAGCGCAATAATACTAATAAGCTTAGTAAAAGCTACAGATGTTTTAGTAGTATCTGAACAAAACTATCCAGATAGTGCAGTAGCTTATGCAGTAGCTCAAAAATATGGATATGGAGTAGTTGTAGTAGAAGGAATGCAAGCAAGTCAAGAAGAATTGCAGAAAATTGCGGAATTTAGTCCACAAAATGTTTATATAATTGGAGGACCAGCAGTAATAAGTGAAGAATTTGAAAATGCAATAAAGAATTATAATTCTAGTTGGCTAGTTTCGAGAGTTTATGGAATAACAAAATATGGTACAAGCGCTGAAGTTGCTAAAAAGTTTTTTGTTAGCTCTGAAAAAGCTGTAGTAGTTACTGATAAACCAGATTATCCTGCTGAAAGAGGAAATTATAAGCTAGTAACTTTAGCATCTAAGCTTGCTGGATTTTATGGAGTACCGTTATTAATAACTCCAGAAGAATCAATAGCGGTTGAAATAGAAGAAGCATTAAGAGCTTTAGGAGTAAAAGAAGTATTGCTAATAGGAAACGTTTCATTAAAAGCTGAATTAGAAAATATAGGAATAAAAGTTACTGTTTTAAATGAAGTTGGAGTAAAAAATAAAATTGAAGAAAAAGTTAGAGAAAGAGAAAGAGCAGGAGAAAAAGTTCCATTAGTAATAATTTGTATAAGAAATGCTACAGATAGCAATGCAGCAGCTTTAATGAGCGGGCATGTATTATTAGTTAGAAGCCCAGAAGAAGTAAATGTAACTTTTGTTAAAGAATTTGAAAGAGTAAAAGTTTTAGGTTATCCAGAATGTGCTTTAAACATTTCAAACTTACTTAATGCTAGCGGAATAAAAGTTGAAACTGTTAGTGGAAGAAAAGTTTATGAAATAGCTAGAAAAGTAGTTAAGGAAATTAAAGAAGAAGTAGAAGATGTATTTAAGAAATTAAAGCAAGAAAGAGAAAAAGTTATAAGAGAAAAAGCTAATGAAACAATTGAAGAAGCAAAAGAAAAGTTCAACAAATTGTTAACGATCAATTGTTCTGTAAAAATAGATGTTGAAAACATTGAAAAAAGATTAAATATGTCTATAGAAGCTTATCAGCAAGGAAAATATGGAGAAGCTTTTGGATTAGCTAATTCAGTAATTGCAGAAATTAAGAATTATTTCTGGAAATGTAGAAATGAAACAGATGAAGTAGAAATATTAAGAGAAAGAGAAAAAGTAGCATTTAGAGATTATTTTAAGAAAATAAGAGAAGTTTTACCTCCAGTTTGTTTAAGACTAAAAATTGCAAACATAAACATTACAGAATTAAATGAAAGTGAAGCAAGAAAAGTTATTCCGTTAATAAAGAAGTTTGAAGATGTTTGTAAAATAGTAATTGAGGCAGAAGAAAGAGGAATTAGCACTGAAAGAATAAGAAAAGCAGTTGAAGAAAGAAGACACGAAGAAATAAGAAGTATAATAAGACCACTTACTCCTTACTAATTTTTTTATTTTTATAATATTTGCAAAAATCTTTAACTTTACAAATTTCGCATTTAGGATTTTTTGGCTTGCAAACTGTTTGGCCAAAAGCTACTAAAGTTTTATTGTACTTAATTTTTAAATTTTCAGGTAAAATATTTTCCAGTATTTCGTTAGCCTCTTTAAAGTCTTTTGTATTTATTATTCCCAATCTATTAGAAATTCTTAAAACATGAGTATCTACAGCAACATAAGGTAAATTAAAAGCTTCGTTTAGTATAACTTTTGCAACTTTTAAACCTATTCCAGGCAATTTAACTAATTCTTCTAGTTTGTTTGGAACAATAGAATTATATTTTTCTATAATTTCCTTAGCAAGCTTTTTAAGAATTTTGGCCTTATTTCTATAAAATCCAATTCCATAAAGCAAACTTTCAAGCTCTTTTTCATCAATTTTTAATAAATCTTCAAAGTTTTTTACTTTTTCAAAAAGTCTCTTGCAAACTTTTATAGTTGTTTCATCTTTTGTTCTAGTGCTTAAAACTGCAAAAACTGTAATTTTAAAAGCATCTTTATCTACTACTTTTTCTTTTTGATAAACAGGAGCATTTAATTCTTTAGCTTGTTTTTCCATTAGCTTAATTATTTTATTTAAATCCTTTAACATAATATTATGTACTCTCTATACTCTCTAACAGAAAAACTTTATGAGCCAAATTTAGAAAATGTAAAAGAATATGTAATAAGTAAAGTTAGTGAAATTTATTCTAAAGCTTTTAAAATTCCAGTGGAAGAATTAAAGGCTTATCTTAAAAAAATTCCTGTTTATGTTAAAGATTTAGGAAAAAGTTTTGGAGGAACGATTTTAGGGGCTTATTCTTTTTTAACAGATGGAATAAACATTTATAATAGAAAAATTGAAATTTCTCCAATAGTTTTATCTAATCCGTATTTGTTAATAAGAACTTTAGCAGAAGAATATGCTCATGCAGTTCAAAGCTATTTAGGCTTTATAAAAAGAATTCCTTACTACTTTTTCAACTTTTTCAGAAAAATTACGAACATTTTCGATTATCTTACACATCCTTTAGAAAGAGAAGCAAAGTTTGTAGCTAAAAAAGTTTTAGATTCAACTAAGCAAAATTCTGAAAAATTAGTTTATAACAAGCCAAAATCTTTTCTTGAAAAAATTAAAGATTATTTAAAAAAGCTTTATGAATGATTGCATATTTTGTAAAATAGTAAAAAAAGAAATTCCTTCTTACATAATTTACGAAGATGATAAGTGTGTCGCTTTTTTAGATATTAAACCAAGAAGCAAAGGAATGACAATAGTAGTTCCAAGAATTCATTATGAAAATTTCGATTTTGATATAAATCTTTCTTTTTATTGCCTGAAAAAAGCTTTTGAACTTGCAAAAGGAATTAAAGATGCATTAGAAGCTAAAGATGTAGAAATTGCAATAATAAAAAGCCCAACAAATCACTTTAACATAAGAATTTATCCTTTTTATCAAAACAATTCAATTTTTGAAAAACAGCCAGAAGAAATTAACGAGCCAGAATTAAACAAAATTTGGCAAAAGCTAAGAAGTTTGAATGTAGTTATTGAAGAAAGAGAAGAAAAAAAGAAAGAAGAAGAAAAGCCAGTGAAAACTTTTGAAGAATTGTATAAAAAGTGGAGTAAAAAATTTTTACCTTAATATTTTATGACTTTAGAAAATAAAAAGGAAAACTTGAGTGAATGGTATGAAGAAGTAATTAAAAAAACTCAACTTGCAGATTATAGCCCAGTAAAAGGTTGCATTGTTTACTTGCCTTATGGATATGCAATTTGGAAAAATATAATGAACGAATTTTCAAAATATTTAGATGATGTTCAAGAAGTTTATTTTCCACTATTCATTCCAAAAAGAATATTGGAAAAAGAAGCTGAGCATTTTAAAGGATTTAAGCCAGAAGTTGCTTGGGTAACTAAGGCTGGAGATAGCGATCTAGAAGAACCTTTGGCAGTAAGACCAACTAGCGAAACAATTATGTATTCTTATATTGCTGAAAGTGAATTAATTAAATCTTGGAGAGATTTACCTTTAAAAATAATTCAATGGTGCAACGTAGTAAGAATGGAAACAAAAGCAACTAAACCATTCTTAAGGGCTAGAGAATTTTTATGGCACGAAGGGCATACTTTTCACTCTTCTTTTGAAGAAGCCGAAGAAGAAGCAAGAAAAAGAATTTTGCAATACAAAGAATTTGTAGAAAAATATTTAGCAATTCCAGTTATAGTTGGTAAAAAAAGTGAAGCAGAAAAGTTTGCTGGAGCTCATACAACTTATACAATAGAAACTTTAATGCCAGATGGTAGAGCTTTGCAATGCGGTACAAGCCATAATTTATCCAACAACTTTTCAAAAGTTTTTGGAATTTATTTTACTGATAAAGATGAAAAAAGAAAATTAGTATATCAAACTTCTTGGGGATTTTCTACTAGATTAATTGGAGCAATAATAATGGTTCATGGAGATGATTTGGGATTAGTTTTACCTCCAAAAGTTGCACCAATTCAAGTAATTATAATACCAATTTATTATAGCGAAGAAGAAAAAGAAAAAGTTTTGGAAAAATGTAGAGAAATTGCTGAAAAGTTGAAAAAGTTTAGAGTAAAGGTTGATGATAGAGAGCAATATACTCCAGGCTATAAGTTTAATAATTGGGAATTAAGAGGAGTGCCTATTAGAATTGAAATAGGTAAAAGTGAAATAGAAACAAAAGAAATTACAATTTTTAGAAGAGATACAATGAAAAGAGAGAAAGTTAAAGAAAGTGAATTAGAAAAGAAAATAGAAGAATTAATAGAAGAAATTCAGAAAAACCTTTATGAAAAAGCAAAAGAGTTTTTAGAAAGTAGAATAAAAGTTGCAAAAACTTTTGAAGAATTTAAAAAGTTTATAGAAGAAGGTTATATGGTTTTGGCAGACCATTGTGGAAAAATAGAATGTGAAGAAAAAATAAAAGAAGAAACAAAAGCAACTAGCAGAGTAATTGAGCTTAATAATGAAAATCCGATAAGCGGAAAGTGCATTTATTGTAATGAAAATGCAAAATATAAAGCTTACTTTGCAAAATCTTATTAATATGTTTATAGTTTTTGAAGGAATAGATGGCTCTGGACAATCTACTCATTCAAAACTTTTAGCAGAATATTTAGAAAGTAAAGGTTATAAGGTTTTTCTTACAAAAGAACCAACTCAAAGCGAAATAGGAAAATTAACAAGAAGAATATTAAAAGGAGAAGTAGAATTCGATAATTTGGGCTTGCAGCTTTTGATGATGGCTGATAGAGCTTATCATTTAAAGGAAATTAAAAGATATTTAAAAGAAGGTTATTTTGTAATTTCAGATAGATTTTGGTTCTCTACAGTTGTATACGGAGCAGAAAATGAAGAAAAATTTGAAATTTTATATGAATTTAATTCAAAACTTTTTGGCTTTCCGGATGTTATTATTTATTTGGATTTAGACCCAGAAATTTCTTTAAAAAGGATTGAAAATAGAGCAAAGGAAATTTTTGAAAATTTGGAAAATTTGAAAAAAGTTAGAGAAAATTATTTGAAATTAATAAAAAAGATAGAAAATAAATGTAAAGTTTATATTATAGATTCTTCGAGAAGCATTGAAGAAGTTCAAAAA
>JAVYKI010000003.1:0-68128 GCA_038742305.1 Candidatus Aenigmatarchaeota archaeon
CATAAATATTTATGAATTTTCTGAAGTTTTTTATATTTTTTCAGAAGTTTTTTATGGATATTCGAACGTTTTTTATGAAGTTTCCAATATTTTTTATGAATATTCAAATTTTATCTATGAAAATTCAGATTTTTTTTATGAATTTTTTAACTAAAATTTGAATAGCTAATATACTTAAAGTTTAAGAAAATTTTTATCATTCATTTTTTAATTTTTATCAAAAAGTTAGAATTTTTTATAACAGTGTTATAAGAAAAATTAAAATTCTATTGAAAAATTTACTTAAAAAAGTTTGTATGAGTTTAATAAACTAAATACTTACTCAAACGATATTCTGAACTTTCATAAAAATTAAAGCACTGATAAAAATTCAGATAACTTTTCAACAACTTTTTTCCCTTTTTTCGTTAATGATACTATTTTTTCTCTACCTAATTTCTGAAATTCTATTATTTCAAGCTCATACAAAATTTCCAAAAGTTTTAATGTATGAGAATATGTTGTTCCAACTTTTTTCGCTATTTGAGTAATATTTTTCGGTTTGTCTGAAAGAGCTATTAATACTTTTAAAGGTTTGTCCTTAAACAAAAATTCTTTTAGCGAAACCATAATAAAATTTAAATCTTTAAATACTAATATTATGCCCAAGTATGTAACATTCCAAGTACCAGAAGAAATACAAGAAAAAGTACTGCAATTAATGGAAGTAGCAAGGACTACAGGAAAAATTAAAAAAGGAACAAACGAAACAACTAAAGCAGTTGAAAGAGGACAAGCAAAATTAGTAGTAATAGCAGAAAATGTTAATCCAGAAGAAATTGTAATGCACTTACCAAAACTTTGCGAAGAAAAGAAGGTTCCATACATCTTTGTAAAATCAAAAGAAGAATTAGGAAAAGCATGTGGAATAGAAGTTTCAGCAGCAAGTGCATGTGTAATTGAAGTAGGGGAAGGGAAGAAATTATTTGAAGAAATAATTAATTGGATTAGGAGCAACACTTCTCAACAAATATAACATGGAAGCAGTTCCAGCAGAAGTTATAGAAATTATAGGTAGAACTGGCTCTAAAGGGGTAACTCAAGTTAAATGTAAAATAATAGAAGGACCTGAAAAAGGAAGAATATTAATTAGAAATGTTAGCGGTCCAGTAAGAATTGGAGATATAATTTGGCTTAAAGAAGTTGAAATGGAAGCTGCAGGTAAAATTGAAGAGAAATGAATTGTGATTTTTGTTCTAGAAAAATTAAGACAGGAACAGGAAAAATGTATGTAACAGTAACTGGAAAAATTTATTTCTTTTGCTCTTCAAAATGTGAAAAATATTTTTTCATGCAAAGGTCAGTTAAAAAGCACAAATGGCTAAAACATGAAAATAGGATTACATCTTAACGAAGAAGTTTTTAGAAAAACCGTTGATATTGTTGCTTCTATAGAAAAAGAAGCGGAAATAGATGAAATACTAATCAATTTAATTAATAACAAGATTTTTATTTCAGACCAACTTTTCTTACTTTTACAAAAGTTGGCAGATGAATATTATATTTCTTCGAATTCAAACAAAATAAAAATAGAAAAAGAAATTCCTGAAAATTACAAAGAAGAACTTGTTAAGTATTTAGTAGAAAAGGTTAAAAAATTATCAAACAAAGTTTTTTTCTCTGCTTTAGATATATCAAAATTTTTTCAATGTCAAAGAAGGTTCTTTTTAGAAAAAGTTGTTAAATCTGAACAGAAAAAAACTCGATCAAGTTTTGAAGGAGAAGTTTTTCACAAAATGGCTTATCTAATGATAAATAATTACAATAAACTACCTTTAGAACAATTAGTACCCTCTGTAACAGAAAGGGTAATAAAAGAATATCAAAATAAGGCTAAAGTGGAAAAAGAAAAGTTATTAAATTCTGCAAGTTTTTTAAATCAAATTTTTAGCAAATATAAGTTTAAGTATATTATTCCTGAGCCATATTTTGTTTCTTTGCAAGCAGGATTAATAGCAACTCCAGATATACTTGCAATTTCAGAAAAAGAAATAGTGCCAATAGATTTGAAAATGGGTAGTTTAAGAGTAAAGGAGGCTCTTAGAATTCAATTATTAGCAGAAGCTGTTGTAATAGAAAAATTCTTTAGAAAAGAGGTTTCTTCCTCTATGATAATAAGTTTATTGAAAAGAAAAGTTTTTAAATTAAACTTTTCTCCGCAAGAAAAAGAAAAAATATTTATTATAAAAAAGCAAATAGAAAAAACTCTTTTAAAAAATATAGTTCCGCCAATGAGCAATTTGCCAAATTTTAGAAAAGTAGTTTGTCCATTTTGTCATGTAAAAGAAGTTTGCGATACAATAGAAGAAGTAAAGAAATTAATTAAGCTTAAATAATTGCGGGGGGTGGGATTTGAACCCACGACGGCACTAAGCCAGCGGGTTTCTTATCATCAAATCAAAGCTCGAACTTGAGCCCGCCGCCCTTGACCAGGCTAGGCGACCCCCGCATAATAAGAAGATTTCAGAACTTATGAAATTATTTATATATTTTCTCAAATAAGTTTATGGAAGTAAAAATATTGGAAAAGACAAGAGATGAAATAAAAATAGAAGTTAAAAACATTAGCCCAGGAATAGCAGCAATGATAAGAAGAGCTATAATTTCTGAAATACCAACAATGGCAATTGAATGGATAGATTTTTATAAAAATGATAGTGTTTTGCCAGATGAAATAATAGCTAATAGAGTGGGGTTAATTCCATTAACTTTTGATAAAAATTTTCATACTTTACCAAATAAGTGCGATTGCCAAGCTAAAGGATGTCCAAAATGTCAAGTAAAACTTTATCTTTATAAAAAAGGTCCTGGCTATGTTTATAGCGGAGATTTAAAAACTACAGACGAAAAAGTTAAGCCAGTTTACGATAAAATACCAATAACATATTTAAATGAAAATGAAGAAATCGAGTTTGAAGCAATAGCTCAATTGGGTATAGGAAAGGAGCATTCTAAATGGCAAGCAGGCAATTGTGGATATTCTTATGAAAACGATAATTTTATATTTAACATAGAAACAACAAGCTCATATGAAGCTAGTGAATTATTTTCGGAAGCTATAGATGTAATTATTGAAAAACTTAAAGAATTAAAACAAAAAATTTAAACTCTTCTTCCTCTTCTACTAGTTCTTCTCATGTATCCATGAGGTATTGGAGTAACATCTTCTATCATTTTCACCTTTAATCCGCTTTTTATTAAAGTTCTTATTGCTGGTACAGCACCTAATCCTGGCAGCCTAGGACCTATTCCACCTTTCCCTCTTACTCTAACATAAACTTCAGTAACTCCTTTTGCAATTGCTTCCTCAGCAGCTTTTTTTGCAGCTAGAATAGCAGGATATGGCTTTCCTCCTTCCCTGTCTTTATCTGTCATCATTCCGCTGGAATATCTTGCAAAGGTGTATGTTCCTGTAAGGTCTGTAATATGGACTATTGTAGAGTTTTTTGTACTATATATATGTGCAATTCCTATTATTCCTTTTTTCTCTGTCATACCTTAACTTTTAGCCCTATTTTTTGAGGGTCTAATAATAATTGTATTTTATCTTCTTCCTCTTTTTTAACTAAATATGAAGGCCAAGTAATTTTTCTACCATTTATTGCAATATGTCCATGAACTATTAATTGTCTTGCCTGTTTTATTGTATTTGCTAGTCCTTTTTTATAAACAATTGTTTGCAATCTTCTTTCAAGAATACGTTCTGCTGTTAAATCTAATAAATCATCAATAGTTTTTGCTTCTATAAAACCATATCTATTAACTTTATTCAAAATTTCTTTTTCAAGTTTTTCATCCCTTTTTGCAATTAATTGTCTTGCTAATCTTCTGTACTTTCTAGCAATACTTTCAGCCCTCCAAATTTCCTTTTTTCTTCTTAATCCATATTTTTTCATTAATTCTTTTTCTTTCTCTATTCTAACTTTATCCCACCTTTTCAAAGGTTTTTCATACTTTTTTCTAAACCTTTTCATTTGCTTTGTTGTTGTTTGCTTCTAACTACTCCAACGGTCATGCCTTTTCTAAAATGACTTCTAGTTCTTTGCCCTCTTACTGGCTGCCCAAGCTTATGCCTCCAACCTCTGTAAGTATTAAGCTCCATTTCTCTTTTTATATCTAATTGCATCCTAACTTTAACCTCTGGACCAACAATATGATAATCTTTTCCGTCATATATATCTTTTCTTCTATTGTATAACCAAGAAGGTATGTTATATTTTTGCGGATTTTTAATTATATCTGCAAGCAATTCAAGTTTTTCATCACTCAAATTACCAATTAAGAAATTTCTATCTATTCCAGTAATTTCTTCAAAAATAGTGCAAACAGCATTGCCATAAGAAAAACTTATTCCATCAATATTCCAAATAGCCCTTCTTATTGGTAAGTGCCCAGGAATATCTGTATCTATTAACCTTACAACAGGTTTTTCAACTTTTGGCAATTCTTTTACTTTTTTCTTTTTTAACTCTTCAACTACTTTTTTCTCTTCTTCAGCACTAACCTTTTTCTCTTCTTTAATTCTACGTGTTCCCATAGTTATTTTTATATCTTCTTAAATATTTTTTGAATTATTTTTTATGGCAATAAAGCAATTGACTGGAGAACCAAAATTTTCAGAGATAGATGAAGAACTAAGAAAAATAGTTGAAAAAAGAAAAACTAGGATAAAAGTTGTTGGTTGCGGAGGAGCAGGAAATAATACAGTTTCCAGATTAATGCAAGTAGGAATTGTTGGAGCTCAAACAATTGCAATAAATACAGATGCAATGGACTTGCTTTATACAGATGCAGATGTTAAAATACTTATTGGTAGAGAATTAACAGGTGGCCTAGGAGCTGGAGCAGACCCAAGAATAGGAATGGAAGCTGCAAAAGAAAGTAAAGAAGAGCTTAAAAAAGTTTTAAAAGATTCCGATATGGTTTTCGTTACTGGCGGTTTAGGAGGAGGTACTGGTACTGGAAGCGCTCCAGTAGTTGCTGAAATTGCTAAAAGGTTAGGGGCATTAGTTATTGGAGTTTTTACTTTGCCTTTTTCATTAGAAGGAAAACAAAGGTGGGAAAATGCAATGTGGGGTTTAGAAATGTTAGAGCCAGTAACTGATACATTAATACTTATTCCAAACGACAAATTACTAGAACTATTTCCAGATGTTTCAATTACAACAGCATTTAAAATTGCAGATGAATTGCTAATAAATGCAATAAAAGGAATAACCGAAATGATAACAAAGCCAGGATTAGTTAATAGAGATTTTGCAGATATTAAAGCAATAATGAGCGACGGCGGCTTAGCATTAATAAGTATGGGAGAAAGTGATAGCGAAAATAGAGCAATAGAAAGCGTTCAAAGAGCATTAAACAATCCATTGTTGTCAGTAGATATTTCTGATGCAAAAGGAGCTTTAGTTGCAATATTTAGTGGGCCAGATATAACATTAAAAGAAGTTCAAGCAATATTAGATGCTGTAAGGTCAAAAATGAATTCTGATGCAAAACTATTGTGGGGAGTTCAAATTGACAAATCTTTGGGAGATACTGTGAGAACATTATTAATAATTACTGGAGTAAGCTCTCCGCAAATTATTGGAAAAGAAGAAAAAGGTAAAGTTAAAAAGAAGTTTAAGAAAGATATAGAAAAAGAGCTAGGAATAGAGTTTGTATGATAAAAAGGATTTTTAACTTTTTAAAAAGAACTTTTTTTATTTTAAAAGAAGTTAGAAAACCAACAACAAAAGAAACCTTTAATTTTTTTCTTAAAGTTTTATACTTTTCTTTTGTTTTTGGTTTAATAGGTTTTATTATATATCTTATTTTAATATTGATTGCTTAATTATGCCAATATATGCTATAAGAACAATAGGTGGAAAGGAAGAAATTTTAGTGGATATCATAGCTAATAAGGCAATAGAAAACAATTTACAAATTTATTCAGTTTTTAGAATAGAAGAAATAAAGAACTATGTTTTTATTGAAGGGGAAGAGGAAGATGTCTTTAAATTAGTTAAAGAGCTTCCGCATGTAAGGAACTTTATAAAAAACCCTGTTGATATAAAAGAATTTGAAAAATATTTTGAAGAGAAAGTTGAAGTAAAAATTGAAATTGGAGATATAGTAGAAATTATTGGTGGACCATTTAAAGGCCAAAAAGGAAGAGTTACTAAAGTTGATGAAGTTAAAAGAGAAGTTGTTTTAGAATTATTAGAAACTGCAATTCCTCTGCCTTTAACTATAAGTATTGATATGGTAAAAGTTATAGAAAAGAGGCATGGCTGAAAAAGAAGTAATAGAATTATTAGTAGAAGGAGGAAAAGCAGCCCCAGGCCCATCTACTGCTCCAAAGCTTTCTGCTTTAAAGCTAAACGTTGGAGAAATTTTTTCAAAAATAAATCAAATGACAAAAGAATTTGAAGGTATGGATGTACCAGTTAAAATTATAGTTGATAAAGAAACAAGAAAATATGAAATAGAAATAGGTTTACCGCCAACTTCTAGCTTATTAAAAAGAGAAGCAGGAATTCAAGTAGCAAAAATAACAAAAGAAGACAAGGAAAAAGGAATAAAATGGATTGGAAATATAAGTTTTGATAAAGTAGTTAAAGTAGCTAAGTTAAAAGAAAAAGAGTTAGAAGGAAGAGATTTTAAACAAAAAATTAAGCAAGTTTTGGG
The DNA here is from genome assembly GCA_038742305.1 of Candidatus Aenigmatarchaeota archaeon. GTDB lineage: Archaea > Aenigmatarchaeota > Aenigmatarchaeia > CG10238-14 > SpSt-28 > JAHLMO01. The sequence goes on from JAVYKI010000003.1 coordinate 6,709, forward strand.
TACATGTCTTTCTTTGCATTTGCTAGTTGATAATAAAGACCCAAGGCAAGTAATTAAAGAAGTAGATGAAGGTCTTTATGATGATAAGTTAAAATGAATTCTTTCATAATATCTTTTCTTTTTGTTCTAATTTTTTATAGTTATTTTTATTTTAACGGAACAATGAAAGATATGTATCCTTTTTCTCTTTTAAGCCTTATTTTAATTTTATACTTTCAAATAAAAAGCAAAAAAGAAATAGAAATATAATGGAGTTAAAATTTGAAAAATTGGAAGAATTAAAAAATTCGAAGCCTAGAAAATTTAAACAAAGCCTAGAGCTTATAATAGTTTTAAAAGATGTTGATGTAAAAGAACTGAAAAACAAAATACAAGAAGTTTTTGTACCTTACGGAATAAATTCAAAAGTTATAATATTTTCTGAAACTAAAAAATTAGATGGAATAGAACATTATACTCCAAAAGATATAGAAAAAATTGCTTCTAGTGCAAGAGAAGCAAGAAAATTTGCAAGAAAATTTGATTTTGCTTTAGCCGAACAAAAACTTTTGCCTTTAATAGGTAGATTATTGGGTAAATATTTAGCTGTAAGAGGAAAAATGCCAAAGCCAATTATAGATGAAAAAAGTTTAGCTCAGCAAATTGAAAAATTACAAAAAAGCGTAAGGATTAATTTAAAGCAAAACCAAATTCAATTAAAAATTGGAAAGGAAGATTTAGAAAAAGATAAAGTTATTCAAAATATAAAGGAAGTTTTAGGTCAAATAATAGAAAAACTGCCAGAAGGTGAAAAGAATATCAAAAAAATATATGTTAAATTAACTATGAGTAAGCCTGTAAAAATTTATCCTTAGCATGTTAACTAGAGAACAAAAAGCAAAAATAATAGAAGAAATAATTAGCATTTTTAATAGCTACAAAGTTTTAGGTTTTGTAGATTTTTACAAGCTTCCAACAAGAGAATATAGAGAAATGAAGAGAAAATTAAAAGATGTAAACATTAAGTTTTTCAAAAAATCTCTTGTAATAAAAGCATTAGAAAGAATTGGAAGAGAAGATTTAATTCCACATTTACCAGACCAAGTAGGAATACTTTTTACTAATAGAAACCCTTTCGAAGTTTATAAGGAAATAAAGTCTTTAGTAACATATAGGTTTGCAAAAGAAAATGATACTGCTGAAGAAGACATAATCCTTAAACCAATGGTTACTAATATTCCAGCAGGAATGGCTATTGCGGAATTTCAAAAATTAAAAATAGAAGTTGGAGTAGAGCAGGGAAAAATTGCAATTAAAAAGGAAAAAAAGCTTGTTTCAAAAGGAGAAAAAATAACAAAAGAAATAGCCGGAATTTTACAAAAGCTTAATATAAAACCAATTCCGATTAGAATAAAAGTTAATTGTTTAATAGAAGGAAAAACAATTTATACTAAAGATATTTTAGATTTAGATGAAAAGTATTATTCAGAAAAAATATCTTTAGCATTTTTAATTGCCGATAACTTGGCTGAAAAGCTGGGAATATATACTAAATATAACCTTTCGAGAATAATAAGAAAAGGCTATAAAATAGCTTTAGAAATAAGCATAAAAGCAGCAATATTTAGTGAAAAAAGCTTAGAAGAAGCAATAAGAAGAGCTATAACAATTAAAAATATATTTAAATCTTACATTAATATAGAAAATATGGAGTACGTCTATGCTGCATTAATGTTGTATGAAGCAAAGAAAGAAATAACAGAAGAAAATTTAAGAAAAGTTCTAGAAGCAGCTGGAATAGTTGTAGATGAAGCAAAAATTAAAAGTTTAGTAGAATCTTTAAAGAATATAAACATAGAAGAAGTAATAAAAAGCGCAACTTCTCAACCAATACAAGTAGCTGTAGCTCCTCAGGCTAAAACAGAAGAAAAGAAAGAAGAAACTAAGAAAGAAGAAGAGAAAAAGAGAGAAGAAGAAGCAGTAGCGGGATTAGGTGCGCTTTTCGGATTTTAATTTCGTATAATTTCGCATATTCCTTTTTGCTATATTAATTCTTTATATTTAATTAATAGGAAAAACTCTTTATTTCGCGAAATTTTGTTTAGAAAATTTCTATATATACTTAGCTTATTTCTTTCTATGAAATGCATAAGATGCGGCTCGGAAAGAATGGTAAAGTTTGTGGATGCATTCGGAACCCCTAGAGTTTTTTGCAGAGATTGCTTCTTTAATATTTCAATAGACATCTTTAAAAAATTAGTTTCTCAAAGAAATTTGTTTGAATTTTCCTATCTCAAACAATTGGCATGGAAACAGAAATAATAGTGAAAAAAATAAGAAGGGGCAAAGTAATAGCCTATAGTGTCTTAGCAAGAAAAGGAAGCGTAATAAAAGGATATATAAAGCCAGTTCAGTACCTAGAGTATAGACTTTAATGTATATAAAAATAACAATTAAATAAGTTCTTTCTTAAACATAATTAGACATGGCAAAGAAAAAGAAAGAAGGAGAACAGCAAGAATAAACTTAAAATTGAACTTTTAGCAACTTTCATTTCCACTTTTTATTTTTTGAATGTCTTATAACTTATTTTTAAAGCTTCTAATCCAGGCATTGGTTTTCCTGCAAGAAAATTTAAAAGAGCCCCTCCCCCAATACTTATATGATTAAAGTTTTTAGGTATTCCTAATTTTTCTATAGCAACGCTAGTATCTCCACCTCCCACAAGACTATATAAATCGATCTTAGCAATAAATTCTAATAATTCTTTAGTACCTTTTTCAAAACCGCTTTTTTCAAACATTCCCATAGGACCTTTAATTATTACGCTTCTAGATTCTTTCAAAATTCTTTTATATTCTTCTATAGTTTTTGACCCTATATCAAGTATTAAAGCATCTTTAGGAATTTTTTCTATTTCAACTTCTTTTCTTTTTCCGTTTTCTTCTATTGCAACATCCATTGGAATAACAATCTCTTTATAGAAACTTGACAATAATTCTTTTGCTTTATCTAAAAGCTTTATTAAACCTTTTTTCTCTAATATTTCTTTACTTTTGCTACCTATTTCATATCCTTTAGCTAAAAGAAATAAATTAGCAAGTAAGCCTCCAGAAAGCACTTTTTCAATGCTTTCTGGCCTGTTTTTTAGCATATGTTCTAGTATAGGTATAACATCATCTATTTTTGCCCCTCCAATTAACCAAGTGTTTATTCCTAAAGGTTTTAAAGCATTTTTTATACTTTCTATTTCTTTTTCTAATACTCTTCCAGCAATCATTGGCCTAACTTTTGCAAAACCAACAATGCTCGCATGGCTTCTATGGGAAACAGAAAAAGCATCAAGAATATAATAATCTATATAATTCTTAAGGAATTGGACTATTTTTGAATTTGAATGCTCTTCAAAACTTTTTTCAACATCTTCATCTTCTAAAAACCTTACATTATCTAAAAGCAATGCTTCTCCAAATTTTAATTCTTCAATAGCTTTTTTTGCATTATTGCCAATAACTTCATTTACAAATTTAATTTTGTAACCAACTTCTTTTTCAAGAATTTCTGCATGCTGCTCTAAAGAAATAAAATCTGGTTCTCCTTTTCTGCTTTGATGAGCCAATATTATAACTTTTGCTCCTATTTCTATAAGCTCTCTTATACTTTTTGCATGTTTTTCAAATCTTTCATTTTTTTCGACCTTACCATTTATTACATCAGAATTTAAATCAACTCTTATTGTAACAGTTTTATTTTTTAACTCAAAATCATCTATTACAAAAAATTCCTTCATAATTTTTCATAAATTTTTTCTAGTATTTCTTTAGGAATTTTGCATGCCAATAAAATTCCGTTTCCATCTATATAAGGAACGAAAACAATTTTATCTCTAAATTTGTAAATACTATTAATTAATTTTCTTGGAGTCGGAGTTAAAAATTCCTTATCTTTAGCGCCTTCAAATATTTTTATATAAAAAGATATAACAACATAACCATTTTGCTTTAGAGCTTTAATTGAAGATTGTAGGAAACTTTTTAAAACGAAAGGTTTCCAATTAATTACATTAAATGCACATAAAGCATCTATATAGTTTTCTTCTAGATACTTAGAAATATTGTAGCCATAGTCGTTAATAACTTTTATGTTTACATAATTTTCAAATTCTTTAATAAGTTCTTTGTATCTTGAACTATCTGGTTCAAAAATTATTATGTTAAAATGTTTTTCTAAAATATTTTTAATATGTTTCTCCTCTTCTTTGCTAGGTCCAATTACAACTACAGTTTTAGTTTCATATAGTTCTTTTTCTAAATTTCTATAAAATATATCGTAGACGAATTTTCTTAAAAGGATTTGAGTTTTGTTTAAACCTTTCCATGCTCCTTTTCTTGCATAAGGCAAACTCATAAATATTTAAAAACTTTAATCCATAATTCTGGACTAAATATATCACTTGCTAATATACTTTCTTTTAATTTTTTTCTAAAATACTTCCAAGCAAACCATTTAAATAAGCAGCAGCACAAGCAGCTTTAAAAGGCTCGATTTTTCTAGCTAAATATGCCCCAAGAATTCCTGATAAAGTATCTCCAAAACCTCCTTTTGTCATGTATTCGCTTCCAGTTTTATTTATTGCAACTTTTTCTCCATTACTTATTACATCAACATGACCTTTCAATAATATTGTACAATCAAGTTCTTTTGCAACATCTTTTACAGCTGTAATTCTTTTATTAACATCTTTTTCAACTTTTATTCCGCTCAAAACATAAAATTCATAAGAATGTGGGGTAATTACAAAATTTTGATTTAGTTTATTTTGTATTGCATAAATTGCATCAGCATCTATTACACAAAAATTTTTACACTTTTTAATAAAGCTTCTAATATTTTTTAAAACTTTATTTTCTCTTGTCATTCCATTTCCAATAGTAAAAGCAGTTAAATCTTTCGAATTTTTTAAAACAAAATTTAAAGCTTTTTTATCGAAAAAATCGCCTTTGTAAGGGAAAACAATTAAATCAGGTAAAAAGCTTCTTATTACGTTTGCAATACATTCTGGAGCAAATATTCTAACTAAATCGCAACCAACCCTTAAAGCAGAAGTAGCAACAAAAACCGGACTACCAGAATAAAAATAACTTCCAGCAATAATTCCAAGCTTTCCATACATTCCTTTATGACTCCAAACATCTCTTTTTTTATAAATTTCTTTTAAAATTTTTGGAGAAACAATATTCATAATATTAAATAAAGAATTACTATTATGCATGCAAAACCAAAAGTTGTTGTAAACGGAATAGGAACTATAGGAAAAAGAGTTGCTCATGCCTTAAAGCTACAAGATGATATAGAGCTAGTAGCAATTTCTACAAAATCTCCAAACTATATTTTAAAAACACTTTTAGAACCGAAAGGACCACTTTATGGTACTGATTTATATGCTAGCGATAAAGATGCTTTAGAAGCTATGAGGAAAGAAGGAATGTTGGTTAACGGAACTTTAGAAGATTTATTAAAAAATGGAGCAGTAGATGTTGTAATAGATTGTACTCCAGAAGGAGTTGGAGCACTAAATAAGAAAAACCTTTACGAAAAATATGGAGTAAAAGCAATATTTCAAGGCGGAGAAAAAGCAGAAGTTGCTGAAGTTACGTTTAATTCTGTTTACAATTATGAAGAAGCTATTGAAAAGCAATATGTAAGAGTTCCAAGCTGTAATACTACGAGCCTAATAAGAACTTTGAGCGCAATAGATTGGAAAATTGGAATTGAATATGCTTTTGTTGCATTAGCAAGAAGAGCTGTTGATCCGCATGAATATACTAAAGGACCAATTAATGCTGTAGAATTTGATAAGCATGTACCTTCTCATCATTCGATAGATGTAAAAACTGTAATGAAAAATTTAAACATTTTTAGTTTAGCTGTTAAAGTTCCGACAACATTAGCACATACTCATATGATAGATATAGTAGCTAAAAGAGAAACTAGCTTAGAAGAAGTTTTAGAAGCCTTTAACAATCAAACAAGAGTAATAATGCTAGATGCAAAAGAATATCCATCAACAAGCACAATAATAGAAAAGTTTAGAGATTACTGTAGGCCAAGATATGATATGTATGAAGTAGTTGTTTTAAGAGATTTAATTAATGTAGATAAAAATAGAATAAGGTATATGCAAGTTGTTCATCAAGAAGCAGTTGTTATTCCAGAAAATGTAGATGCAGTAAGAGCAATTACTGGAATAGAAAAAGATAAGTGGAAAAGCATAAAGAAAACAAACGAATCTCTAGGAATTATTAAATAAATTAATGAAGGGCACTTATGTTTTAATTTTGAAATGTTTAAAGAATTGTAGAATAAAAATTGGAAAGATCGGTACTATAGAATTTAAAAAAGGCTATTATTTTTATGTTGGTTCTGCTTTTAATAGTTTAGAAAAAAGAATTGAAAGACATTTAAAAAGAAAGAAAAAGAAAAAATGGCACATCGATTATTTAACTACTAATAAAAATTTTAAAGTAATAGATGTAATTTGGATAAGAAAAAGAGTTGAATCAAAACTTTCTAAAGAATTTGAAAAACATTTTGAATATATTAAAAATTTTGGAAGCAGCGATACAAAAGATAAATCTCACTTATTTTATTACAATGGCAGGTTTTCCAGGTAAGCTTCTAATAGCTTTTTCCTCTCTTGATTCCTCTTCTCTTTCAATAATTACTTTTGCTTTAAAAATTTTTTCAAAAAAATCTTTATTTTCTTTTAATATTTCTTCTTCGTTTTCAGTGAAATAATTAAGAACTTCTGCACTCGTTTTTCTTTTTAAAAACTTAGATAATTCTTTTTCCTTTTCTAAAAAACTTAAGTTAGAATTTATTAATTTTTTAAAAAATTCTTGCTTTTCTTTAGATGCAACAATTATTTTTATTTCTTTTGTTTCTTCTTTTTTAACAAGTTTTATTACTTCTCTTAAATCTTCTAAAACTCTTTTAATATATTCTTCACTTTTAATTACTTTTTCATCTATTTCTTCAACTTTTGGCCATTCAATTTTTTCTCCAATAATTTCAAAAATTTCAGAAACTAAGTGAGGGATAATAGGATAAACTATTATGCTTCTTATTTTTATGTATTCATTAATAGTTTTTCTAGAAATTTCGTTTGTTCTTTGTTTATACCAATTAAAGTAATTTTCTAATTCAAACCACTTATTTATTACATTTCTATAATCTAAAATTTCGTAATAATTTTCAACTTCTTTTACAACTTTTTTCAATACATTTTCAAACCATTTATCTATATATTTTTCGCTTTCTATTCCTTTATTATAATTTTCTTTAACAAAATTTAGCCATTCTATTAGCATTTCTTCAATTTTATTAATTTTTGAATATTCAATGTTTATATCATCTATTCCAGAAAAACTATTCAATGCAAGCAAAAACCTTAAGGCATCTGAAGAATTTTTTTCTAAGGCAAAAAGAATTGGAATAAAGTTTCCTTTACTTTTGCTCATTTTTTCTCCATTAATTAACACATGCCCATTAATTGCAATTCCTTTTGGCCAATATTTTTTTGGGAAAATTGCAACATGGTGAAAAATCATAAAAGCTAAATGATTAGGAATTAAATCTTTTCCGCTAACTCTTAAATCTAAAGGATACCAAAATTCAAACTCTCTTTTTATTTCTTCTAGTAAACTTTTTTCAATTTTCAATTTTTTAGAAATTTCTTCAGCGTTTCCTTTATCTAAAAATATAAAGTCAAAAAACTCTTTTGTTAATTTTTCTGGCTCTATTTTTCTTATTAAATGTGCAATTGTATAAAAAGCCATATAAATTGTTGAATCTGATAAGCTTTCAATAAGCCATTCTTTTTCCCAAGGCAAAGGAGTCCCTAAAATATCTTTATGAGTAAAAGCCCAATCTCTTAACCAATCTATTACTCTATGAAACTCTTGCTTTAAGTTTTCAGGATAAAAATTCATTTGTTCTACACATTCATGAGCAAGCTTTTTCCAATTAGTATCGCTATAATTTAAAAACCATTGCTCAATTTTTTTAACTATAACTTTATTATTATACCTAGAAACAAACCTTAAAGGCAAAGTTAAATATTCTATTGCAATATTTTTTTCAATTAATTCTTTTGCAAAACTTTCTTTTATTTCAAAAATTCTTTTATTTGAAAACTTTCCAAAAAATTCTCTAGTAATTGCATTATAATATTCTTTTGAATAAATTTCTTCTGTAGCTTTTTCCAATTTTTCTTTATCTTTTTGAGAAGAAATTTTCATTTTTTCAACAATATACTTAGCTGGAAAATCTGTATAATTTTCTAATTTAAACAAGGATTTCATATTTTTCAAACATTTTTCAGCAAAATCTTTATATTCAGTTTTTAGCAAATCAACTAAAGCAATATAGTCATAAGGAGCATGAGCAGGAACACTCATTACAATTCCAGTACCAATTTCTACATCAACAAATTCTGCAGGTAATATAGGAACAAATTCATTAGTTACTAAGTTTTTAACTTCTTTTAATAATAACTCTTTCGAGCTAATTTTTTCCAAAACTTCTACTTTAAAATCTTGACCTTTTAACTCTTCTATTACAATGCTATTAGGCAAGATCCAATACTCTTCATTTACTTTACAAATTAAATATTCGAAATTTGGATTTATCCATATGTTTGTTGTTCCTAAAACAGTTTCTGGCCTTAAAGTAAAGCAAGGAAAATATACTTTTTTATTTTTTATTTCTCCTTCAAATTTTATTATATAACCTTCAATATAACTTATTCCAACATATTCATCAGGTCTATCATGGTCTCCAATAACTTTATTAACTATAGGGTCATAAACAACAGGATGCTTTCCTTTGCTTATATAACCTTTTTCTTTTAAAGTTAAATATTGCCACTCAATAAATTTATTGTAATGAGCATCCAATTCTGTAGTTGTAAAAGCTCTTCTCCAATCAATAGCGCAACCAAGTTTTTTAAAAGCTTCTTTTGCTTTAGGTAAAAAGTATTCAATCCAATAAATAGGTTTTTTAAATTTTTCTATTTCTTCTTCTTTTACCCCTTGCATCAATAAATCCTTTTTTATTTTTTCGTCGTTTTGTTTTAATCTATAAGCTGCAGCTACTATTGGAGAGCCAGTTAAGTGGAAAGCTTGAGGAAAAAGGACATTATAACCTTTTAATTTTTTATATCTAGCAATAAATTCTGCCCTAGAAATTGTAAGAGCATGGCCTAGATGCAATAAACCATTAACATAAGGATAAGGGAATGTAACAAAAAATTTTTTTCCGTTTGGTTTTGAATAAAATTCATTCCTTTCTTCCCAAATTTTTTGCCATTTTTCTTCTATTTGCTTTAAAATACTCATAAAATATAATAATTATTTTTTCTATTTGCGGGGGGTGGGATTTGAACCCACGAAGCTCTGCGCAGCTGGCCCTGAACCAGCCCCCTTTGTCCACTCGGGCACCCCCGCTAAAATATTAAACAAGTTTTTGCAAAATTTCAATAAGCTCTTTCAGCTTACTTTTTTTAATTGCAACAGAACCAATACTTCTGTATTTAGTTTTGTCTCTAACCAAAAAATCTTTTTTTGTTTGATTAATTCTTATAAATTCTTCTTGGTCAGAATAAATAGGTTTAAAAACATCTATCCAAAGAATGTTATCATTTCCTTGGTCTATTTTTGCAATAAATTGAGACTCTCCAGTATAATAAAAAATTTTTGCAGGCCCTCTTTCTTCAAAATCAACTTTTTTCTCTATTAACAATCTTTCAAGTATTTTTGTAACAGTATGTCTATTTAAATCTAGAATGTTTGCAATTTCAGTAATAGTTAAGCCTCTAGGGCTTTTCTTTATTAGTTCCAAAACCCTTTTTACATTACTTTTTTCTTCCATAATTTAATTAAGTTTAATAAATAATAAATTTTGTCTATACAATTAAGTATAGAAATCTTTATATACCCTATTGTCTATACATTAATATGGCAACAAAAATATCTATACTATATTTTAGAACGGCTAGAACTGCTGAAGAAATAGAAAAAGAGCTAAATAAAGTATCTGCAGAAGACTATTGGATAATAGCAAAAAGAAACAACAATCAAATAAAAATAATTTTCAATTTTTCTGTAGAGCTTGAAAAACTTTTGAGAAGAGTTTTAGAAATAAATGAAATAGAAAACTTTTTTGATGGAAAATCAAAACAAAAAGTTAAAAGAAATATAAAAGCAATAATGGATTTTTCAAAAAACTTATTAATAATATTTAGAGGTCAAGATGTTTTTACAAAACTATTTTTAGATGTTCTAGAAAAAGAATTGAGAATAAAATTCTTACCTTATTATATTTCAAGCAAATCTCTTTACGAAATTATAGAAAAGTATTGCATTTCATTAAATCAAATATACTTTAAGTTTGTTAACGGATTTGTTTTTGAAATGTACAAAGGAAAGTTTTTAAACTATAGCTTAACTATAAGAGAAAAAATGGAAAAATTTAAAAACAATATAAGAATAATTACAATAATTCCAAAAATTATTTTTGAAAGAAAAAAGTTTAGCGTAACAATTAATGGAGATAAAGGAAGTTTAAAGTTTTTTGGAAAGCCAAGCTTTAAAGAAATAAACCAAATAATAGAAATGATTTTTAGTATTAACAGAAATGGAATATCTTGATACTAACATTTTAATTTCTTATTTTAAGAAAAATAAAGAACCAAAAGGTATTATTTCGACTTTTTCTTTAATAGAATTAGAAAGATTGAGAAAAATTGAAAATTTAACTTATAATTTTGAAAAACTAGAAATAATAGAATTAAAAAACATTAAAATAGATTTTTCAAAACTTTTCCATTTTTCTCAAATAGTTCTTGATAAAAGCTATTTAGCAGATTTTATTCATTTAGAAATTTGCTTGCAAAATAATTTAACTTTTTTAACTAAAGATAAAAAACTCGAAAAGCTAAAAGGAATTTATAAATTAAAAATTATTTAAAGCATTGGGATAATCTAATTGCTTTTTCTATTTCTCGCTTTTTCTCATAGATAATATTCTCGCAAAATTCAGAAGAATTAGTTAATTTCCAATTGTTACATTTTCCTTCGCAGCTATAAATTTCTGTTCCATTCTGAATTATTTTACTAATTTTTCCAAAAGCATTTTGTGCAGAAAGCTCTATTTTTTCAATGTTATTTATTAGCTTGCATGTTATGTTTACAAATTGTACCTCTAAATTAAATCCAAAAGGATTAACTTCATATAAAGTCTTACTATTAGCTTCTAGAAGTTCTACTTTCAATTTTTCTGGAGAAAGGAAAACAGAAACTTCTCCAGTAGAAATTCTTATTTTATCTTGGCAGTTATCTTTTGAAATTATAGAAGAAATTTCAGCAGGTTGTTCATAGTACTTATCAGTAACAAGTGGAAATAATCCAGTATAATTTAACTCTTTTAATAAATTGTTTTTTATAGAAACATCAAGAACCAAAGGAACAACAACACCAATTATTGCAAGAATTTGAAGTATGTTTTCAAAGTTCATAAATTTATGAAAAATAAGTATTTAAATTAAAGATTTCTACACTAAATTATATATTTTTTAGTTCAGTTTTATAAATTACAACTCCATCACAAATAGAATAGCCAAAACCTCTTCTAGCAAGCTCTTCTAATTGAGAAATACAATTTTCTATTGGAACACCATTTTCATAAACTTTTTTAAAGTTTTCATTAATTAGTTTTACCCAATTTAAATCGTACATTTCTGCATATTTTCTGTTTAAAGGGTCTATACTAAATTTTTCTATAAAGAAATAATCTACTTTTGCAGCTTTTGCTAATTCATAAATAAAAGTTGCATTATCGCTTAATCTTAAATCTTGTGGACCACCAACTTTTCTTTCACAATTATAAGCAACTCTATATCCCCATAAACTTAATAAAGTAGAATTTTTTGGCAAATTATTTTTTACCCAATCGCATGCTTCAAAAAATAAAGGACTATAAGTTTTCAAACTTTTCATTATTTCAAGTTTTGGTTTAAAAGAATATTCTAGTAGTACCAAAAACAAAATTATAGAAAAGCCAATAAAAATAGAAAAAACTAAATTTTCTTTTTTAATTAATTTTTCTAGAAATTCGAAAAACTTTGAAATTGATAAAGAAATAATTAATGCTACGAAAGGAGAATATTGTAAAGTGTATCTTGCAAAATCTTCAGCTCTATAAAGAATTCCAGTTGTTAAAACTTTTCCTTGAATAGATTGAATAAATATAGTTAAAAATAGTGGTAAAAACAAAATTATTATTTCATATCTTTTTTCTAATACTAAAACTAAAAAACCGAAAAAGAGGAAAAAAAGTAGAAAATCTAGAATGTTATTACCCCAATATGCAAATCTTAAATAATTTAAAATTCCAAAACTTAAAACATCTTGCTCTGTTCCAACTTTTTCTGTTCTTCCTGCAAATTCATATTTTGGAGTATAATTACTTATTACACATTTATTTTCTTTAAAAACAGAATTTATAATACTATCTAAAGTTTCTACTCCGAAACCTATGCAAGGAGAATTAAATAGTTTTACATTTCTAAAAATTAAACTTCCAAAAAGGATTATTGCTGGAAGAGAGAAAATTAATAAATATTTTAATAAAATTTTTGGCTGCTTAAAGAATTTCAAGAATAATATTATAAAAACTGAAAAGTAAAGCAAATAAGGAAGCAACGGCTTTGTTAATAAAGATAACGCAGCTAATATTGATGAAACTAAAAAATATTTTTCGCTTCTTTTTTTAATAAATAAAAGCAAAAATAAAAAGGAATTCGAAAAGAAAAGGGTAAAAAGCATATCAACATAAAGAGTTGTAGAATAAATTACTACAGATTGAAATGTTAAAAATAGGATAGCACTTAATAAACCAACTTTTTCATTTATTATTTTTGATAAAAGAACATAGAGAGAAAAAGCAACTAAAATTGGCAATACAGCAATTAAAATTTTAATTGCTGTTTCCCCAAACAAATAAAAAAATGAAAAGAGAAAATGAAGAACGGAAATGTAAGTATAGGAAGAATATGATAAATTATCTCCGAAAATTTCTGAAAGATAATGTGGTAATTCTAATTTTTTTGAGATAAACCTTATTATACTTCCATGAAATCCTTCATCTCCAAAAACTATGCTTTTTAAAGTTGCAGTCAAGTTGAAGTAAGCTATAATAAGAATTAAAATCAACAACAAAACAACTTCTACAGTTTTCCTATTAATTTTAATCTCAACCTCCATAAATAAGCAAAATTTTATTTAAAATACATAAGACAATAATTTATGAGAAATATAGTTAAAACAATTTTGATAATCTTTATCATTTCTTCGTTTTTTTCTCTAAATTTCTCTATTTGGTTAGATGGATGGAAATACAGAATAAAAGTTATAATAAAAGAAATTTCTGGAAATAATCTTAAAAACTTTCAAATTCCAATAGAAATAAATACACAAATTTTAATAAAAGAAGGTAAAATGAATGAAGACTGCTCGGATATAAGAGTTGCTGACAGTGACGGCATCTCTTTATTAAGTTATTGGATAGAATACGGTTGTGGAAGCAATAACACTAGAATCTGGATAAAAGTACCTTTAATTAATGCTAATTCTGAAAAAATAATTTTTGTATATTACGGGAACAAGGAAGCAGAAAGCATAAGCAACGGATACGATGTTTTTGAATTTTTTGAAGACGGAGAGGATAATGTAACTGAGAGATGGGAAGTTATAGATGGAAGCATGGAAAAAGTTTTTGATCCTGATTTCAACTCGACCGTAATTAGAATAAAAGGTCCTGGTACTCAAATTGTAAGTAAAAAATTCATAAGTGATTGGGGAGGTCCATATGAAGTTAAGCTAAGAGTAAAATGGGAAACTTTTGGAATTTATGGACCACGTTTGTGGTTTTTACTTACTAATGTTACAAAAAAAGGAGAAATACCTAGAGGTATTTGGGGTTCTTTCGATAGTATTCTTGCTATAACTGTAGAAAGAGGAGGTGGTACAAATTTAAATTGGTTAGTAGGTAATGGTTTTAAAGAGGTTAACAACAATTTAAATTGGGAAATTAAGAAAATTTATAATTATACCATCAAAAGAGATTTTAATATATTAGAATGGAAAAGAGATAACATCACTTTTTTGTTAACTAACGGAAAATTACAGGTTATAAACAATAACGTGCATATTAGGATACATACTTGGGATGTAAATAATGATGTTAGAATAGCAAATATACAAGTAAGAAAATTTATATATCCAGAACCAATGATTACTCTTTCTAGAGAGGAGATAGTTAACGAAACCGAGACGACATTCGGTCTTTCTGAAAATTTATTATTAGATAGGTTAAACACATCTATAATTCTTTTTACTTCTAACAGAACTTTAATTCTTAAAGATGAAAAAGGCGAATATAAGAAGTTTTTACAACAAGTTAATATAAAGTTTGAGGAGAAATCTTTAGACAGTTTATATAATATAATAGACAAACTTCCTGTACTTTTTGGTTACATAATTTGTAATAAAAGTACACTGACTGATATTTATTACGCCTATTTGATTTCAACAAAACTGGATTTATTTTTTTTGTTTTATAGTAAGAATTCTTTTAATAATTTTTCTTATTACGAAAAAATTATACCCTTAGGATGTAAAGAAGATATAATCAAGTATTATATTGACTTACACAAAGATAGAGAGAAAAAAATAGATAAGATAGTAATATCCAATTTAAATTCTTTCGAAACTTCCTTATTAGCAGCTAGGTTCGCAGCTTTATATAACGGATTTCCAATATTTATAAACAAAACAGATGATATAAAAGAAAAAATTAGAGAAACTTATTATTGGCTTAGAAATTTGAATGTTATAGAAGATTTTCCAGAAATAGTTATCGTTGGTAATTGGGATGAAATTCCATTTTATGAAATAGTTCTAGATTCAGTTTTAGGAATTAAAACATATTCTGATATTCCTTATTCAGACTTAAATAACGATAATTATCCAGATTTTCCAATTTATAGGTTATGTTGTAATCCTACAGAAATAAGCATTCAAATAGAAGCAGGCAGATTATTCAAAAATAACGGAAAAGCAACAATAGTTTCTAATTATAATTCAAAATATTTGTTTAATGGAGACGCGTTTTATTCAAAGGATTTAAAAAATGTTTTATCGAAAAAATTTGAAGTTGAAAGATATATCCAACATTTTGCAAAAAATGAAACTGAAAATATTTTTAATTTTATAAAAATTAGTTCAGAAAACTTTTTTAAAATAAAAAATTTAATAAAATCAGATAATCCTTTAGTATTATTAACTATTATAAAATTGCTTTTTAAAAGTTTGGATGAATATGCAAAGTTTAAAGAATATGATTGGCAAATTTTTACTGGAAAATTAAGCCCAAAACTTAACAGCTCAATTATTGAAATATTAAAAAATACAACATTCCTTTTTAGTTTTCATTTAATAAACAATTCAAAAATAGTTCTTTTTGAAGATGAAAATAAAAGCTTTGAAATAGATTATCCATTTATACCCTTTATTTTCTTTATTTCTCATCCATCAATTTATACTTTATTTTTTGATAATTCACTTATCTTTCAATCTAATTTACCAACTTTTTCTTCTGTAAGAAATACAATTCAAGTTTTAGGTTCTCCAAGATTTGCTATTCAAATGTTCTCTTTAAACAATTCTTTAGCTGAAAACTTTAGAGAAGTTTTTATAAGAAACTTAGAAAACAAGTATGGAATAGACAAAAGAACCCTTTATTCTTTAGTTTTTATAGGCTTTAATTTGGGAGAAAATCAATTAGAAATTCATAACTCAACTTTAATATTAGAAAATCCTTGCAATATTTCTACTATTGAAAATATTACTTTAATATTTTGCGATGCTGATGATTATTTAATTTCAGAAAATTATAGTTTACCAATAATTTATAAAAAAGTTTATTTGCCAAAGTTTTATTCTTTAAATAATATTTCTTTCGAAATTAAAACAAAAATTGTAGATTATTATTTTGAAGTTAATGAAACCTTTCCAAAAGAGTTTTTTGAAATAAAAGAAATTAAAAACATTAACGATTATAGCGAGCTATATTTTACTATTTATCCTTTAAGAATTTATCCAAATAAATCTGTAGAAGTTCTAGAATATTTAAAAATAAATTATTTGACTAAACCAAAAATTGAAATAGAAAATTTAGAATATGATAAAATTTCTAAAACTTTAAAAATTCAAATATTTTCTGATATGCCAAGAAATTTAACTTTAGAAATATTTCCAATTAACTTTTCTCAAACAATTTTTGTTAACGGAACTAGAGAATTTAACTTAGCAATAGATTTCGAAGGAACATTAAAAATAAAATTAAAATACTTTGATTTTGAAATTGAAAGAACTATTGAAACTCAAGAATTACCAGAAACTAGAATTTTAAAAATTTCTGATGCAATAGAATACATAGTAAAAAATTATAAAAGAGAAGAAAGAAGAGTAAAAAGTAGCGAAGAATATTTTTACGAATTAAAAACTTATTCTTTTGTTTATAAACATGAAATTAAAAGCTTATCTGAAAAGTTCTTATTAATAACTCCAGAATATGAATATCAAGTTTTCCAAAATTCAAATTTAATAGTAGAAAAGCTTAGGAATGCTTATGGAACTTTGACAATAGAAATAGAAAATGGAAATGAAAAAATAAATATTCAAGGAAAAGAAAAAATTAAAGAATATTTAAATCCTGCAAGAGAATTATTGCAGAAACTTGTTAAATATGGCTAAGAAAAAAACTTATTTTTCAGTTAATTATTTTGAAAGATTAATTAAAAGTTTAGGAATTAATAGAGTTTCTAGAGAAGCAGCTAAAGCATTATGTTTTCATGTAGAAGATAAAGTTAAAGAAATATTAGAAGAAGCTTCAAAAATTGCAAAAATTGCAAAAAGGAATACAATTTTAAGGGAAGATGTTAAAATTGCAATAAAGAAGATAAAACTTTATATTAGGTAAATATAATATAATTATTAGGAATGGGAAGAAAAAAGAAAAGTTAATCCCAGCTTAAAGAAAGGTTAATTTTTCTTTTTTCTTTTTATTTTTTATGAAGGTAGAAAGAATAGTTGAAACAATTTGTAATAAGTTTAAAGTTCCTAAAGAAAAAGTTATTGAAGAAATAAAGCAAAAAATAGAAGAATTTAGCGGAATTATTAGTGAAGAAGGAGCAGCAGTATTGGTTGCTAGAGAATATGGAATAGATGTAAGAGAGATAATGGAATTTCAAAAAGTTGAAGATTTAGTTGGAAATATGAGAGGGGTAAATGTAAAACTTAAAATTATTAAAATAACTAATACAAAGGAGTTTGATAGAAGAGATGGAAGTAAAGGAAGAATAAGGATAATTTTTGCTGGAGATAAAACAGGAATTGCAAGAATAGTTCTTTGGGATGAACAAACTCAAATAGTAGAAGAGCTTGGATTAAAAGAAGGAAACAGTATAAAGCTTTTGAATGTAAGAACTAGAGAAAATATTTTTGGAGAAATAGACTTGCTTTTATCTAAAACTTCTGTTATCGAATTAGCTGATGATAAAGATTTGCCTTCTTTAGACGAATTAAAGCTCCTCTTTTCAAAATTTGGATATGAAAAAAGCGAAATATGCAAATTATCTATTGGAAATTATGAAATAGAAGGAATAGCTACTAATGCCTATAAAGCTAGATTTTTTGAAGTTTGTCCTATTTGCAAAGCAAAAGTTAGAAAAGTTGATGATAAATATTTTTGCGATGTTCATCATGAAATTGAACCACAAAAAGCTCTGGTTATTTCTTTTGAAATAGACGATTTTACTGGTACAATTAGGGCAGTTGCTTTTAGGGAAGAAGCAGAAAAAATAGCCAAAACTTCTGAGCTATTAAGTTTAAGCGAAGAAGAAAGAAAAAGATTTTTAAAAGAAAAGTTATTGGGCAAAGTTTTAAGAATCAGAGGAAGAGTTAAATTTAATAAGATTTTAAACAGAAACGAAATAATAGTTAAAGAATTAGAAATTGTTTTAAATTAATATGGAGGAAAAAAAGATAAGCTTAGAAGATATAGAAGGCATAGGCCCAAAAACTCTTAAAAAATTAAAAGAC
The DNA here is from genome assembly GCA_038742305.1 of Candidatus Aenigmatarchaeota archaeon. Taxonomy (GTDB): domain Archaea; phylum Aenigmatarchaeota; class Aenigmatarchaeia; order CG10238-14; family SpSt-28; genus JAHLMO01. The sequence continues at coordinate 24,909 of JAVYKI010000003.1, forward strand.
GCTGGAATAACTGATGTAAATATTTTGGCTTCTATAAATCCTAATGAATTAGCTGCTATAGCAGAAATAAGTGAAGATCAAGCAAAAAAAATTATAAATGCCGCTAGAGAAGCATTAGGGCTAATTTCTTTTGAAACTGCAGATAAAGTTCTTGAAAGAAGGTTAAAAATGAAAAAAATTACAACAGGTTCAAAAAAATTAGATGAATTGCTTGGAGGAGGAATACCTACTCAGGCAATAACAGAAGCTTTTGGAGCTTTTGGAAGCGGCAAATGTGTAAGCAAAGATACCGAAGTAATTTATTTTAACGACGAAAAAATGCATTTCGGAAAAATAGGGGAAGTTTATGAAAAATACAAAAAAATTTATGGGGAAAAAAGGTTTGATAATGGCTTTATAGTTAAACTTAATAATGTAAAAGTTCTTGGAATAACAGAAAGAGGAATAGAAAAAGTTCAAGCTTCATATATTTATAAAGAGTTTGTTCCTGAAATTTTAGAAATTATAACTAAAAGAGGAAGAATAATTAAAATTACAGAGCAGCATAAGTTATTATCTGTAGAAGAAAATGGAATTGTTTGGAAACAATCCAGTCTATTAAAAAATAAAGATATAATTGCTGTACCTAAGGAACTTATCGAAAATAATACTAGCATTTTATCCGAAGAAGATGCCTACTTTTTAGGACTTTTTGTAGCTGAAGGAACTTCAAATCCATTATCTATTACAATTTCAGATAAAAAAATTAAAGATAAAATTGTTGAATATATTGAAAAGAAGTTTGGTTATAAACCAAGAATTAGAATAGATAAAAGAAGGAAAAAGGAAAAGTATATTATTCTTTTAAAGAAAAAAACAAAAGAATTTTTAGGCAAATTAGCTTTAGCTAATGCATCCTCTAAATTTGTTCCAGAGGAAATTTTTAATTCTCCAAAAAAAGTTTTAATATCATTTTTGAAGGGATATTTTGAGGGAGATGCATACTTTAAAAGAAATTATTTAGAAATAGTTACTAAAAGCAAAGTTTTAGCTTCGCAAATTTCTTATTTGTTAAAAATTATAGGTATAGAATGTATTTTGAAAAAGAAAAAATACAAAGGAAAAGAATATTATAGAATTTTTGTTAGAGGAAAAGATAGAGAAAAATTAAAAGAAATAATAGGTAAAGAGTATAAATGCAGAAACTCTTACTATGGATATTCAGGTCCAATAATAAATCTATTAAGAAAAATTTATAAAGAAACTATTGGTTCAAAAAGAGGAAATTTAGCAAAAATAATAGGTAAGAAAAGTTTAAATAACTATGCTTATAAAGTTTTAACTAAAAGTTCTAGAGTTAAAAATATTTCATTAAATACTTTTGAAAAAATAGTTGAAATTTTTGTTTTTGGTAAGAAAATATTGGAAAAGGCTTTAGAACTAACTAATAATTTTGAGGAAAATTTTGAAAAATTATATAAATTATTACCATTTCCCTTTTTATCTCTTTCAAAAAAGTTAGGTATTAAAAAATCAACTTTAAGAAATTATATTTACAGAAAAATTCCGAAAGAAAAACTAGAAACTATAAAAAACGAAATAAAAAATGAATTGAAAATAAGGTTAGAAAAACTAGAAAAAGCTATAGATTATCTTAAAATAATTTACTTTTTTGAGTGGGATGAAATAGTTGAAATCAGAAAAATAAAATATAATGACTTTGTTTATGATTTTGTTGTTCCTAAATATCATAATTTTATTGGAGGAATAATGCCAACAATATTTCACAACACCCAACTAGCTTTTCAGCTTTCTGTTAATGTTCAATTGCCAGAAGATCAAGGTGGTTTAGAAAGAGCTTGCTTGTTTATAGATAGTGAAGGAACTTTTAGCCCAGAAAGGATTAAGCAAATAGCTGAAGCAAGAGGATTGGACCCAAAAAAAGTTTTATCAAACATTCATTATGCAAGAGCTTATAGTAGTGAGCATCAAATTCTTTTAGTTGAAAAAGCAGCAGATATAATTCAGCAAAAAAATATAGGATTAATCATTATAGATTCTATAACTTCTCATTTTAGAGCAGATTATTCTGGAAGAGGCGAGCTTGCCGAAAGGCAGCAAAAATTAAACAAACATTTACATCAATTGCAAAGGTTAGCAGATGCATTTAATTTAGCAGTTTATATAACTAATCAAGTAATGGCTAGGCCAGATATAATTTTTGGAGACCCTACTCAGCCAGTAGGAGGGCATGTATTGGCTCACATTTCATTTTACAGAATTTATCTAAGAAAATCAAAACAAAACTTAAGAATAGCAAAATTAATAGATGCTCCAAATTTGCCAGAAGGAGAAGTTGTTTTTCAAATTACTGAAAAAGGAATAGAAGATTATAACGAATGATAATTGCTAGAGGGGCAGAAGCAATTATCGAGCTTATAGAAAACTATATAATAAAAAGAAGAATTGAAAAGGGTTATAGAGTAAAAGAATTAGATGAAAAAATAAGGAGAGAAAGGACTAAACTAGAAGCAAAAATAATGAATGAAGCAAGAAGGCTTGGAATAAATGTTCCTCAAATTTTTGAAGTCGGAGATTTTTTTATAAAAATGGAATATATAGATGGAATTCAACTAAAAAATGTTATTAATTTAGATTTAATAAAAGAAGTTGGAAAAATTATTGCTAAATTGCATAAAAATAATATTATTCATGGCGACTTAACAACTTCAAACTTTATAGTTAAAGAAAACAAAATTTATTTAATAGATTTTGGATTATCAAAATTTTCTACGAAAATAGAGGATAAGGCAGAAGATTTACTTGTTTTATACTATGTTCTTAAATCTGTTCATAACGAAAAATTTGAAAATTTTTGGAAAGAGTTTGAGAAAAGTTATTTAGAAGAGTATGAAGAAGGAAAAAAGGTTATTGAAAGAATGTATGAAATACTAAAAAGAGGCAGATATATTTTAAGAATATAATTATGGAATTAAAAGAACTAATTTCGAAAATTAAAGGAAAAAACAGATTAGAATTTTTGGAAAACATAAGCATTTTATTTATTTTTTTAGGAGCTATTCTTATTTCTTTGGCCCTTTTTCTAAATGCTTTTGGGATAAAATATTTTGATGCTATTTTAGCAATGAGCGGAAGTCTTATAATATTTATTTTTTTGTTTTTATTAATCATAGTTATATTTATTAAGGAATGAAAAAGCTAAAGTATAGGAAAGAAGAAGTAGAGAAATTGGTAGTTGAACTTGCAAAAAAAGGATATTCTCAATCGATGATAGGCTTAATACTTAGAGATTCTTACGGAATTCCAAGCGTAAAGAAAATTACTGGCAAAAAAATTTCTCAAATTTTGGAAGAAAACAAATTGTTACCAGAAATTCCTGAAGATTTGTTAAACCTTTTAAAAAGGGCTGTAAAGTTAAGGAAGCATTTATCTATTCATAAAAAAGATAAACATTCAGCAAGAGGCCTTACATTAATAGAATCAAAAATAAAAGCCCTAGCTAAGTACTATATTAGAGAAGGTAAATTGCCAAAAGATTGGAAATACGATCCAGAGCAAGCAAAATTAATTGTTCAAAAGTATGGCTACTAAAAACTTAATTAAAGTTATTCTAACTGCAAGCGAAGAATTTGATAACAAAGAAATTACTACAACTTTTTGTACAGATACATCTTATTTAATAAACAGAAGATTTTTTGTAAATTTAGCAGAATTAATTAAAACAGATAAATATCAATATAAAATTTACTTTAGAATTGTTAGCATTGAAAACGGAATAGCAAAAACAATTGTAGATAAAATAGAAAGTTTAAGAGAATATATAACTAGAGCAGTTTATGTTGGAGTAGATAAATTAGATTTATTTTCAAATGTTACTCTTAAAGACGGAAGCATGTTTAGATTAAAGTATGTTGCAACTTTTAGAAAAGGTATAACTTCTAAAAAAGAAAAAGCAATAAGAAAAATTTTTGAAGAAAAAACAAAGGAAATAGCAAGTAAAATGGACTTAAAAACTTTTCTGAAAAATTTTGTAATAACAGATAAGGCAAATGAAGAATTAAAAAAAGAAATAAAGAAAATTGCAGTTCCAATATTTTTTGGAATAAATAAAATTGAAAGAATTAAAAGTAAGGCTTAAAAATAAGAATTAGTATTAAAATTATTCCAAATAAACTTATTAAATTTGAAATTTTTGAATGATGATTTGGGAAAAATATTTTTAAGAGTTCGTCTATCATTAATCCTCCATCAAGAGGTTTTATTGGAAGCAAATTGAAAACTCCAATTCCGATGCTTAAAATTATTAGCCAAACAAAAAAGGAATTAAAAACAAAATTGCAATAAATACTATTTCCTAGAAAGCATAAAGAGAAATTTTTAGAATAATCAAACAAATCTTTTATAAAGGTATTGTTTAAGAATGAATTCTCCGAAAAGTAAATTTCTCTCTTAATAATTATTCCAATTTTTCTATTTTCAAGCTTAATAGTATAGTTTCCTTCTGTTGTAGTTATATTTATATAATCGCTTTCATTTTTAGTTTTAAGAACTTCAACTAGATTTTTTATTGTAGCTTCTCTATTATCAACAAAAAGTATAATACCTTTTAAATTACTTTTTTCTGCACTAGAGTTTGGAATAATTTCAACTTCCAATCCATAAGGCTTGTAAAAATTGGAAAGTAAAATAAAAATAAGATAAATTAAAAGGAAAACAAATATTGCAGTCAAAAAATTTCCGAAAGAACCAGCAGCATAGACTTTTAATTTATCTAAACTTTTAGCTTTTTTAAGTTGCTTTTCATTTGGTTCTACAAAAAAAGCGGGAAGAATTAAAAAGAAAGCATAACCAATGCTTTTTATTTTTATTCTGTTTGCTGCAGCTAATAATCCATGCATTATTTCATGAGAAAAGGCTATAATGAAAATAGAAAGTATCCAATAAATCGGAGGAACGCATAAAATAAAGTTTGATTGACATAATCCTGGTAAGCTTGGTAAAACTATTTGGACAGCAGGTACTTCTGTTTTTACGAATAAAAGCGAGAAAAGGAAGTAAAAAGAATAAAACATTACAATAAAGCCGATAATTACGGCAAAAATTCCAACTAAATTTAAAATTTTTGAATGTTTTTTAGAAAATTTTTCAATTTTTTCTATTAGTAGATAGCTTCTTCTCAGAAAAATTATACCTTCTCTCTTTATATTTTTCCTATCAAGAAAAAGAAAAATAGCTATTAGTCCTAATATTACTAAGCTAATTAAATATTCCATATAATATTAAAGTATTTTCCTTAAATAATTGCGGGGGGTGGGATTTGAACCCACGACGGCACTAAGCCACAGGGACCTCAACCCTGCGCCCTTGGCCAGGCTAGGCGACCCCCGCATAATAAGAAGAAAAAAAGAGAAAGAGCTATTTTTTTACTACAACTTTTTTGATATATTCTAATGCATAGTTTCTATCTTTCCACTCTTTTACTTTTACCCACTTTCCTGGCTCTAGTTCTTTGTAATGCTCAAAGAAATGTTTTATTTCGTTTTTAAAAGCTTCTGGTATATCGTTTACATCTTTTAACCAAGCTAATCTAGGGTCAATTTTTTCTATTGGTACAGCTATTAACTTTTCATCTTTTCCTTTCTCATCTTCCATTTCTAGCAATGCTATTGGTCTAACTTTTACTATAGTTCCTGGAAGCAAAGGGAAGGTTGTTATTACTAAACAATCCAAAGGGTCTCCATCTTCGCATTTTGTGCTTGGAACAAATCCATAGTCAAAAGGATAGTGCATGCTGGTATAAAGTACTCTATCAAGTACTAAAGCTCCTAGCTCTTCATCATATTCATACTTGTTTTGACTTCCTCTACTTATTTCTATTACTACATAAAGTTCTTCAGGTACTTTTGGTCCTGCTGGCAAATCTTTTAAGTTCATAAATATTTTTAACATTTTATTTTTATGGATAAACAAGTTTTTGTAAAGCTTGAGAAATATAAAGAAATTATAGAAAATTTAACTAGCTTGAAAGTTTCTGTATCAAAACTTAAAAATCAAGTTGTTATTTACAAAAAAATAAAGGAATTAGAAGAAAAGCTTATTGAAAAAAACGAAAAGGCTTTAGATGAAATTAATCAAAAATTAGATAACTTACTCTTAATATTTACTTCTAAAGAAGTTGAAAAAGTGGAAACTGAGAAAATGAAAAAGGAAATAGAAGATATATTAAACTCTTTAAAAGAAATAAAAGAAAGTTTAGAAGTTAAAGTCTAATTTTTTTGGGGCGGGTGGGATTTGAACCCACGACCTTCCGGTCTTCAGCCGGACGCTCTCCCAGCTGAGCTACCGCCCCTTATAAAAATTATTAAAAATTTTAAGAAATTATGGGTAGAATAAGAACATTATTAATAAAGAAAATTGCAGAAAAGTTAGTAAGAGAGCATAAAGATAAGCTTTCAGATAGTTTTGAAAAGAATAAAGAAATTTTAAAAAGTTTGATACAAATAAGGTCTAAAAAGATAAGGAACAAAGCAGCTGGATATATAACTAAGTTAGTAAAACTTTCAAAATCTTCTTCTTCCAGCTAATTTTATTTTTTCGCAGAATTCTTTATCTTTATTAATAATTACTTTAGTTTTTTTAGCTAAGCAAGTTTTTATTAGTTCTTTTTTCTCAAAAAACAATTCAAAGCAAATGAATAAAGATTCTAGAATTCCAAATTCAGCAAGCTCTTCTAAATTCTGAATTTCTAATTTGTTAAAATCAACTTTTATATTTTCAACTTTTATTAAATCTTTTCTTTCTAAAATTAGCTTAACATTATCTAAATTTTCTTTAAAAATTTTTAATTTTGTACCTATTTTAATATTTTCTGCATGATAACCTTTAGTAACTTCTTTTTCAACTTCTAATATTTTTCCTTTTATCCTTAAAAAGCCAGTCTCCTTAATATATTTAACACTTTCAACTTTTATTTTTGCCAAAGTTTCTATTCTATCAATTTTCTTTTTTGTACCGCTAGAATAACTAAAAATGTTTCTGATTATTTTCATTTCTACTTCATCTTTAGGCTCTATTATTATTCCTAGCAAAAAAAGTTCTTTTTCCTTCTCAACTATTGCTAATATTTCGTTTTTTTCAACTATTATCATATAATTATTATGTTGCCACAAGAAAGAGAAATTGATGAATTTGGTATTATATTAATAGGTGCTCTAATTTTATTTTTTGGTTTAACTTATTTTATAATTTCTACTCAAACAAGAATTATTGCTAATGTTACTAATGAAACTTTAACAATTTTTTCTTTACCTTTTATCAAGTTAGATACTTTAAACAGAACAATAACTTTATTAGAAGTTCAAGGAAGTGTTTATAAATCTTTATTTTCTGAAAAGCAAGATTCTTTTCCTTTAAAAATAGATTTAAAAGAAGTTGAAAACATTGAAAAAATAAATTTGCATTTCGATTCTGAAAAGAAACTAAGTAAAGTTTATTTAGTTTCAGATAAAAGAGTTTTTGAAATACAAAAGGAAATAACAAAAGAGCTTATTACTCCAAATTCATACATTTTAGTAAAAATTGAAGAAATAGATTATACTTTTTTTGTAATATTAGGCACAGCTTATATATTAATAATTTTAATTCTTTATACTTTGCTAAAAAAATATTCTCAATATAATTTTGAAATAAAAATAGCAATTTTATCAGTTTCAGTTGTATTTTTTTCTTTAGTTCTTATTTTTGGAAATAAAAAAGTTGTAGATAACTATAATTTAAAATTAGAAGCAATAATGAAATCTTTTGTAGAAAAAAGTTTTGAATTCAAGTTTTTAAGAGAAAAGAGAAATTTAACTTTATATTTTGAATTAGAAAAAGCAATCCAAACAGCACCATTAAAAATAATTCTTAATGATGAAATACTTTATTTTACAAAACCCTTTTCAAATAGAATAAATATTACAAAAGAAGTAAGCTTAAAAGAAAGCAACATTTTAAAAATTTCAGTGGAAGGGGAAGCTCTATATGAAATTAAGAATTTAAAGCTTATAGTTGGGCCGGCCCGGAGTTGAACCGGGATCTCTGCCGCGTGAGGGCAGCGTCCTACCGCTAGACTACCGGCCCTATATTCCTTTACCTCTTCTCCAATGATAAGTATAACCAAGAACAAACTTATCATCCAAATAATCTAAAATTAAATGCAATAAGAATGAAAGAAAGAAAAGAAAAAGATTTATAGAATATAGTGCTGTAATAGGTGTAAGTATAGACCAAAAAGCTAAAAAAGGTAAATTGTGAAAAATTAAAAACCCTCTTCTAATTCTATCTGAAGTTATATTAAATTTTAAAAATTTAAGAAAATTTTTCGGAGCAAACTTATAATAAGCTACATGATCGATATCTGGAATAAACGAACCAATTAATATTGCTATAATGTTTTCAATTTTTATTTCTTTAAAAAAAATAATGTAATTAAAAATTACTATAATAGGAACTAAAAAGTGCAAAATTGCATGAACTAACCAAACTTCTCTCATAAAAAGATAAGGACATAGTATGACAATAAGTATAATGAAAAGGAAAGAGCTAAAATAATTCCGTAAACTAGAGGATTTATAAGGAAAAGATTATTTCCTGGAGAATTTTTGTACGGAAGCATTATAGAAAAAATAAAAGAGAAAGCAACTAGGGAAAATTTAAAATTTAAAAAAGTAATTGAAAGTAAACCTAAAGAGAATAGAATGAAAATGAAAAATGAAATATAAAGCGAAATTTCTTTTTCAGTAAGTTTATTTTTTAGAACTCTTTCAAATTTTTTATAATATGCATTAAAATAAATGAAAGGAAAAACTGGAAATTTTAAAAAAGAGAATAGAATAGAAATTAGCAAACCTAAATTCCAAGTTTCTAACTTAAAATATATTCCGTTTTTTGAAGAAAAATAGAAGAAGAAGAAAAAAGAAGGTAAAAGGAAAAAAGAAGTGTATACAAGCGTTTCGAGAAAATTTAAATTAAGAGCAATTTTTATAGAAAGAGAGATAAAAATTGTAATAGCAAAAAGCAGTAAAATATTTTTTTCAATCATAAAAGAAATATTTCGTTGCTTCTTTAATGTTTGAAACTTCTACAACTTCTATTCCAACTTCTTTACTTATATTAACTTCTTCTGGAACATATCTTATAGTACAAAATTCAAAACTTGCAATCCTTCTACATTCTTTTTCTTGCTTATATTCATAATATGTTGATTGACCCTTTGGAACTAAAAGAATTTTAATTCCAAAATCTTTTGCAGCTTTTGCTTTTTCAAGTATTCCTCCAACTTGGCCTATGCTACCATCTTCGTTTATAGTTCCAGTAATTGCAACATAAGGGTTTAGAGTTTTATTGGTAATTGCTGCAATTGTAGCTATTGCAATTGCTGCTCCAGCAGAAGGACCCCCAACAACTTGAGCATCAGATTCAATTTTATAAATTATATCGATTTTTGAAGTGTTAACTTTTGCTACTTCTTCAGCAACTTTTTTTGCTATTCTTATAGATTCTTGAGTATCAATCCAAAAAAATATGTTATCTATAGAAACTAAAGTATTTCCTTCACCGCTCTTAGCTTCTACAAAAAGCTTAACAATTTTTCCGTTTCCATTATTATCTACAGCCAATAATGGTATAAAAACTTTAGTTTGAGATTTATTTGCAAGAATAGAAACATTTATAGTAAAAAGAGAAGGTTTTGTAGAAGTAATAGAAGGTTTAGAAAAATATTGAAAAACATAGATAATTAAACCTATGTTTAAGAGTATTAAAATTAAAGCTATTATTTCAAAAATTGAGTTTTTTCTTTTTTTGTTTCTCATAAAATTAAATTAAAATATTTAATTAGGTAGGGGCGCGCCTAGGGTCGATAAGATGCTCAGCCAGCTTTTACCCAAGCAAGCTGCTTATGTCATAAGCTGCTGAACGTCTGTAGTATATCTTATGGCTGCTTCCTTTCGGACCTCACCAGGTTCGATATACTACAGACCCCAGCAGCTTATGACATTCATTACAGCCGCTTGGAGCTGGCCAAGCACCTTACCTTCCCTAGGCTACGGCGGCCGTTATGGACCCTTTGCCACGCAGCCTTTTAGGCTGCGTAGGGGAGGCCCAGCCCCCCGCCGGAGGCCCCTACCTAATTATATTTTTGATTTCCTAGGCTTATTTTTTAAAACAATAGAAAAGTATTTATATTAATTAGATTATTTAAGTTATAGACATGGTTTTGAAATATCAAGACGAAGAGGAAGAAGAGGAAGAAAGCGAAGAAGAATGGGAAGAGGAAGAATGGGAAGAAGAGTTTGAAGAAGAAGATATAGATTTCGAGGAAGAAGAAGAATAACTGCCAGAAGCCTTAGCAATTTCTGGTTATTTTTATTTTTACTTGATATTTATAAATTCTTGGAGCATAAGGAAGAACTTTTCTTATTTCCAATATTTCTCCTTCTTTTCTCAATTCAGAAAGTTTTTCTTCAAAAATTTTTTTAATTTCGTTTTCACTACCTTCTTTAGCCCAATAATAAGTATGAATTATTCCATTATTCTTTATGAATTCTGTTGCTACATCTAAAAAAGTATGAGCACTTAAAGGTAAAGGCATTATGATTCTATCAAAAAGAATTTTAAATTTAACATTTCTAGCATCTGCAAGTATGTTAAAAACTTTATCATCAACCTTATTAAGTTTAACATTTTCTTTAGCATATTTTATTGCAAAAGGATTTATTTCTACACAAAAAATTTTAACATTTTTCTTTTTTGCAATTGCAATTGCAAAAGGTGCAGTTCCGCTAAATAGCAATAATATTTTTTCTCCATCTTGAACTTCTTTTGCTATTCTTTGCCTTTCAGTAGCTTCTCTAGGAGAAAAATAAACTTTTGTTACATCTAGCTTTATTAAATATCCATATTCTTTGTGAATTACTTCAGTTTCGTTTCCAATTATTTTTTCAAAATTATAAGTTCTATAAATTCCTTCTCTTTTTCCAATTTTTTGTAAAACAGTTACAACATTTTTATTTAATTTTTGAATAGCTTTTGCAATTTCAACTTTATATTTTTCTAATTCTTCAGGAATTTCTATTATCGCTATTGCTTTTTCTTTCGAGCCAATAATATCGAAACTTCTAGGAACTTTTTCTAATAGTTCTTCAGGAATAATACCTTTAAGAACATCTTTTAGCATATAATTATGATAATTGCTCTTAATTTTAAAGCATTTAAAGAAACTATAGGGAAAAATTGTATAAAAACAATAAAAGAAGTTAAAAGTATTGCAAAAGAAAATGTAATTTTTATAATTAATCCTGCAGACATTTCTTTAACTTCTTACTTTTTCAAAAAAAGAAAATTTAAAATTTTTACATCTTTATCTTTTGCAATAGAAAGCTATGGTCAATTTACAGGAAAAATACCAATAGAATTTTTAAAAGATTTAAAAATTGAAGGAGTATTAATTAATCATTCAGAAAATAGAATAAACTTTTCAGAAATAAAAAAATTTGTTGAAATTTCAAAAAAATATGAAATTGAGACAATGGTTTGCGTAAAAAGTATTAAAGAAGCTAAAATTACTGATAAATTAAAGCCAAATTATATTGCTTACGAAGACCCAAAATTAATTGGAACTGGAATTCCTATTTCTAAAGCAAAATCTAGTTCAGTAAAAAAATTTGCTGAAAGCATAAAAAGCATACCAATATGCGGAGCGGGAATAACTAATAAAGAAGATGTTATAGCTGCTAAAGAATTAGGATGTAAAGGAGTTTTAATTGCTTCTGCTTTTGCTAAATCAAAAAACAAAAAGCAATTCTTAAAAGAAATTATGGTATGAAATTTTTAACAATAGGTTCTGCTGTAGTTGATATAATCGCTTATATAGAAGAAGATGTTGCAGAAAAAGAATTTTTTAAAATAAGAATTGGAAGCAAGTATAATTTAAATGTTTTTAGGTTTGATATTGGTGGCTCTGCATTAAATGTTGCAATAACTTTATCTAGACTAGGAAACAAAACAAGCATATTAACTAAAGTAGGAAATGATTATTATTCAAGAAAAATAATTGAAGTTTTGAAAAAAGAAAAAGTTGGAACAAAATATATTAAAAGGGAAAAAACTCTTTCAGATTTTTCTATTGTTTTAATGCATAAAGGAGAAAGAAGTATATTAGTAAGTCATACGGTTTCCAAAAAATTTAAAGAGAAAGATATAAAGAAAGAAATTATAAAAAATTTTGATGTAATAATTTCTACTAGCATTTTTTCTTTAGAAGCAGAAAAAATATATTCAAAAATTTCGGAATATTGCGAAAAGCATGAAAAATTTTTTGTTTTTAATCCTAGTATAACTGTTTTAAGAAAGTTTGATTTATCATTTTTAAAAGGAAATATTATAATTTTAAACGAAGAAGAAGCAAAAAGTTTAACAAAAGAGAATAATTTAAAAAAAGCTGCTAAAAAAATGCTTGAAAACTTTGAAATAGTAGTAATTACTTTAGGAAAAAAAGGTTCAATGCTTTTTACTAAAAAAGAGCAATATTATCAAGAAGCATATAAAGTTGGAATAGTTTCCACTTTAGGTGCTGGTGATAGCTTCACTGCAGGCTTTACTCATTACTTTTTTAAATATAAAAACCTTCAAGAAGCATTAAGGTTTGCAAGTGCATTGGCTGCAATAAACATTTCAGATTCTTCTCCAATACCAAGCATAAAAAGCGAGCAAGATGTAATTGATTTTATAAAAATTAAAAGTTAAACTACTAAATTTATTCTTGCCCCACAATATTTGCATCTATTATTTTCAACATCTATTTTTCCGTTTATCCTATCAATTACTACATTTCCGCAATTATAGCATTTAGTATTTATTTCCATCAAATCTAAAGAATAAACAAACCTTAATCCGCTCTTTTCGGCCAATTCTTTAAAGTTTTGTATTTCAAAAATTTCAAGGTTCTTAGTTATTATGTGCATTGGAATAGAAGAGGAAAGAGAAACTAAAAATTCTGAAAAAGATTTTATATCATTATTTCTATCTATAAAATTCAAAACTTCCACATGCCTCATTTGCCTATAAAGATAAGTAATTGTTTTGTAAATTTCTTCAAAATTTTTTACTCCAAGCTTTGAATAAAAATTTTTATCTAAAGAATTATAAACAACAATTCTTGCAACTTCAAAATACTTAGAAATAAACTTTACTAAATTTGAAGAAAAATAAGCATTTGTAGTAAAAACGTTTTTAAATCCTGCTCTATTAAGCAATTTCCCTAATCTATAAACAGTTTCTATACTCATTAAGCTTTCTTCAAAAGAGAAAACAATGGCTTTAATTTCATTACTTATAGAATTTACAAATTCTTCCGAATTAATTTTTTTCAAATCTTTCTCGTTTACACTAAAAAATTCTGTATTCAAATTATTTCCTAAAGTATATACTTCCAAAACTTTTGAAAAGGGATAGAAATGATAAAGATAAGTATCTTCAATGCTCTTTTCTTCATAGCTAATTTTCATAAAGTTTTTAACAATTAAGTTTCCGTTTTCAACGATTCTAACCTTGCAAATTCCTTTTTGCCCTTCTTTTAATAAGCATTTATGTAAGCATAACTTACATTTTATTTTTGAATCGAGCTTATCCCATAATATTCCTATCATAAAAATAATTACTTTTTGATGTTTAACTGATTTTCCTAGCAAATATTAAAAAACCAGTATGCATTAATCCTTTTGTTTTTGGTCTTAAACCCTTTTCAGTTTCCCACTCTCTTACAATGTTTTCTACAATTCTTATTTCAGTAAAATTATATTTTTTAATTTCTTCAACATTTTTTTCTAATCCTATTACGTTTGGAGTATAAACTACTAACCAAGCACCTTTTTTAAGAGCTTTATAAACTTTTTCAATATATTTTTCACTATTTTTTAAATCTAAAACTGCTAAGTCATAATCTTTTCCTTCAAAATTTTCAAAATTTTCAAATTTTAATTCTATAAATTCTTGAAGTCCAACTTTTTCAATATTTTCTTTTGCAATTTTATAAAACCTTTCATCGTTTTCATAAGTATAAATTTTGCAAGGCTTTAAATACCAGCAAAGAAAAATTGTTAAAAAAGCATTTCCAGTTCCAGCTTCTAATATTTTTGCTCCTTGTTTTATTCCAGTAAAAGCTAAAATCATTGCAGCATCTTTAGGTAAAATTACTTGAGGTCCTCTTTTTAATTTTTTCATTATATCAAGTAAATTTGGTTCTACAACGCTAAATTCTATTCCTAGATGAGAGAAAGCTTTATTATCTTCAATTTTTATAATTCCATCTTTTGTATGTATTTCCTTTTCATTTTCAATTATATATTTTGATTTTTTTGAAAGTAAAACTTTCATTTCAAAATTATTAAAGTTACGAACAAAACAGCAATAACTATTAGCAATCCAATTATTACAGCTTTTTCCGTTCCAATAACTATAGGAAAAGGCCCTATTATTGCTATAAAAGAACTTTCTTTAACTTTTGCTTTAGAAAAAACTGAAATAAGTATTAAAAAAATTCCTATAAAAATTAATAGCAAACCAATTAATGTTATATCCATAATTAAGAAGTATATTTATGGCTTACATTTTGCTTAATGCATTTGGCTTTTTTGCAATAGAAGGAAATAAAATAATAAAGTACAAGCTTTTTTCTAATGCAGAAGAAGCCGCAAGAATTGTAATAGAATGTAAAGAAAGCCAAGAATTAACTGAAGAAGAAAAAGAGTTTATTAAAGATTTGGAAAATATTATATTTACTTATCCAAAAAAAGGCTTTAAATACGAAGAAAAGGATTTTAGCGAATTAATAAACGAATTTGTAAAAGATAAGTTTGATATGAAATATTTGTTGGAATTTTCTGAAAATTACAACATCTTAAAAAGTAGAAAAGAAAAAGATAGAATAGTTATAGGCTTAATAACCTTAATTGAAGATAATGAAAAAATAATAAATTTGATGATAGAGAGGTTGAGAAACTTTTATTCTATTTACTATCCGGAATTTGTATTAAAAGAGCAAAATCATTTGAATTTTTTGAAAAAAGTTTATGAGAATCCTATTAGAACAGAAAAAAGCATGGGAATAAATTTTGAAGAAAAAGAAATTGAATTTGTTAAAAGTTATTCAAAACAAATATTAGATTTAATAGAATTTAATCAAAACCTAGAAAAAAGATTAGAGGAATTAGTAAAAGAAATTGCTCCAAACCTTTATGAATTAGCTGGGTATAAATTAGCTGCAAAACTAATAAAAGGTGCTGGTAGCTTAGAAAAACTTGCAAAAATGGCATCTTCTTCTATTCAATTGTTAGGAGCTGAAAAAGCTTTATTCAGATATTTAAGAGGTAAAGGTAAACCTCCTAAGCACGGCTATATTTTCTTGCATCCTTTAGTTAATCAAGCACCTAAAAAGCTTAGAGGAAAAATTTCAAGAGCTTTAGCTTCTCAGCTTTCAAAAGCTGCTAAAATAGATTATTTTAGTAGAAGAATTGAACCAAGCTTAAAAACTCAATTAGAAGAAAGAATAAAAGAAATTTATTCAGAATGAAAATAAAAGAAATTTTTGAAAACGTTTTTAAAATAGAAGGAAATTTATATACTAAAAATTTAGTTCCTGGAGTTTCTGTTTATGGAGAAAAGCTTTTGAAAATAAATGATGCTGAATATAGGTTTTGGGACCATCTTAGGTCTAAACCAGCTGCTGCAATAAAGAATGGATTAAAGAATTTTCCTTTAAAGAAAAACATGAGCATTTTATACCTTGGAGCAGCAAGCGGAACAACAGTTTCTCATTTTAGCGATATAATAGAAAAAGGAATTATTTATGCAATAGAAATAAGCGATGTTCCATTAGTTAAATTGAGAGAAGTTGCAAAGCAAAGAGGAAACATTTTACCAATTTTGGCTGATGCAAGAAAGCCTCAAACTTATTCGCACTTTATAATTTCTAAAGTAGATTTAGTTTATTGCGATGTTGCTCAGCCAGACGAGCCAAGAATATTTGTAGACAACTTGGAAAAATTTGGAAAAGAAAATTCATACGGAATCATTGCTATAAAATCTAGAAGTATAGATGTTGTAAAGAAGCCAAAAGAAGTTTATAGGGAAGTAGAAAGTTATTTAAAAGAGAAAGGACTAAAAATTGTTGAAAGAGTAGAATTAGACCCATATCAAAAAGACCATGCACTAATTGTTGTTAAGAAATGATTATAAAAACTGAAAATGTTTGGAAAATTTATAAAATGGATTCAATAGAAGTTGCTGCAATTAGAGGAATATCTTTAAAAATTAAAGAAGGAGAGTTCGTTTCTATAATGGGACCTTCTGGTTCAGGAAAATCTACTTTGCTTCATTTAATTGGTTGTTTAGACAAACCTACTAAAGGAAAAATCTATATAGAAGGAAAAGAGATTTCTAAAATGAGTGAAAATGAATTAGCAAATTTGAGAATGGAAAAAATAGGTTTTGTTTTTCAGTTTTTTAATTTATATCCAACATTAACTGCATTAGAAAATGTAGAGTTGCCAATGATTATTTCTAAAAAAGATAAAAAAGAAAGAAGAGAAAGAGCAAAAAAGCTTTTAGAATTAGTTGGTTTAAAAGGTTTTGAAAATCGTTTGCCATCTCAATTATCTGGAGGTCAAAAGCAAAGAGTAGCAATTGCAAGAGCACTAGCAAATAATCCAAAAATAATTTTGGCAGATGAACCAACTGGAAATTTAGATTCTAAAAGTGGTAAGGAAATAATGCAATTGCTTAAAAAATTGCAAAAAATTGGAAAAACTATAGTTGTAGTTACTCATAATCCAGAATTTAAAAAATATTCTGATAGAGTAATATTTATAAAAGACGGTAAAATATTAAAAGAGTTATGAAATTAAAAATTTATATTGCAATAATACTATTTCTCTTTTCTATTTCTTTTTCTCAGCTTCAAGTATTTTCTTTAGTTTATCCTCAAATAATAGTTCCTGGAGCTTCTGGATACATTCAACTATCTTTTAAATCGCTATTTTCAACTAAAGCAAAACTTTTAAATGTTTTTTCTGACGCTCCTATAAAACTTTTAGGCAATTATACAGATATAGATTTGGGAAATATTTTGCCAAACTCAACAATAAACTACTATATAAAATTTAATGTAGACAAGAATGCTAAGCCCGGAAATTATTTAATTTATTTTGTGATTCAAGAATGCAATATAGCTTGTAATGAATTTGTTGTTTCTTCTTTACTACAAATAAAATCTACTCAAAAAATAGAAATAATATCTATTGAGCCAAATAAAATATATTCTGGAGAAAAAGTTAACTTAACTATAAAAATTCAAAATAAAGAAGATTATTCAATAGAAAATGTAGTAGTTACATTAAATTCAACTTTGTTGCTTCCTTTCGGAAAATCTAACATCTTTTTTATAAATTCTATAAATTCTAAGAGCATTTACGAATTAAAAGTTCCAATAACAACTTTATCAAATGTTTTTGGAACAGCACCCTTAATAATCAATCTTCAATATTTAGATAGCTCTGGAACTATTCAGTATTTAAGTTTTGTTTCTTCAATAGAAATAATTCCAAAAATAGATTTTGATGTTATTTTAACAGAAGTTTCTTCAAACTCTTTAACTTTGCAAGTAATTAACACAGGCTACTTTCAGGCAAATTCAGTTATATTAAAGATTGAAAATGCAAGTATTTTTCCAAATAGTTATAGTCTAGGAAACTTATTGCCCGGAGACTATTCTTCAGTAACTATTGAATTACCTAAGAATTTAAACATTTCTACTTTAAAAATAAAAATAGATTTTACAGATACATTAGGATATAGAAAAAGCATTGAAAAAGAATTGTTTTTACCAAGCTTTGGAAAAACAATTGAAGAAGAAACAAAAGGAGAAAGCTATCAAAGCAGAATTAATAATTCATTTTTCTCAATAAGCTATATAGTTTTAGGAATATTAGGAATAATTCTTATAATTTTAATCTTTAGGTCTATTTTGAAAAAAGGTAAAAAATGAAATTTTCAGATATAATTTTTTTAGCACTTAAAAATCTTTCTCATAGAAGTTTAAGAAGTTGGCTAACTATACTAGGAATAGTTATTGGAATAGCAACAGTTATTACTATGTTATCTATAGGCGAAGGATTTAGAAAAAGTGTTACTTCTCAATTACTTTCAGTTTTTGGGCACGATATAATAATGATTTTTCCAGGAACAGTAAGAGAAGGAGGTTTTGCAAGCTTAATGAGATTAATAGCAAACGTTAGATCAACTCCTATTTTTACAGATAGAGATATAAATGCTCTAAAAAATATAGAAGAGGTTTTGCTTGCTCAAGGAGAAATTATTACTGGCTCTATAGCAAAATTTAAAGGAGAAACTATACCGATAACTATTAGAGGAGTAGATACATCTATTTGGAAATCTTTTGTTAATGTTGAAATAGGGGAAGGAAGAAATTTTTATCCGAATGAAAAAAAGAGTATAATATTAGGATATAGAGCAGCTACAGAACTTTTTAAAGAAAAAGTAAATGTTGGAGACTATATAACAATAAACGACAAAAAATTTAAAGTTATTGGAATATTAAAATCTTCTGGACTTCAGATGGGAATAATAGACAACGTTGTTTTTATGAATATAGAAGATGCTAGAGAAATTGCAAACCTTCAAAAAAATCAGTTTCACTTTATTCAAGTTAAAGTTAAGGAAACAAAAAATTTAGAAGAAACTTCTAAAAAAATAGAAGCAGCACTTTTAATTGCTAGAAAAGAAAAAGAAGATAAAAAAACATTTACAGTACTTTCTCCGCAGCAAATAGCAAATGCAATTGTAGAAATAATAAATTCTATAAACTTCTTTTTAAGCACAATAGCAGCAATTTCTTTATTAGTTGGAAGTATAGGGATTTCTAATACAATGTTTACAGCAGTTTTAGAAAGAACAAGAGAAATAGGAACTTTAAAAGCTTTAGGAGCGAAGAATTTCGATATTTTAAAACTTTTTATTACTGAATCAGTATTGCTAGGATTAATTGGAGGATTAATAGGAATATTTTTAAGCTTTATTTTTGTTGGAATAATAAATTTTTACGGAATTAGGAGCACATTTTCTGAAAATCCTCAAACGGCAATAATAACTTTAGATTTAATATTTTTCGGAATTTTAATTTCAACTTTATTGGGAGCAATTTCTGGCTATTTTCCAGCTAGAAGAGCAGCTAAATTAGAGCCTGTTGAAGCATTAAGATATGAATAAATTATTCAACAGCTCTTGGAGCTACTACAAATTCTAGTATTAATTTATCAGTTTCTTTGAAAGTTAATTTTATTGGATAATCTGTTGCCCATTCTATTGTTACAGTTTCAGCAACTTTTGCAACTTTGCTCATTGCAACTAAATAATCTACAGGATATCTTGCCCTACTTTCTTCTTCTGCATTTAAATCCAGCAAAATATCTTGCCCCTTTTCAATTTCAATTTCTAGGTTGCTTAGTTCTCCAAAGGCTGAAAATTTTAAAATATTTCCATCTGTATAAACTTCTATTTCATCTGCTATTTGCTTTGCATCATCTAAAATTTTCTTAAATCCTTCGCTTTGCAATTCAGCTTTTGCTTTAAAAGTTAAAGTATCAATATTTGGAATTTCTTCTTCGCTTAAAGTTAATACTGGCAAAGCAAATTTTCTTCTTGCAGAATTTTGGAATTCTACAATAAACTTATTACCTTCAGTATACATTACTGTTTTATCTCTTTTTGTCCCTCTTTTTAATACAGTAGCTAATTCATCTAAATTTAATCCTACTTGCTCTTTTTCTACTTCAAACTCTTCAAAGGCTAAAGGCAATATATGCAATCTTATAACGCTTATCATTGCTTTATCTGCTGCTGTAAAATAAAGTCCCTTATCCTTTTCAAACTTTAGTACTCCTTCTTCGACTAGCTTTACTATGCTACTAAAAACATCTTTTAAAGTGTTTGTTTCATAAGTACTTACTTTAAACATAATATTAGAAAATTTAAATTTATAAAAGTTTTTCTATTTCTCTTAAATAACTTTTAAAAAATTCTTTATCTTCTAATTTATTAACGAAATCTATTACAAACTCATCCTTATTTTTGCTAAAGAAAAATCTTACAAATTCATTTGGTACTAATTTAAAAATTGATAAAAACTTTATTTTTGGATTTTCTTCAAAAATCACTTCATTATCTATTACATCTAAAACAGTTCCATAGCTCATATATTTGCCATCTTCCAAATTTTCATTTACATCTTCTAGCTTTATATATTTGTATTTATTCATAACTTCTCCAAGTATAATTACATTTAGTACACTTATAAAAAACTGTTGGTGGCTCATCCGCGCTTCTTGTTTGTTGCATCCACCAGAAAGCCTTATCATTTCCACATTTGGGACAAATAACATTTGTTACTGGCAAACTTTCTTTTTCTTCTTTAGCAGAAATTACTATTGCTTCCTTTTTTTCTTCTTTTATTCCACTAGAAACAATTAAACTTTTTTTAGCTTCAGTTTTATAGTTACATTTTCTACAAACTAAATAATTTTTTCCCTTTTCCTTTTTTGGAAATAATAAGTTTCCACATTTTGGGCAGGTTAACATTTTAAAAATATAGCTTATTTTATATTTAAGCCTTTCTATATGCCTAACAAGTAATAAATCAATACTCTAACATATCCTATTTTTGGAAGAACAAAAACAACTTTACTAATTATTCTTTCTTTTTCAACTTTTTCCTCATTAATGCAGCCAGTTAAAAATCCTAAATTGTTATCGCCTTTAATAGCATAGTAAGAATCATATTTGTAAACTATTCTATGAGATATTGGCACATTTCCGCAGCCTCTATAAAGCACTATATCACCAATATTATAGTTATCACTCTTTATTGCTACTAGAACATCTCCAACTTTAAATCCATACTTAAAAGGCCAAGAATTTATATATTCTCTAGTATAATTATATTTTTTTTCTAAAAAAGAGTAATGCTTTATTTCGATATCTTCTCTATGCTCCATAGAACTAGAAACAACAGCGGTTAATTCGATTCCTATAATTTCAGGCAAGATAATTTTCATAACAAGAAATGCTATTAAAAAAGTAATGAAAAATTCTAGAATTTCTTTTCCTAAATCCATTAAATATTTAAATATTTTAGTTAAATAGATTTATGCCGGCAAAACCACACTTAAACTTAGTAATAGTAGGGCATGTAGACCAAGGAAAGTCAACTTTAGCAGGAAGACTATTTTACGAAACAGGAGCTATAAGAGAAGATGAGTTAAGAAAGTTAAGAGAACTAGCTCAAGAATTTAAAATAGAAGGAGGAGAGTTTGCTTACATTTTGGATAGAGAGATAGAAGAAAGGAAGAGAGGAATGACAATTGATATAGCTCATAGACCGTTTGAAACTCAAAAGTATTACTTTACAATAATAGATGCTCCAGGCCATAGAGATTTTGTAAAGAACATGATTACAGGAGCAAGTCAAGCAGACGCAGCAATATTAGTAGTTTCTGCAAAACCTGGAGAAGGAATTCAAGAACAAACAAAAGAGCATGCATATTTGTTAAGAGTATTAGGAATAAATCAATTAATAGTAGCTATAACAAAGATGGATACTGTTAATTATGATGAAAAAAGATTTAATGAACTAAAAGAGCAAGTAATAAACTTATTAAAACCATTAGGATTTCCTGTAGATAAAATACCAGTAATTCCAGTAGCAGCTCAAGTAGGAGAAAACATAACTAAAAGAAGTGAAAAAATGCCATGGTATAAAGGACCTTGCTTAGTAGAGGCATTAGACCAATTACAAGTTCCTCCAAGGCCAGTTGACAAGCCACTAAGAATTCCTATTCAAGATGTATTTAGCATTAGCGGAGTAGGTACTGTTCCAGTAGGTAAAGTTGAAAGCGGAAGATTAAAAGTAGGAGATACAGTAGTTTTCGAACCTCCAGGAGTAAAGGGAGAAGTAAGAAGTATTGAAATGCATCATCAACCAATGCAAGAAGCTTTGCCAGGAGATAATATAGGATTTAATGTAAGAGGAGTAGCAAAAACAGATATTAGAAGAGGAGATGTTGCAGGCCATCCGAATGCTCCTCCAACTGTGGCAAAAGAGTTCATAGCACAAGTAATAATATTAAACCATCCAACATCTATAGCAGCAGGTTATACTCCAGTATTCCATATTCATACTGCAACAGTTGCTGGAAGAATTGTTGAAATAATAGCAAAAATAGACCCAAAAAGCGGGCAAGTAGTTCAAGAAAAGCCAGAATTTATTAAAGTTGGAGATGCAGCAAGAATAAGAGTTCAACCATTAAAGCCAGTAGTAGTAGAAAAGTTTTCAGAATTTCCAGCATTAGGAAGGTTTGCAATAAGAGATATGGGAATTACAGTAGGAGCAGGAATTGTTTTAGACGTTGTAAAAGCCAAATAATTTTTTTCCTGTTTTTTATTTATTTTTAACTCTATATTTATTAAATTTATATTTTTATGGTTTGGACGAAAAGGTTAGCAGCACCAAAAATATGGCCTATAGAAAGGAAAAAGTTTAAATATGCAGTTACTCCTTTACCTGGACCGCATTCAAAAGATTTTTCTATACCTTTAGCTATAATTATAAGAGATATTTTAGGCTATGCGGAAAACTTAAAAGAGGCTAAAAAAATAATTCATTCAGGAAAAATTAAAGTTGACGGAAGAGTAGTTAAAGAATATAGATTTCCAGTTGGATTGTTTGACACAATTTCTATTGAAGAAATTAATGAATATTATAGAGTTTTACCTCACAAAAAAGGTTTAAAATTAGAAAAAATAGATGAAAATGAAGCAAAATTAAAAATAGTTAGAGTTAAAAAGAAAACTCAAGTTTCAAAAAACAAATATCAATTAACTTTTCATGATGGAAAAAATGTTTTGGTTGAAGATAATTCAATAAAACCTTATGACTCTCTCTTAATAGAATTACCAAATTTAAAAATAAAGAAGCATATAAAATTTGAAGAAGGAAAAATAGGTTTAATAGTTAAAGGAGAAAATGCTGGTAGCTATGGAGAAATTAAAAAAATACATAAAGGGGGTTTTAATAGGGCATGGTTAGTTGAAATAGATGTAGGAAATAAAGTAATAACTGATAGAAAAAATATTTTTGTTGTCGGGGAAAAAGAACCATTAATAAAATTATGAATCAAAAGCTTCAAAATCCAATGAGGCAAAAAATATTTGTAGAAAAAGTAGTTTTGAATATAGGCTGCGGAGCTGATGCTGAAAAAATTGAAAAAGCAAAAGAAATTTTAGCTAGAATTACAGGAAAAAAACCTGTAATAACATATTCTAGAAAAAGGTCTACTTTTGGAGTACCAAAAGGAAAACCTATTGGGGTAAAAGTTACTTTAAGAAAAAAAGAAGCAGAAGAATTTTTGGAAAAAGTATTCAAAGTTTATAATTATAAAATTCCGTCTAGAGTTTTTGACGATTGGGGAAACTTTAGTTTGGGAATTCAAAAATATTTTGATTTGCCTGGAGTAAAGTATGACCATAAAATAGGAGTTTTAGGAATGGATGTTTGCGTTTCACTAAGAAGGCCAGGAGCATATTTAAAGGACGGAACTCTTTCTAGAAAGCAAAGAGTTACAAAAGAAGAAGCAATAGAATTTATTAAGAAAAGATTTAATGTAGAAGTTTATTAATGCTAATTTTAGAAATTTTAAAAAGCAAATATTGTCAAATAGTTTTCTTAATTTCATTAGTTATAGGGTATTTTTTAGTTCCTCCTTCTGTATTTGCTTCTGATAAATTTTATTTTGGCTATATTTTTATAATAACTTTTGCTTTAGTCGTTACTTGCTTAGTTAGAGGAATAAAAGAAAGAATAAAATCTTTCAAAACTTATGGAGCAATAGGATTAGCTAGTTTATCTTCTCTTATAGCCTACCTTTCTTTACAAGTTTGTGGAATAGGCTCTCTTTGTATAAATATAGGAATTGGAATTTTAAGCTTATTACCTTCTTCAATCTTACCAATAGTTTATCATAATTACGAAATAATTTTTGCTTTTTCAATAGCTTTACAAATATTTACTTTATATTTAATGGGTTGCTTTAAAAAATTTTCTATAAAAACAATTAAAATATAATATAACAATGTTATATTATGGAAGAAATAAAGCCAATAGATTTCAAAAAGGAAAGACCTCAACTATTTCAAATGAAGGGGATTTCTGCAAAAACTATAGAAGAACATTTAAAGCTTTATGAAGGTTATGTAAGTAAGTTTAACGAAATAACTAAGAAAATTAAAGAATTGAGCGAAGAAGAGTTTGAAAAAGCAAATCCTACTTACTCTTTGATAAGAGCTCTTAAAGTTGAACTAACAAGGGCTTATGGAGGAATGATTAATCATGAAATCTATTTTGGGCATTTAGGCGGAAACGGAGGAAAACCTGGAGGAAAATTAGCAGACCAGATAAATAAGGATTTTGGTTCTTTTGAAAAATTCTTGAAAGAAATTAAAGCGACAGCTTTAGCTGCTAGAGGTTGGGCTTGGTTAGTATGGTCTTTTCCTTTAGAAAAATTATTTGTTACAATTGGAGATGAACAAAATGTTTACATGTTTCAAAATTCTGTAATTATATTAGCATTAGATATGTTTGAGCACGCATATTTTTTAGATTATGGAACTAATAGAAAAGGATATGTGGAAGCCTTCTTTGATAACTTAGATTGGGAAGTTGTTGAGAAAAACTTTGAAAAAATTTAAATTTTTGAATTATAAAGAAAATTAATTTCAAAAGAATTTAAAGCTGTAGAAAATAATTTAAAATTGTCTATTATACCATTAAAATATTGTATATTCCCTTCAAAATCCTTTCCAATAGTTATAGCTCCACTATTTATTTGGAAATCACCTTGCCAATCTAGTTCAGATTTTAATTCTCCATTTACATAAAGTTTTTGGGAATAACTATCATAAGTTCCAACTATAAAATACCATTTATTAGCTTCTAAAGTAGTTGAAGTTATACGCCTATTTCCAGAGCCATCTGTTATTAGAAAGAGAAAGTATCCTGGAATGATTCCTTCTGCAAAAATTTCCCAAGTAGAAGTATGTCCTTCAAATACTTGCTGTATTTTTTGCCAATCATATTGAAAATTTCCTTGAGGAGTTCCATAAGAATATATCCAAACAGAAAAACTAATAGATTTTGCAGGATAAGTAGATAAAGGCTCTAAAGTTGGTACATAAACATATGAATCTCTTCCATTAAAGAGCAAAGCTTTATTTGTAATTCCAGTTGTCCATATTGCATTGTATATATTACCATTATTGTTATTGCCACTATAATCATAAGCTATATTTCCACTTCCTTCATCAAAAGGCATATCAATTATTAAAGAAGAAAAACAAGTTAAAGAAAAAACTGAAGGTTTATTTCCCTTTACTCCTATAAATACATCTATTTGTTGAGATGAAGTGCTAGAAATTATTTGTATTCCTAAGTTTTCTCCAGAAGTAATTATGTCAGAAGTAACGTTGCAACTATCAAAGCCTACTGAAAATTTATTACAATCATATCCTTTAAAGATTTCATAAGCTAAAGGATTAAAATTATTTCCACTAATTTTATCCCTAATAAATATGTTTAAATCTTCTTTCCTAACATCATTACCATTATAATTTGCTGAAAGTTTTATGCTTATGTAATTTTTAGAAATGAAATAACAAATTCCATCAGAAATAAATATGTTGCCTTGTTTGAAAGAATATAGAAAGTAAATAAAAACGCCTGTAAAACTTATTGTTATTATTAGTATCAGTAAAATTGATAATATTGTCGAAACAGATTTCATAAAATTAATTAATTTAAACTAAATAGCCGGGGCGGGGATTCGAACCCCGGATCTGCGGGTTTCTGTAGATCATCTTTTCACAAAACCCTGCAGCCCGCCGCGTGAAGCCACTCCGCCACCCCGGCATAATATGATTATAAGTTTTTTCTTATTTGCCCCGGCCGGGATTTGAACCCGGGTCTCGAGCTCGAGAGGCTCGCATCCTTGGCCGCTAGACGACCGGGGCACCGATAATTAAATTATTAAAAAAGAAAAAAAATGAAAAAAGCTTAAAAGAATTTTATAATTTTATTTTTTCTTTTTTCTTCTCGCGGCTCTTTTCTTTTTAACTCTTCTAGCTTTCTTTTTTGCCATAATTAAATTATATTTTTGCTTTTAAGCCTTGATTAAACAAATCATAAATTTTTAGAAAAACATCTCTCGTAAAATCTTCATATATAAATTTAAAATCTTGAGCTTCGGAATAAATAATTTTTCTAATTATTTTTTTGATAGACGCTTGAACTTCTTTTGTCTTAACATAATCTAAATTTGAATATCTTTCAACCAAAGCATAAAGCTTATCTAATAAAGCAATTATAAGGGTTTTAAATCCAGGCTCAAACTTTTTTAAATTCATTAACAGTTCATTTTTCATTCTTTTTATATCACTTTCAAACTCAGAAATTCTATACCTTAAAATTATTACATCTCCAAAACTTTTCTGAAACCTTTCTATATCAAGTAAATCTCTTATAGCAATACAATATGCTAAAGGCTCTATGTCAGTTATGTTTATTACCATAAAAAATTAAAATTTAAAAAGAAATTAGTAGCAAGTTACTGAAGCTAGCCCAGAAGGTTGTCCAAAAACTAATATTTGTACATCAATAGGAGTTCCGATTCCTATATTTCCAGCAGAACTACTAATACCAACGGTTTCTCCGCTTGTTACAGGAGCAGTTGCAGTTGCTTGAGTATTACATCCAGCAGCTCCAATAGTATCTCTATTACAATTAGTACCTTTATATATTGTACTAGAAGCTGTAGTCCAAGTACCAGTTAATTTGTTTCTTACTCTTACAGTTATATCTCCAGGAGTAGCATCAGCTCCAGTATAACTAGCAACTATTCTAACAGTTGCTGGATTGCCTGCATTACAAACAACATCAATTATTTGGAAGTTCCCTCTTTTAGTAGTTCCTGATAAGAAATACCAAACAGTTCCTACTAGTCCTATAGTTATTACTAGCATTAAAAGCATTGCTACTACTTCACTTATTCCTTTCATAATATTAATTGTTTCTTTTTAAAATATTTCTTTTTATGGAAATAACATCAATTTTATTACTCTTTTTGGTAATAGGTTTTATAGGAACATTTATTTATTTTATTTTTACTTTAACTCAAGTCAAAACATTAGAAATAATAAATTTAGAACTAGATTGCCAAAACAGTATTATAACCCTTTATGTTAAAGTAATAGGTACAGAAGAAATAAAACCAGAAGAAATTAAAATAAGCATAGATGGAAAAGAGCAACTAGTAACTTTTGATCAAAGGCTTTTTCCAAATACTTTAGCAAAAATTTATGTAAATTTTATTCCTTCAGATATTAGTGTTAGAACTCATAAATTAGAAATTTATGTTGGCGGTAGAAGAATTTATAGAAATTTTGATTATATTTGCGAAAGCTTAGTTTTTAATATAGCAAGAAGTAACATGACTTTTGTAGCTTTTAGTAGTCCACATTGGGTTGTATTTAATTATATAACAAAGGAATATTTGATATTTAAAAGCAATAATGGAGATTTAACAGCAGAAGTTGGTCCAATATCAGGCAAGGTTCCAGTTTATGAAAACTTAGATAATTTTGTTGTTCAAACTCAAACATCTTCTTGGAATAATAAGCCTTTAGATTCTCCTATTATAATATTTAAAAATCCAAATTTAAAGAACGTATGGATTTTTAATTGGACCGATCCTCATGGAAGCTTTCTTTTTAAATTAAATCCTATAGAAAATGCAATTGAAGATATTTTAATTTTTTGGGAAGACTTGTACAATCCTTTTAATCCTCCTTCAACTTTAGATGATTGGAAAGACCATGTTGTAAGAGTTACTTTGGTAGGTTCAAATACTTATAGAATCGCTGTATATTTGGCAAAAGGTGGTTATAAGCATCAATTTTATATTTCTACAGAAAGTCCTAATCCTCTTCAAGGAACATTAACTTATGAAAAGCCATATGGAGCTTATTGGAGTAATAAAATTGGAAATTATTACGAAGAATTTAGAGTTTATTATGTTACAATTCAATAATTATGGCAACAATATTAGCAATTTCTGAAATTCAAGGAGAAGCGGAAAATTTATTAAAATTTTTAAATTACATAAAGAAGAATGAAGTTTTCGATTATGTTGTTTTTAACGGAGACTTAATAAATTTTGATGATGAAGAAGAAGTTGCAGAAATTTTAATAGAAATTTTAAAAATTTTGGAAAAGCCAATAATTACTGTTCCAGGCAATAATGATGGAAAAATAATTGAACTATTAAAAAAAGAAACTTTTTCTGTTCATAACGATTATAAGATATTTGATAATATTGCATTTTTTGGATTTGGAGGCGCGAAAACTCCAATAGGAACAACATTTGAACCAAGCGAAGAAGAATTTAAATTAGCATTAGAAAGTTTATATAAAAAAATTCAAAATGTAAAAACAAAAGTTCTTGTTACTCATATGCCTCCAAAAGATACTAAGCTTGATTTAATTTTTAGCGGAGCACATGTAGGAAGCGAAGCAATAAGAGAATTTATTTTGAAATATCAACCAACTTTAGCAATTTGCTCTCATATAATTGAAGCTTTTGGAGTAGATAGGTTAGGAAATACTTTTTTAATTAATCCGGGAAGAATAACAGAAGGAAATTATGCTATAATAAAACTTCAACAAACTATAGAAATAAAAATTAAAAACATAATTAATTTATTATTTAGGGAAAAAGCAAAGCCATGGATTTAAAATTACAAAATGAAGTAAAGCAAGAAATTTTAATAAACCAAATACTTGAAAGAATAGACTTTTTAGATGTTTTAATACTTAAAAAATTTTATGTAACAGGCAAAGAATTTCCAAACGATACTCAACCATATTGTTTACCAATATTATACAAAGAACTAATAAGTCAAAATAATGTAAAAATAAGTTTAGAAGGATTAAGAAAAAGATTGAATTCATTAGTTAATATAGGCTTATTAACAAAAATTGAAAGAACTAATCCATCAATTTATTATCCTGTAAGAGAAAAAGAAGAAGTTGTTAGAAAAATAATTGTAAAGTTTTTCGAAAGGTTTGGTTTTGAAAACTTCTTACTAAAATTATAATGAATTATTTTGAAAAGTATAGAGAAGTTTATCCTAATTTACTTAAAATTTCAGAAGAAGTTTGGAAATTTGTTGATGACCTTATTAAAAAAGAAAACAATGCTTTAATTATTGCAGAAAAAATTGAAGAAAAAATAAAGGAGCTCGGAGCAAAACCGGCATTTCCAGTTAACATAGGAATAAATAATGTTGCAGCGCATTTTACTCCAGAGCAGGATGTTTTTATTAAAGAAAATGATATAGTTAAAATAGATTTTGGAATTCATATTGATGGATTTATATTCGATACAGCAAAGACTTATGGAAAAGAAAATAATGTTGTAAAAGCCGCTAAAAAAGCTTTTGAAGAATGTTTAAAAGAAATAAAGGAGGGAACAAAAGTTAAAATTTTTGGAGAAATATGTGAAGAAGTTGCTAAAGAGTTTGATGTAAAGCCTGTAAGAAATTTAGGAGGGCACGGGCTAGGTTATTATGAAATACATACCGAGCCAACTATATTAAATGGAAAAAACAATAGCAATTTTGTTTTAGAAAAAGGAATGCCAATTGCTTTCGAAGTTTTTATGAGTAATGGAGAAGGAAAAGTAAAAGATTCTTTTCCTTCTACAATTTTTCAAATAATTAATCCGACAAAAATTAAACATTTAAGAATTTATAACGAAATACTTGAAGATGCATATAAAAAATTTTTAACTTTACCTTTTTCAAAAAGATGGTTAAACTATCCTAAACACAAAATAGATTTTGCTATAAGTGAAGGAATCAGATTAGGAATAGTAAAAGAATATCCAGTTTTAAAAGAAATTGAAAATTCTGTTGTTGCTCAATTTGAGTCGACTTTCATAGTTGAATAATCCTTTAACAATTGAAAGAAAATAATTAAATAAGGTAAAAAAACATTTTGCAAGTCAGAAAATATATAAGTTTTAAAATCAAAAGTTACAACTAAAAAAACTTCTAGTGCTTGCCTAAAAAAATTCAAAAATATTAAGAGAATAAAAAAATTCAGAATTTTTCTTTGCTTGTTAATTAAAAGCAAAGGAAAAACTATTAGAAAAGGTTTAATAATTGTGCAACTTTCATCTATAATAAAAAAATAATTATCAATTTGTATTTCAAAATTTTCAACTTTTAAATTAAAAAATAGGCCTAAGAAAAAAGTTAGGAAAGCTTTATCTAATATTGCAAAAGGAGAATAAAGAAATTTAGAAAAATAAACTGCTAAAAATATTCCTAAAATTGCTGCTAAAGTATCAATAATAATTTTTTTCATTTATCAATTCTTTTATTTTTTCTTTTAAAAGCGAATTTATTTTTTCTTTACTTAAATTTTCTATTTCAGAGTAATTATTCAAATTATCTATAAGAATGTTTAAATTATAATTTTCAAACTTTTTTTCAGTTATAATATATTTTATTCCCAATTCTACAAGAACTGAAGCATTTTTTATATCGTTAGAAGCAATTACTATTTTTTCAGCAGGCAAATGATTTACAACTTCTTTTAAGAATTCATAATCAATTTCTTCAAGTTTTAAACAAATATAATCTTTCTTATTCCAAACTTTCAAAATTTCAATAATTTTTTCAAGAATTTCAATTTTTTTCTCTAAAGCTTCGTTTTTTTCAATTTTTACTTCTTGTATTATAAAATTTTTTCTTTCTTTCAACTTTTCTATTATTTCCTTCAATCTTTTATTTTCTTCTTTCAACTCTATTATTCTTCTTACTAATTTATCCCTATCATCTAATTTTTCAACCTTTTTTTCGGAAAAAGTTTTATTAACTTTAATTTCTTCTTTTTTAACAATTATTTTATTTTTAATACTTTTCAAACCTTTTAAAGCTGAATAAATAGCATCTCTTTCATGAACATTTTTATAATTAAAGTTTTTAGTTAATCTAATTTTTGATTTCTCTTTTGGTTCCTTAATTGGATGAAATATTTTACAAGAAAAGCTTGATGCAATTTTTTTAATTTTAAAAGGAATTTTAACTTTATCTGTACATATTAAAATAGGTTTTCCAAAGCTTATTATATCTTTTATTATTTCGCTTAAGGAATATTCTTTTTTACTTTTTAAAAACAAAAGATTCTCATTCCTATCAAATATTGCTATAGCGCTAGTTGCCCCAATATCTATTCCAACAACTATTTCATTCATTTAATTCATTAAAATTTTTATTTAAAATTTCATAAATATTTTCTCCTCTTTTTCCAAAAAGCGAAGTTAATTTGCTTTTGCTAGAGTTAACAAAATCTTTTATACTAGAATATTTTTTCATTATTATTTCAGCACTTTTATAAGAAATTCCAGGAAAAGAAATAAGAATTGAAATTATTTTTTCCTTTTCTGTTTTTCCCTTCTTTTTTATTTTAGTTTTAATAACATTTGCTTTTTCCAATTTTTTTATTGCAATTTTTCTTAAAAGTTCTGCAGTTTGATTCTCGTTCAAAGTAAAAACTATTGAAATATTTTCTGAAATAATTCTTGCAATTGCACCTAAAATTTCATTTGTAACTATTCCTTCAACTATTATTAATGCCTTTTGATTTTTTAAATTTTCTATTTGTTCAAAAAATCTTTTATCTATTACAGAATTTATTAAATCTTCTACACTTTTTCTTTCAATAACAATATCTTCTATTAAAAAATCTCCAACTTCAAGCTTCTCTTCTACAACTTTTATATCATTAAAATTCTTCAAAATTTCAATAATTTTTCTTTCCCTATAATCACAAATTATTAATGGCTTCTGACTAAATGTTTTTTGCATATGTTAATTCTTTTTTAATATCATAAATTATTCTTCTCATTCTTCTTTCTTTATGGAAAGCAGCCCAGTAATAAGCTTCATCTCTAGTTCCTTTAGTTATTAATATTATTACTTTTCCGCTTGTTTGTCTCCCGACCCTTCCTCTTCTTTGAATAGTTCTTATTTCGCTTGGAACAGGCTCGTAAAATATTGCATAATCAGTTTTTGGAATATCTAATCCTTCTTCCCCTACACTGCTACATATTAAAACATTATAAATTCCAGAAGCAAAATCTCTTATAACTTTTTCTTGTTCTTTTTGACTCATTCCTTCTGAACCTTCTTTTGTTGCTTGTCCCACAAGTTTTGCAATTTTAAACTTATCTTTTAACTTTTTGTAAATATATTCTATTGTGCTTCTATAATTTGCAAAAATTATTATTTTTACTTGAGGATTTTGCTGAATAAGATAGTTTAATATTTCTTCTAGCTTTTGGAGTTTTGGATGAATAAATTCCTTTTCCAAAAAGTTTTTAACTATGCTTTCAGCAATCCTTATTCTCAAATCATTAACCAAATTTCTTTCATAAACTTTTTTGCTTTGCTTTAGTTTGTTTAAATATTCTAAAAAAGCTAAAAGGCTTTGAGTTTCCAAAAGTTCTAATAAATATTCAATTTTTATTAGTTGCAAAACTTTGAAAATTATTGAAGAGAAAAATTGTTTGTTTAAAAATTTATCTTCGCTTTCTAAAAGATTTTGATAAAGTTTAATTATTTCCTTCTTTTTTATTTCCTTACTACTTAATATACCATTTTTTATTAGCCAATCTATTATTTCATTTCTAATTTTCTCAATATTTTCTTTAGCACTTTTTATTTCTTCTGGCAAATCTACATAAACGTAAAGGTATTCAATTTTTTTAATGTATTTTCTAATATCTTCATCTTTTTCAGTTCTTATTTCAATAAATTGAATGTTTAAATTATTTTTTATTTCTTCTATTCTTTCCTCTTCACTTCCTGGAGAAGCTGTTAAAGCTAAAATTAACGGATATTTTGATTGTTCCAAATATTTTTTTGCAACATAAGTATATGCATATTCTTTTACACATCTATGTGCTTCGTCAAAAACAATTAAGCTAAAATCTTGAAGGTTTAAAATATTGCTTTCTAAATCGTTTTGAATTGTTTGAGGAGTTGCAATTATTATTTTAGCAAATTTATACAAGAACTTTCTTTCTTCTTTAGGAATTTTTCCAGTAATTGCAACAATTCTATTTGAATCTATTTTTAAAAGCTTTTTAAAAGTTTTTTCGTGCTGCAAAACTAAAGGTCTTGTAGGTGCTAGCATCATTACCTTACTTTCTGGATATTTATTTAATCTATTAGCTGCAACTATTATTGCAATAATAGTTTTACCAGTACCAGTAGGTAAAATAACTAAAGTATTCCCTTTAATTGCAGTATTTGCAATATTAATTTGATATTCTCTAGGCTCAATTAATTCCTTTCTTAATAATTCCATAATTATTTAGAAACAACGTTTATAGGATTGCCTTTAATAAAAGAAATAATGTTTTCAAGAGTAATTCTTTTTATTTCTTCTAGAGCTTCTATACTATTAAAAGCATTGTGTGGAGTAATTAAAACTCCTTTTGCTTGGTCTTCCAATTCAAAAAGAATATAATTAGCTAAAATATTTTTTGTTTCTTCTTCACTAAGCTCTTTTCCAAATATTTCTAATTCCTCTTTTATTTCTGGTTCATTCTCTAAAACATCTAATGCAGCATACTTTACTTTTCCCAATCCAATATATTTAATTAGCGCTTTAGTATCTATTAAACCTCCTCTTGCAGTATTTATTATAATTATTCCATTCTTCATTTTTTCAAAAGCATTTTCATTTAACAAATGATAATTTTCTTTTGTTAAATTTGCATGCAAAGAAATTATATCTGCTTCTTTTAAAAGTGTATCAAAATCAACATATTCATATCCAATTCTTTTCGCTTCTTCAAAGTTTGGATAAATATCATAAGCGATAACTCTCATTCCAAAAGCTTTAGCAAGCTCTGCAACTCTTCTTCCAATTTTTCCAGCTCCAATTATTCCTAATGTTTTTCCTTTAAGCTCGAAACCTGTTAAACCTTTATTTGAGAAATTTCCTTTTCTAGTTCTTTCAAAACTTTCGAAAAGTCTTCTTGAAATAGCTAAAATTAAAGCAATAGTATGCTCAGCAACAGTTTCAATACCATAAGCTGGAACATTGGAAACTACTATTCCTCT
Source organism: Candidatus Aenigmatarchaeota archaeon (assembly GCA_038742305.1). Lineage (GTDB taxonomy): Archaea > Aenigmatarchaeota > Aenigmatarchaeia > CG10238-14 > SpSt-28 > JAHLMO01. Next base: position 59,265 of record JAVYKI010000003.1, read on the forward strand.
TTTTTTGCATTCTTCTATATCAATATGGTCATAGCCAGTGGATCTGGTACAAATAAATTTTACATTTTTCAATTTTTCCAAAATTTTTGAATTTATTCTTGAATCTACAAAAACAGAAATAATTTCAGCATCAACTAAATTATTTTCATTTAGCGGCTCTTTAAAAAAATATAATTCAAAATCTTTTAATTCTTTAGAAAAAAATTCTACTTCATCTTCTCTAGCTTCATAAAAAGCTATTCGCATTTAGTATATCCACAAGAGGGATTAATACAATAATAACATCCACTTTCAACTTTTAAAGTTTTTGTTCCGCATTTTGGACAAATTTGTAAATGAGAAATATCTATTTCTTCAACCTTTTCATTTTTATAGTTTAAAAAAACTTTATTTTCTTCCTTTTTTATAATTCCCATTTCAATAAAGAAATCTTCTATGACATTTGCAATTTCTCCATACAAAGAAGTTATTACTCTTCCATTTTTTAAATATGCTTTTCCATTAGGATCATATATACTTCTTAGTTCTTCTATAATAAAAGTTGGGTCTTCGCTTCTTCTAAAAATAGCAGATAATAATCTTGTTAAAGCTGCAAACTCTGCAGCTCTAGTTAAATCTTTACTATTTATAAATATTTCAAAAGGCCTAACTTTTCCATCTTGCTTTATATAACCAATAGTTATAAAAATGCTATGTCTTGCAAAATTGCTTTTTAATTTATAAACTTTTGCATCAACTACATATGGTCTTTCTAATGCTACAGAAGAAATTTCTTCTTTTCTTTCCTTTTTCTCTTCAACTTCTTTTACTTTTATTTCTTCTAAAGATTCTATTTTTATCATATCTTAATTTTTCCTTCTTTCCAGAGATGATATAGAGTAGTCATTTTATCTTTTATAATAATAACTTCATCCCCTCTTATTAAAAATTTCTTTCCTTTTACATACAATTCAAAAACTTTTTTGCTAAACTCATCAAAATCCTTCTTTTCTCTAATTTCAGTTAATATTCCGAATCTGCTACCCTCTCTATAAACTGTTACACTTTTTAATCCCATTTTCCAAGCATAAATGTATAAATCAGATATAGTTTCAGGATGGATATCTGCAGGCAAATTTATTGTACTAGAAATGCTATGGTCTATATACTTTTGAGCTATAGCTTGAATTTCCACTCTTTTAAACGGATCAATATAATGAGCAGTTTTAAAGAAGCATTTAGGCAAAAGCTTTTTCAATTCTTCTAAATCTTTTGCATCTTGAACTTCTTTATTTATTCCTTTTAAATCTATGTATGCTTGAACTGTACTATGAAATATTTTAAATATTCTATTTCTTTCAACAGTTTCTGTTCTTCTCGTATAATATAGTGCAAAAATCGGTTCTATTCCACCGCTTACTCCAATATAATTTTTTCCGTTTATGGAAAAAGATACTGCAATGTTCGAAATTGTTCCTGTTGGTGCAATAGAAAGTAATGCAATATTTCTAATTCCATAAATTCTAATCATTTCCCTTATTTTTGGAGAAATAGATTCTTTTATAAATGGGTTTTCTAGATACTTATCATAATCTATTTCGAGCTTTCCTTTTTCTTTTGCAAGAATGCAGCTAGCATAATAAGCAGAGTTTGCAATAATTTTCATTACATTTTCTAAAACTTTTAATGCTTCATCAGAATCATAATCTATTAGCAATTGAATAAACATATCAGCAATTCCCATAACTCCTAATCCAATTCTTCTAGTTTTTCTACTTGCTTCTCTTTGTTTTTCTAATGGATGTAAAAGAATATTCCATTCAACAACATTATCCATAAACCTTATTGCATATATTACAACTTTTTTGAGCAGAGAATAATCTATTTTTGCATTTTCTGTAAATGGATAAATTACAAACCTTGAAAGATTTATTGAACCTAAATTGCATGCTCCACCATCTTCTAATGGAACTTCACTACAAGGATTTGTTGTTATTATAGGAAAGCCAGCATAATCACTTGGGCTATATTTTTTCATTCTGCTCCAAAACATTATTCCAGGCTCTGCAGTTTTATAATTGCTTGCAACAAATTCATTCCAAATATCTCTAGCTTTTATTAGTTTTCTTATTTCTCCTGTTTGTTCGCTAGAAAAGTAAAGCATAAAATCTCCAGAAAACCTTATTGCTAAATCAAAGTTTTCATTTTCTAATTCAATAACATAATCTCCAAAAACATCCCTTTTATAAGCATCTTGCAATTCTTCTAAAGTTACATTTTTATTATATTGTTTTAAGTATTCGTTCAATTCTTCTATGCTAGAAAAAACTTTTTCTAACTTATAATTTTCTATATTTTTAGAAGGAATTCCGTAAGAGTAATGAACATCTTTTATATTATCAACTCTTTTAATAGTTTTTTTATCGAATTTTTTATAAACTAAAATTTTATCATTTCCAAATTTATTTTGTTCTTCTAAAGCTTGCATGAATTCATCAGAAACTTTTATGCTAATGTTTGCAAACCTAACTTGAGTATTTTCCATTACTTGCTTCTCTATTTCTTTTAATTGTTCTTCTGTAAAGTTTCCAGTTAATCTTAATTGTTCAACTATTTGTTTGGTTGTCCAATTTGGAACTTGCTTAATTTTTATAAAATCTAGAACATCAGGATGCTTTACATCTATTGTTAACATTAAGGCGCCTCTTCTTCCTTCTTGACCAATAATTCCAGTTGTTAAAGAATATAATTCCATAAAGCTCACTGAGCCAGTAGAGAATAGAGCAGCATTATGAACAACAGAACCTTTTGGCCTTAAAACACTAATATCAATTCCTATTCCTCCTCCATATGAATATGTTCTAGCAGCTTCCATAGAAGCTTTCCAAATACCTTCAATGCTATCATCTTCAATTATTGTAACAAAGCAATTTGCCAAAGTTTTTACTCTATACAAATCTCCAGCACCAGCTAAAACTCTTCCTGCAGGAATAAAAAAACTTTCGTACATTAACTTGTAAAATATCTTTGCAAATTTTATTGGCTTTTTTTCAACAGAAGCTATGAAAGAAGCAACTCTTAAAAATAAATGCTCTGGCTTTGTTTCTATAAAATTACCTTCTAAATCTTTTAAATAATATTTATTTTTGTAAATGCTTATTGCAAGTTCATTATTTCCTAAATAATTTTCATGCTTTGGCAATTTGCCTTCATCATAAAGCTTTAGCATTTTGAAATAAACTTTTTTAAATTTTTCTATTCTCTCTTTTCCAATAATTTTAACTAATTTTGGGTTAGGATTTTCAAACATTTTTTTCATTTTTTGAGCTAATTCTCTTGCTTCTTCAGTTTTAAAACTTAAGGTAAGTTCCATAGATTATTTAGTTAATTATTTCTAAAAATGATTTCTCTAGATAATTGGATATAATCAAATAAACAAAATTAGTTTGGGGCCGCTGGGATTTGAACCCAGGCTACTGGTACCCGAAACCAGCGTCCTAACCAAGCTAGACTACGGCCCCGAAAAAGATTTAATCCAAGAACACTTATTTTCAATACATTTACAAGAAAAATTTAAATTTTTGTGACATTCTTTAAATATGCAAGGAGTAAAAATAATTTCTTCATATTTTGATTGGCAAACTTCATTATTGCAACCGCTAACTATACAATCTTCATCATTATAACATTTTCCATAGGTCGAAATTCCGCAAAATTCTACATTTTCTTTTTTAGAAAGAATTAGTATAGAAAAGATAATAGATAAAGCGATTATTAAGCTTAGAATTAAGTTTTTCATAATTTTATTCAACTTCTTCGAACTTAAATCCAAACTCTTTTAAAATTTTTTGATTTAAATCTTCTTCAGAAACTTGTTTCTTTATTTTTTCAGCAATTTTTGGTCCAATAATTATTGCTAAAGTTTGATAAGGAATTTTCCTTAAAGTTTCAATACTCTTTATTCCATGCAAATAAAGTTTTCTTGCTCTTGCTCTTCCAATTCCTTCTAATCTTATTAATGGCAATAACTCTTCTTTTATTCCATACTTAACTCTAATTCTCATTTTCTTAATTTCTTTTAGAATTTCCATTTTTCCCTTTAATAATGCTAATTCATGTAAACTATATAAAATCCAGTCAGCAATTTCTACAATATTTCTGAGCTCTCCAGGAGTAACTCCATACTTCTTCATTATTTCATCTTCGCTTAATTCGTTTATCCAATCAAATAAAATCATAGAAACTTTTAAGCTAGGCAAAATGTATTCAAACTCAATTTCATATTCTTCTGGAGCTTTTATAGGAAAAAATTGTTTATTTTCGTAATAAAACTTAATTATTTTTTCATATTCCTTTTCTTTTACATTTAGCAAAAATTTCATTTCTGTTGTTAAAGAAATTAAAATTAAAAATGATATATCTTTTTTCAAATTTTCTAAACCATCTAATAAAATTTTTGCAGATAAAGGATCAATATAAAGCTCGCTTACTCTTTTACCTATTCTTGTAGTTTCGTAATTTTCTTTTTTTATTATAAAATTCCAATTATCTAACAATTTTATAATTTCTTTTATTTTTTCCCTTAAATATCTTAAATTTTTTGTTTGAACAAAAAAGAATGTTTTTTTGAAAAATTTTTCTAAACTTTTTTCATTATTACAAAAATTGTTTGCTATTAATGAAAGAATTTGAGACCTTAATATTATTTCGTTTCCTATTTTAGAAGTTATTTCTTCTATTTCTCCAGCAACATATTTTCTAAAAAGTTTTTTTGCTTCTAAAGGAGTTTTAGCATAAATTAATCCTAAACCAAAATTATCATAAGGAACTCTTCCAGCTCTTCCTACCATTTGCTTATATTCTAAAACACTTATTTCTTCTCTATATCTCTTATAATTTGCAATTATTACACAAAAAGCTGGTAAATTTAAGCCCATTGATAAAGTAGTAGTTGAAACAATTACTTTTAATTTTTTATTCTTAAATGCATCTTCAATTATTTTTCTTTGTTTATAAAGCAGTCCAGCATGATGGAATGCAATAGCACGTTTTACTAATTCTGAAAGCAATTTGCATTGTTCAGTAGGAACTTCTAAAACATTTAAAACTTCTTTCGAAATTTCATTTAAATCGCTTTCTGCAAATTTTTTAGTTATTTCGCTTAACCTTTTAGCTAAAGCTTCTGCTTCTTTTCTTGTTGAGACAAAAATTAATACTTGCTTATTTTTAGATAAAATAAATTCTACAAATTCTTCTAAGCTTTTGCTATTTAATTTTATTTTTTTAAAATTGTTTAAATAAATTTTGTTGGAAAATAAAACACCTTCATATAGCTTTACAGGCCTAAAATCTGTAATTAAATATTTTGCTTTTAACCATTTTGCAATTTCTTCAATATTTTTTATAGTTGCACTTAAAGCCAAAAATTTTGCATTAGTTAACTCTTTTAATTTTGCTATTAAGAATTCTAAAGTTGGACCCCTAGAAAAATCGTTTAATAAATGAATTTCATCTATTACAAACAATCCAACATCTTTTATCCAGCTTGCTTCATGCCTTATTAAAGAATCGAGCTTTTCTGAAGTACAAACTATTATATCATAAAAAGCTAAAAAAGGGTCAGAGCTATCATAATCTCCAACACTTATAGCAACTTTTTTATCTTCAAAAATTTCTTTTAATTCTTCATATTTTTCGTTAGCTAAAGAAACTAAAGGAACAATATAAACAACCTTTTTATTTTCTTGCAAAACTTTATCAATAGCTAATATTGCCAGTAAAGTTTTTCCGGAATTTGTAGGAGCAGAAATTACATAGCTGTTTTCTAGTAAACCATTTTTCAAAGCTTCTTCTTGAAAAGGATAAAGCTTTTTTATCTTTTTTCCAATTTTTTCAATAGTTTTTCTTGAAATTCCAAATAAATGTAATTCATTAACATCCATAATTCATTTTTCAAAACAAAAACCAGAATAAGAGATATTAGAAATTCTGCAAAAAATCTAAATTCATAAAAAATGTTTGTTCCTATCCAAAATTCAAAAGGATAAAAAATTTGAACTTCTCCTGTTATTAAATCTAAAGCCAAATGAGAAAAAAAGAGAAATAGCTATAAATAAAAAGTTTTTGTTAAAAATTGCTAGTAAAAGAAGAGTTGTTGGAATAAAAACAGAATGAGTTAAAGTTCTATGCTTTATTCCCAAAATAATATCGATATCTGGCAATAAAGAAACTAAGAGAAGAAATATAAGAAATCTTTTGTTTTTGAAACTTTTAAAAATTAAAAGAGTAAAAAGTAAATGGTTTATAGGAAGCATAAATATTATGAAAAAAGATATTGAAATAATTAATGAAAATAGTAATGTTGCAATTTCTACTCTTTGGACAAAAAAAGAGCTAATTTTAAATAAAATTTCTGAAAAAACTAAAAGCAAAATTGGAATTATTGGAACAACTTATACAGCTTACGGAATAAATTACATTTTGGAAACTTTATCAAAATATCCAAAAATAGATACTTTAATAGTTTTTGGCGCGGATTTATCTACTAGTGGCTTAGTTTTGGAAGAAGCTTTTAAACTTAAAAAAATTCCTAAAATAGTTTCTTTAGACCATTCAAAAGTTAAGAAAATATTGGAAACGATAGATTTAATAGATTTAAGAGAAGAATTTAAAAAAAGAAATTTCGAAGTTTTGGAAAATACTATAAACGAAAAGTATAAAGAAAATGCAAAAAACGTAAGAGAAATATTAGATTTAACTGTTGAAGAAAAAGCTGAATTAAAATCTTGGCCAATTCCTTTAAGTGGGCACTATATTTATGAAACGAGCATATTTAGAGCTTGGGTAAAAATTCTTGATTTAATAATGAAATTTGGAAGTATAAAAGCTAGTGAATATGAAGAGCCTCAAAAAGAATATTTGAATTTGATGGTAACAATAGGTTTGTATGGAAAAGATTACAAGATAGAAGAAGAATTTTTTGAATATATAAATGAAAAAGAGTTTGAAAAACACATTAATGAAGTTTTAAATCCCAGAAAACCAGAAGGAGTAGATTATACTTATGGAGAAAGAATTTTTTCACATAGATTTGGAAAAAATCAAATAGAATATTTAATAAACAAATTATCTAAAGCTCCTTATTCTAGAAGAGCTCTAGTTGTTTCTTGGGATCATGAAATAGACCAAAATGTTAGTAATCCTCCATGTATAATAGGAATTCAAGGAATTATTACTGACAATTATTATAATCACACAGTTTGGATTAGGAGCAACGATATGGTAAAAGGTTGGCCAGTAAACATTGTAGGTCAAATCGAATTAGCAAAATTTATTGTAAATGAAATAAACAAAAGGACAAACGCCAATTTTGAAATAGGAGCTATTACAACGATAAGCACTAGCGCACATATTTATAAACATGATTGGGATTTAGTAAGGGAAATATTGGCAAAGCATTCGATAAAAATGAAAGAGTTTATAGAAGATCCAAAAGGCAACTTTTTAATTTATATAAAAGATGATAAAATAGTTTTAGAGCATAGAACCCCAGATAATTCTGCTATAATTTTCAGAATAGAAAGTAAAGATTTTTGGGAAATTTATAATGCATTAAAAGGTGGAAACATTGTAAGTCTTTATGACCATGCATTATATTTGGGTAAAGAGTTGAGAAGTGCTTTTGAAAAATTCAAAAGAGGAGAAAAATATATTCAAGACGAAGCATAATTTTTTATGCCCTGCCGTTTACACTGCTAGAGAGCTCTGTTAGAGCTCAATGAAAAGCAGTCGGTCGGGCAGGGCACACTAACCTATTATTTCTAAAATAACTTTTAGCATTTTTTCTTCCTTTAATTTTTCTATTAAGCTTCTTTTTAAATCTTTGGCAGCTTTATCAGCTAAAATTATTGCAGTTCTTTCATCTATATAATCACTTCTTCTTATAACAACGCTTCTATTATCTGAAAGCTTTAAAGCTGGAGAACCAAAACCAAAAAATTCATCCTTTTCATTTTCACATTCTAAAGTAATTTTTACTTTTGCACCACTTTTTAATGCTATTTTGAATTCTTCGCTAAAATCACTACAAGCTTTATTAGCTTTAATTCCTATTATGCAATCTCCTCTTTCAGTTAAATAATCATCTTTAGTAATTTCTATTGTAGTTTCATGGCTAGCTTTAACATTTTTATGTCCATAAGCAATTATTTCTTCTTTTATATTTCCAAATATTTTTACTATTCTCCAACCTCTTTGTTCCAAAGAAAAAATTGCATTTTGAGAATAAAAAAACGGTTTACCTTCTTCATAAACCCTTCTTATAATTTCAAATTTTTCCATAATTATTTTTTAAAGTTTCTAATTACTTGTTTTACAAAATTTTCAACTTCTTCAACATTTTTATTTACAAAATCTTCTATCTCTTTTTTAACTCTTTGAATATTTTCTGAAATCATGTTAATCCTTTCATTAATCTTCTTAATTTCCTTTTCTAAATAGAACAATTTTTCTTCTGTAGTAACAATTTTTTGTTTCGTTAAATTCACAATTTTCGAAAAAATAGCAAAAAAATAAATTTTCTAAAAACCTTTCGAAGGAAATATTATGGAAAATTAATAAAATTTTATGAAAGAGCTTCAAAAAATAAAAGAAATAATTCTAAACATTGCAAAAGAAATGAATATTGAAATAGATAAAATAATACTATTTGGTTCAAGAGCAAGAGGTGATTACAGAGAAGATTCAGATTACGATTTATTAATTATTACAAAAGAAAAATTAGAAAAGGAAAAAAAGATTGAATTTTCGAAAAAAATTCATTTAGAAATACTTCATTTAATTCATGTGCCTGTAGATATTTTAATAATAGATGTTAGAACGTTTGA
>JAVYKI010000004.1:0-64031 GCA_038742305.1 Candidatus Aenigmatarchaeota archaeon
GAAATTATATTAGAATATTTCGAAAAGAATAAAGTTCCTTCTAATGTCGATAAAATTAGAAGATATGTTTCTCAAAAACTTAATCAAGAAGTTAGCTGGAATACTGTGAAAAAATATTTAGAAGAGCTTGTAAAATTAGACAAGTTAAAGAAGATAATTTTACCTCATTCAAAAGAAAAAGATAAGGAAGGATTAACTCTTTATGAACCTAAATGAAATTATAAGAGAATTTCTGAAAAAAGGTTATTTTATAGATGAAGAGGTTATAAAATCTTTTAGTGAAGAAGAACTGAAAATAGTTTTATCTAAAATTTCAAAAACAAGTAAACCTATTAAACTTTCAAAAGAAAAAATTCTTGAAATACTTTCGCTTCCTGAAAAGATAGAAATAGTAAACTTAGCTAGAAAAGGTGAAGTTTCAATGATTGAAGTTTCTAAAATTATAAAAGAAAGGTATGATTATTTTTATAACTTACTAGTGAATAAAACTTTTTTACCTATAGTTTCGATAAATAAAATTGGAAAGTTTAAAAACTTCGGAATTATAGGCTTAGTTTATGGAATAGAAGGGAATAAAATATATGTCGAAGATATAACCGGAAAAATTGCTATAGAAAATATTTCAAATAAAAAAGTTTGGGAAGATTCTTGTTGTTTATTCGTTTGCAAAAAAGAAGATAATAAAATTTTGTGTAACGAAATAATTTATCCCGAACTAACTTTTTCTTCTTTTGAAAGAGAAATTGTCATTACTTTTAATAAAGAGTCTTCTTCAAAAAATCTAAACGCAATTATTTATGATAAAGAAGTAAAAATCGAAGAAAATAGGGTATATCTAAATTTTGAAGTTCAGCCTTGTTTTCAAGTAAAAATTAACAATTCTTTAATAGTTTTTATAGATTTAAATAAAGTTAGCTTTGATTTGGAAACTATTAAAAAGACTAGATTAATAGAAACAAAAATAGAGAAAACAATAAAATATGGAAGAGATATTTTCTTGTTAAAAGAATCTCCAAGCGTTTTTGTATTAATTGGAAAAGAAACAAAAATAATTGAAAAAGAGCCTTTTGTTGTAGAAATTTCGGAAAATGTAATTTTAGATTCAAGAAAAAAAGAAATTATTAACATTTAAGTATAGAAAAGTTTTTAAATTAAAAGGTAAGAGCTATTTATATGAATGTAAAATTTGTGCTTCTAGATGCTGATTATGTAATGCTAGAAAACAAACCGATTATTAGAATTTTTGGTAAAACTCCTTCAAACCAATCTATTACTATTTTCTTCACAGATTTCTTTCCCTATTTTTATGTAAAAACAAAATCTGTAAATAAACTTTTAGAGTTTTTGGAAAGGTTTAGAAATGAAATAGTAAAAATTGAGGAAGTGGAAAAACATGAGCCAATAGGTTATAGTGAAGAAAAAGTTAAGCTAATTAAAATAACTTTAAAAAATCCTTCAAAAGTTCCTGAAATAAGAGAAGAATTAAATAAGCAAAGCTTTGTTGAAAAAACTTATGAAGCTGACATCCTTTTTAAGTATAGGTTTTTAGCAGATAAAAATCTTTCTGGAATGAAATGGTATGAAGCAGAAGGAAATTTTGTAAATTCAGAAACTGTTTTTTCTGAACTTAAATTTGAAGCAAAAAATTTTAAAGAAACAGAAGATATTCAATTTGAGCCAAAAGTATTATCTATTGATATAGAATGTTTTAACGAAAAAGGCAAGCCAGACCCAGAAAAGCATCCTATTATTTTAATTTCTTTAGCTTTCAGCCATGAATATAGAGGTTATAAAAATCTAGTTTTAGCTTCAAAGAGAATTCCTTTTAATAACAACTTATTTTCTTTTGAATCAGAGGAAAAAATGTTGGCAGAGTTTTTAAGAATATTGAGAGAATATGATCCAGATTTAATAATAGGTTATAACATTGTAAATTTTGACCTTCCTTATATAGTAAAGAGAATGCAAGTTAAAGGAATTAAACCTTATTTAGGAAGAGCAAAGAAAATTCCTAAAGTTGAAAAAATTTCAGAAGGAAAGTATAGAGTATCTATAGTTGGTAGAATCGTTTTGGATATTTACGAAATTTTAAAGGAAATGTCTAAAAAAGGTATGTTTAAATCAAAGAGATTAGGGTTAGGAGATGTAGCTTCTATATTAATTGGAGAAACAAAAGTTGATATAGATAAAAGCGAAATTCCAAAGCTTTGGAACGGCAATTTAGAAGATATTAAAACTTTAATAGAATATTCAAGAAAAGACGCTGAATTAGTTCTAAAATTGTTTTATAAGCTTGATGTTTTTAAATCCTATTCTGAATTATCAAAATTAACTGGCTTGTTAATGCAGGATGTTTTAAGTGGTTCAGAATCTCAAAGAATAGAAAATTTATTGTTAAGAGAATTTAATAAAAGAGGTTTTGTTTTACCAAATAAGCCGAGTAAAAAAGAACTAGAAGAAAGAAAAACAAAAGAAATAAAAGGTGCAATAGTTTTAGAGCCAATATATGGCTTGCATTCAAACGTTATTTATTTAGATTTTAAATCTCTATACCCAAGCATAATTATTGAATATAATATTTGCACGACAACGCTTTTATTAAACGAAAGAAAAGATTTAAAATATATTCAAACTCCTTATGGAGCAAAGTTCGTTTCTAAAGAAATAAGGAAAGGTATAATTCCCGAAATATTAAGCTTTTTAATAGAAGAAAGAGATAAAGTTAAGAAACAAATGAAGCAAGAAAAGGATGAAGAAAAAAAGAAAATACTAGATGCAAGACAATGGGCTTTAAAAATTTTGGCCAATGCTTTTTATGGTTATTCTGGATATATAAAGGCTAGATTATTTGTATCTGAAATAGCAAATTCTATAACTAGCTTTGGAAGATATTGGATTACTACTATAAAGAACATTTTTGAGAATGAGCTAAATAGAAAAGTTGTTTATGGGGATACAGATTCTGTAATGGTGAAAGGTTTAAGCGAAAATTTAGAAGATTTATTTAAAGAAGCTGAAAGTTTAGAAAAAGAAATTAATTCTAGAACACCACCTTCAATTAAAATGAAAGTGGAAGGAATTTTTAAAAAGATAGTATTCTTAACTAAGAAAAAATATGCTGGTTATTTGTTTGAAAGCCCAAAAGAAGAGGGAAAAATTATAATGAAAGGAATAGAAACTGTGAGAAGGGATTGGTGTGATCTAGTTACGGAAACTTTAACAGAATTTTTTAGAATAATTTTAATTGAAGGAACAACAGAGCAGGCAATTAATTATTTGAAAAATGTAGTAGAAAAGTTGAGAAAAGGCGAGATAGATGTTGAAAAGCTTGGAATAGTAAAAACTTTATCAAGACCTCTTAATGCTTATAAAGGTCAGCAGCCGCATGTAGAATTAGTTAAGAAAATGATAAAAAGAGGAGAACCAAATATTCCTTCTGTTGGAGATAGAATTACTTACGTTATTGTTGCTGGACCGCAAAAAATTGTGGAAAGGGCTGAAACAGTAGAATATGTAAAGAAAAATAAAATACCGATAGATGTTAATTATTATTTAGAGCATCAATTGTTACCGCCACTAGAAAGGGTTTTAGAAGTTTTAGGTTATACAAAAACTCAATTTTTAACAGGAAGCAAACAAATTTCTATTTTTTCTATAATTAATTCTCAAAATAATGGTAATGGAAAATCTGCAATTAAAGTTTCTGAGCTTGAAGGATTTATTTGTGAAAATTGCAATCAAGTATATAGAAGACCTTTTTTAACTTTAAAATGTGAATGTGGAGGAAAAATAGTTTTTTATTCTAGAAAATATAAATCAGAAACAATTATAATTTAATGATAAACTGGATAACAGAAATCGATAAAAATATTAGTTTATTCTTTTTAAATTTTAAAAACCCAATTTTAATTTCATTTTTCATAGATTTGTACTATTTATTTTACTTTGTTTTCCTAATTTTTATATTATTCGTTTATTTTATAGAAAGAGATAGAAAAAAATTTAGAAAAATAGCAATTATTACATTAATAGGCTTTATATTGGTTTTTTCTTTGAAATTTTTAATTAAAAGGGAAAGACCAGAAACTTCTTTAATAATTAAAACAGATTATTCTTTTCCTTCTTCACATTCATTCTTTTCTACAGTTCTTTTCGCTTTTTCCGGAAGCGGTTTTATAGGATTGTTATTTAAATTAATTTCTATACTTTCTTTTATTTCTCTTCTTTATATTCAAGTTCATTATTTTTCAGATGTAGTCTTTTCTATTCTCCTTTTTCTTTTTATCAACTATTTTTATAACTTTATAGAGAATTTCTTAAAATTAGCAGAAAAGAAGAAACTAGAAGTAGGAAAGATAACCATTCAAAGAAGAAAAATAAAGGTAAAGAAAGCAAGAAAAGAGTAAAGGAGATTAATTTAACATTTCTCTTTATTAAAGAGATAAAAACAATAGATAAAGGTAAGAACAAAGTGTATACTGGATTATACAAAACGGAAATCGAGCTTATTAATAGTAAAAATATATAACTTAGATTGAACTTTTTGCTTAAAAATGTAGCAACTAAAAGCAAAATAGAGAAAATTAATAGAAATGGCTTAAGCAAAAAAGCTAAAAAGGATAATAGAAATAGAAATTCTATCTTTTCTTTTTTAAGAATTAAAACTACAAGAACCGAAAGGAAAACTATAAAAGAGATAATGTCTAGAGTAAATATTTTGAAGCTTTTATTTTCTTCAAAATGTATTGGAGAAGAGGAATAAAACTTTATATATTCTAAGCTTTTCTTATCTATTGGAGTTTCAGAAATTATTAAAGTAGAAATTTTGTTTTGAAGTTCGAGAGTAAATGGTATGTAAAAAGAGAAAAGAGATTTGTTATCAATTTCTATTTCAATCGGATTTTCAAAATATTTTTCGTTAAAAATTATTTTAATTCCGCTTTGATTTAATATTTTTTCTAAAATATTAATGCAAAAATCTTTTAGCTCTATGTTTAAGTAAAGAAATGAATATACTCTTCTAATTTCATTATAATTAAAACTTTTTATGCAAGATTGATTAAAAAGAAAATATTTTAAAATAGCCGAATTATTTGATATTGTAATATTTTGCCAATTTTTAATTTCTTCTATTTCATAAGTTTTGTTATCAAATTTTACTGTGTTGTTTTCTATTGGAAGATTAATTAATGTATAAAATTTTACTTCTTTAATTTCTTTTAGCTTATAATCAGGCTCTTTAAAGTAAACTTTATCAAGCTCTTGATAATAATCTAATTTTGATAATTTTAATCTTTCTATATTTTCTGCTTTTGCTTCATATCTATTAAAATTTATTGGAATGTTAATCAAATTTCTTTTAATTTCATTTACTTCAAAATAAGAATAATTAGAAAAAACACATTTATACATTCCGCTTTCAGTTAATAAAAAGAAAGTTTGATTTTCTTTTAATTTTTGAATAAAATTAAAGAAATCACTTTTAGATAAAGGTTTTATGTTTTGCGAATTTGATATAACATTTAATAATTTTTCATTAAAAATTTGTTTTTCGCAAGAGTTTGTGGAAATTGTTAAATATGAAGAAGTAAATAAAAGTGAAATAGCTATTGAAGCTACTATGCTAATTATTAATATACTTTTAAATGTCAACTTCATAAATTTTAACTTCAGGATTATTAAATACTAGCTTAAAGTACTTCATATCTTTACCATTTAAGAAATAAAGTTTTGCAAAAACGCTGTTAGCAAGCTCTTCATCCGCTAAATATAAATAAGCAGGTAATTGAAGGTTTCCTAAATTAAAAGTAAGCAAAGGATCCCCAAAAATTACTAAATTTAAGGTATTCGAGTAGCCAGCATCTTGAGCTTTATAAATTATTGGTTCATTATTAATGCTTAAAACAACTTCTTTAACAGGCTCATTTCTTATAAATCCTACTATTGAATTGTTTCTAAAAGTTAAATAAATTGGCACTTCTATAATTTGATTTCCAAAAGCTTGATAGCTAACGTATTTTATTCTATTTTCTTGACTATTTTGAATATCTATTGTGGCTATTCCAAAAACTTTCCCTTCTGCAAGCTTTTTATTATAGAAAAATTCTTCAATACCTTCTTTTGTATAGCAAATCGCTGTATTAGGATAATATTTTCTAATGCAAGAAGAGAAGTAATAAGGCCAATAAAATTTATAAATTAAATCTTGGGAAGCAATAAAGTAAATTTTGTTTATTTTAATATTGCAAATACTTTCGTTAAAGAAAGGAAAAGCTTCTTTAACTTTTTTACAATCTTCTTGTGAAATTTGTGAATACTTTTTCAATAATTCATATGCTTCTGTTTCGTTCGTAGTAGTTAATATTCTACCCATATCCTGTATCCTAATATCGTGATTATAAGGAATGCAATGTTCCCAACCGCAATGAGCACCGTCTGCATGAACTTTTAAATTTGTATATCCAGCAAATATATGTCCAGGGTCCCACCAAGTTGCCACTAATGTAGTTTCGTTTCCATTATTTTTCAAAAAATCTAAAGCTTTTCTCCAATTTTCATTAACTTCCATACCTCTCATATTATTTGCTAAATCGTTGGCTTGAGAAATATAAAAGAAAGATAAAACTAATAAAGAAGCAAAATAGAAAGTAATTAAAAACTTGGAAATTTCTAAATCTTCTTTATATTTCTTTTTTAGAAAGTTTTCTAGTTTTGTAGAAAATTCTGATATTAAAATAGCTAAGCGACTTACTGAAAATCCTGTAAATATCGATAATGCTGTTGAAAATAATAGCCCAAATCTAACACCTTGAGAAATTAAATATAGAGAAAGAACAAACCAAACAAACAAAAACATTTCATTTAAAGTAAATTCTTTTCTTTTTATAATTTTTTCTAAAAAGATTATACTAATTCCAAAAATACTAAAGTAAAGTGGAAACATTCCTACTCTTGCTACAACTTCTTGGCTAAAAATGCTAATTCTTTGCAATTCCGCTACAGAAACGTTTACTAAAAGTGCATGAGTTAAACCACCTTTTATTAATAATGTTAACTGACCTATAAAAGTGTCTAATGGTTTTGGAAGAGCTAAATAAGGATAAAATATTTTTTCCAAAACTATTGAAAGAAGTTGAATAAAAATTAATAAGGAAATAAAAGAAAAGAAGAGGAAAAGTTTATCATTAAACAAAATTATTTTTTTGTTTTTGAAATAGTTTTTTGCTATTTCTAAAATATAATAAAAGAAAAGGAAAGCTAAAAAAATGTTTGAAATATAATAAGCAGAATTCCAGTTAAAAGCAAAAAGTAAATAAGAAAAAGCAGAAAAGAGAAAAACTGCCAAAAAATTTAAAATCGTCTTTTTATTTTTCCAAAATTCTTTATTTCTTTCCAAAAAGTTTAAAAACATTAGGGTTGAAAGTACAGTTAGAAAAGTATAAGTTACATAAATAACATCACTATCAACATATCCAGCCATAGAAACAGAAATAAAAGCGGGGCTAAACGCTATAACTATAGTAGAAATAATTGATGCAAAAAAGCTTCTAGTTAAATAATATGCTAGAGCAAATCCTATTAAGCATGCAAAACCAACATAATAAACAACAAAATATACACTAAACTTTTCTAGGCTTATTTCTATAAATTTTGAAACTAAAACATAAAAGAAAGCAATAGTATAAGAATATCCATCAACAAAATAAGGTCTTCCTGGAGGGAAATAGCTTAGAGTATCCCAGCTAGGTGGAACTAATCCTAGACCATTTTTATAATTTTCAACAATTTCTTTTGCATGCCTATAGAAAAACCATGGGTCATAATCCATTGGTATATCAACATAAGAAGTTTTTAATCTTATAAACATTGCAAACCATATAACAGTTATCAATATGCTAATCCAAGCTAAATTTTTTAATATACTGTTCATTAAAAATAATAGAAATTTATTCTAAAATTTCTTTTAATTTCTTAAAATGTTTAGAAGCTTTGTTTTTGGAAAATCTTTTTGTTTCTAAAATTTCATTCATTAAATTTAAAAATTCTGAAGATTTGTTTCCTAAAACTTTTGGTAAATATGCTTTGTAAATTTCAATCTCCTTTAATTCTCGTTTTAAAAGATTATAATTTCTTTGACTAACTTTATTTTCTAAAATGTTTTTTATTGTTTCAATCTTTGATGCTAAAACACTTATAGCCTCTTTACTTCCTCTTTCAATTAAAGTTCTTTGTAATTCTTGAGCTTTAAATCTTTTCCATAAAACAAAAACTACTAGAATTATAATAATAATTCCTAAAAGCACTGAAAAGAATGAAGTTGTATAAGAAGCTACTGCATATGCTTCTATATTAAATATTTCTAAAAAGCCAGCTAATATTAATAAAGCAGCAACAAGCAGTAATAATCTTACATCTTCCATAAATTATTTATTATTTAAATACTTTAAAATTCCTTTGCTTTTTTATAAAATTTAAAACAAAAGATTTTTTAAACGCTTCCATATCTAGCTTTTTTAATTCTTCTTCAAGCTCTTTTACATTTTCAAAAATTTTTATTAGTTTTGCATCCCTTACAGCTTCTCTAACTTTCCAAACCCCTAAAGATGCCGCCAAAGAGCTTTTTATTTTTCTATAAATAATTACTGCTGCTTGTTTCTTAATTTTATACAAATATTCGCATATTCCTAATTTTGCTGCATAGTAGCCGCCTGCAACATTTTCTGGATAATCTTTTCTTCCAAACAAACCTTCAAAATCATGATAAATATTTTTGTTATAAATTTCGAAAATTTCGTAAATAAAGCTGTATGGCAAAAGAAAAATGTAATATTCATTATTTAAATATTCGTTATAAAGAAGCATTGGTTTTTCTATAAATTCGAATTCTCTAATTTGTTTTACTAAAAAATCAGAAATTATAGAATCTACTGCTGTTATGCTCCATCTTGTTGGAACTAATTTTCTTTCGCTATATTTTCCAATTAAACCAGCTGAAAAAATTTTTTCTATTCTAGAAATTTCTAAATTTTTTGTATAAAGCTCTATTACCGCTTCTCTAGCTTTTATATTTTCATTTATCAAATCTTCTACAATTTTTTCAGCAGAAACGTTATCTACAATTTTTACTTCTTGAATTAAAGTTGGATTGCCTATTGGACGAGAAAACTTGAAAAAAGTTATTTTAAAAGAAGGTTTTTTAATTTTTAATTCTACATCTATAGGTCTTTTGGATAGAGTAATTTCCTGGAATTTTTCTAGTAGTTTGTTTTTCGAATAAACATTTTCTTTAGTAAAAGAATAAACTAAGTTAGCTCTTAATTTTAATATTGAAATTTCATCTAGCCTTTCTTTATACCATAGCTCAGGATAATCTAGAATATAAGACCTTTCATCTTCTTTATAATTTGTTAATATGCCAATATTTGTAATAGGGTAAGATTTCGAAGAAACAAAAATGCTTGGAGGAGAAGTTCCAAACAAATTTTCTTTAAGCTTTATAATTTTATAAACTTTAAAGAATTCTTTTCTTATTTCTTCAGGAATTTTCATTTACTTTCTTTAATTATTCCGTTTGTTGTAAAAAAATTGCCTTTTATGTGAAAAGGTATTTTTACTTTTTTCAAATCAAATCCAAAACGCTCATCGTACAAATCTTTTTCATATTCTGCATTTAATACTTTGCCAATATAAAATCTTACTTCTCCAACATCAACATAATTTATTACTTTGCATTCTGCAAAAGCTAAACAATCTTCTATTATAGGAACATTAGTTTTTTCCCCCTTCTTTACTTTTAAATTAGCTTTTTCTATTTTGTTAACCTCTCTTCCACTAACACTTCCAAGGAAAAATATTAAATCTATTTTTTCAAAAGGCAAGATGTTTATAGAAAATTCTTTATATTTTTCTATTAGCTCAAAAGTATATGTTTTTTTATCTACTACAATTCCACAGCTTGGAACATCTTCTGCTATTGGAGTATTCCAGCCACAAGCCATAAAATTTGCATCTTTTCCATATTGACCGCTTCCAACTATTACAACATTTCTTGGATGCATTATTTTCCAAAACTTTTCAAGATTTTTAATTTTAACTTTCATAAATAAATCCTTCTTAAATAGAAAAATTGTTTAGATTATTTTTTTCTTTTTTTTTTTTGCATGCCATAATATATTATGATAACTTTTGAAGAGTTTAAGAAAATAGAAATGAAAGTAGGTAAAATAGTAGATGTGCAAGAAATAAAGGGCTCAGATAAGCTTTATAAACTAATTGTTGATTTTGGAAACGAAAAAAGGCAAGCAATTTCAGGAATAAAGCAGTATTATAAAAAAGAAGAACTTTTAAATAAAAAATTTGTTTTTGTAACTAATTTAGAAAGGAAAAAGTTTTTTGGAGAAGAGAGTCAATGCATGATTTTAGCAGCAGAAGATAATGGAAAAATTGCACTAATAGTGCCAGATAAAGATGTTAAAGAAGGTAGTATAATAAGATAATAGCTAAATATTAATTAGGGTGGCGGCCAAAGCGGCCGGGAACCACCCGTACCCGTTCCGAACACGGAAGTGAAACCGGCCAGCGTACTCCCGAGTACTGCTGCGCATGCAGCGGGAAAGGGAGTGCGCCGCCACCCAATTACTTTTAATTAAGTTTTTTATATTATGCTTTGCCCCGGTCGTCTAGTGGTCTAGGATGCGGGCCTGTCACGCCCGAGACCCGGGTTCGAATCCCGGCCGGGGCGAAGAAAAAATAAATAAAACTATTTTAAAAATTATGGAAGTTGTAATTATATTGGCAATAGTTTTAATTTTGCTTTTTTTAGTATCAATTTTATATTTTTCTAGAAAAAAGGTAAAAAAGAAAATAGAAAAAATAATAGATAAACTTTCTTGTTGTGGATAAAAAATTTGAAAAAGAATGGAAAAAGAGCGATAAAAAGTTTTTGGATTATAATAAAAGAAATATTTTAATTAATTTGCTTCAAGCCGAAGAGCATGCAAAAGCTATGCAAACAATTAGTTTTATTAAAGGAGAAGGTTCTTGTTATCTGAAGCATTTGCTTTTTGTTTTGGGAGAAGTTAAAGAAGCAATTAACCATTCAGCTAATGTAGAGCCAAAAAATACTAAAATTTTTGAAAAGCTTATGAAAGAAATGGAAGAATTTTTTGATAAAGTTGAAAATAATAAGGCAAATTTTACAAAAAAAGATTTAATAAATTTAACTAGAAAATGGAGAAAAACTGTTGAACAAACAATGCCAATATATAAAACTTTTACTTGCAAATGTCTACATGCAATTCCTTATATAAAAATTTTGCTAATATTTCTTTTCGGAATATTGTTTGGATTTATACTTTACAAAATATTTATATTTTTGGGAATTTAATTAATGAAGAAAATATTAATTGTATTGACAGCATCTTTATTTCTTTCTTTAGCTTTTTCTCAACCTTGTGTAATTTACATTAATGGAATAGGCTGTCCTTATTGTGCAAAAGTTGACCCAATTTTATTGGATTACGCATTAAAAGGAAAAGTTATTGTAATTGAATATGAAATATATAAAAAGCCTGAAAATTCTCAAATAGCTTTAAATTATTGGCAAAAGTACAATGTACCTTCTTTTAGCTATGGAATACCTTTCGTCTTTTTTTCTTCTCAAGAATATTTAGTTGGAGATGCACCAATTCTTCAAAATTTAGAAAGTTATTTATTAAAATATAATGAATCTATTTGCTTGCTTTTAGATGGAATTAAAAGATTTGAAGAAATAGATTTAAATAGCTTGCCAGGAAAACCTTCTGTTTGGTATAAAGATATGATTATTGTTAAAGGTAACACATATTTAACTAATGAAATTATTAAGAAATTTTTTGAAGATTTAGAAAGTATTAAAAATCTTTTAAGCGAAAGCTCAGAAAAATGTTTTGAATATTCTTATGGAAAAAAGTGCTTTGAAAAAGCTTATAGCTTTTATGATTGGAAAATTTATTATTTACCAATAAATGAAAGTTCAAGCAATTTTTCAAACTATTTTACAATAATTTTGCTAATTTTAATAGTTATTATAGCTTTTGTTTTTTATAAAAAATTTAAGAAATGATAGAAAAAATAATTGGGCTAGCTATTGCTGATTCAATTAATCCTTGTGAAATGGGAATTTTGCTTTTAATGCTTATAGCAGTTTCTAGAACTTATAAGAATAAAAGAGCAATTTTAGTTTTTGGATTAGCATTTATTTTAACAATGTTTCTTGGATATTTTCTAATAGGTTATTTATTAGTAGAAGTTTTTTCAAAGTTTTCTGAATTTTTTAAGTTAAAAGAAATAATTAACAAAGCTTTAGCAGTTTTTGCTATAATTTTAGGAACTATTAATATTCTTTCTTTAAAATTTGAAAAATTAGAAATTAGAATGCCAAATTCTTTTCAAAAAAATATTAAATCTTTTATTTCTTCCTTAACTTCTCCTATTGGAGCAGTTTTTCTAGCAATTTTTTCGTTAGTATTTTTAACTCCATGCACTATAGGACCTTATTTGATTGCTACAGGATTACTTTCAAACTTTCTTATTCATGAAGTAATAGCTTTACTAATCCTTTACAATTTTATTTTTGTTTTACCTTTAATTTTAATCCTTTTAATAGTTTATTTTGGCATATCAAAAGCAGAGAAAATATTGAAAAAAAGGGAAAAATATGAAAAAATAATGCAATTAATTACTGGAAGCTTGCTATTAATTATAGGAATATTATTGCTTTTGCAATTTACTTAATTAATGAAAATAGTTGAAGAAATAAAGAAAGCAAAAAAAGTTCAAATAATTTGCGATGAAGATTTAGATGGATTAACAGCTGCTTTTTTAATGAGCAGAATATTAAAATTTCTTAGAAAAAATTTTAAGATTACTGTTAGACAAAATAGTAAAAAGTTAAAAGAGCTTGCCGATAAAAATTTCGATACTTATATTTTGCTTGATTTACCTTTTGAAGATAAAGAGTTAATAGAATTTGCTGAAAAAAATTCTAAGAAAAAAATAATTTATATAGACCATCATAAAAGAGAAATTCCAGAAAATATTCCAAAAAATTTAATTTATCATGATATAAGAGCTTTAAAAGTAAAACCATTAACTTCAGTAAGCGGCTATGTTTATAAAATTGGAAAAAATATTTTTGGAAAAAAATTTTTAAAATATTCTATTTTTGGATTTATAGGAAGCTATGCTGATTATTTTTTTGATAAAGAAATTTTAAAGGATTTAAAAAATCAATATAAAAAACTTTTGTTAAAAGAAATTCCTAACATAGCATTTTTTATAGTAGTTTCTCTTTTATATTTTTCTGAGCCAAGAGATTGTTTAAAATATTTAGAGCTTATAGAAAAGGATTTCTACTCTTTTCTTAAAAAAATAAAACCAAAAAGATTAAGAAAGCTTCTGAATTATTGGAAAAATTCTAGAAAAATTTTTGAAAACAACAAACTTATAGTAATAGAGAGTAAAAAGGCTAGAGAAATTGCAACCATCTTAGCATCTTTTATTAATAAAACAGTTTTAGTAATTTCTAAAAAAAGAAAAACTGCTAAAGTTTCTCTTAGGTCAGATGAAATTGATTGTGGAAAATTCTTAGCAGAATTTACTAAGAAATACGGAATAGTTGGTGGTGGTCATCCTCAAGCCGCGGGAGCAACAATAAAGAAAAAAGACATCAAAAAATTAATTAAAGAATTGAAAAATAAATTATGAAAAGAGTTAAAACTTTTATTCCTGGTTTAGATGAAATACTTAATGGAGGAATTCCAGAAAGGAATGTTGTATTAGTTAGTGGGGGTCCTGGAACGGGTAAAACAATTTTATCTCAACAGTTTTTGTGGAACGGATTACAAAATAATGAAGCTGGGGTATATGTTGCATTAGAAGAACATCCAGCTCAAATAAGACAAAACATGCTTCAATTTGGTTGGAATGTTAGGCCTTATGAAGAAAGAAACATGTTTGCTTTAATAGATGCTTTTACAGCTGGAATTGGAAAATCTAGGGAATATGAAAAATACATTGTAACAGATATAAGCGATGTAAGAGAGCTAATCGATGTTTTAACTCAGGCTGTAAAAGATATAAATGCAAAAAGAGTTGTAATAGATTCTGTAACTACTTTGTATATTAACAAACCAAGCATAGCAAGAGGAATAATTTTACAGTTAAAAAGAGCAATAGCAGGTTTAGGATGTACAGCGCTTTTTGTAAGTCAAATAAGTGTAGGAGAAAGAGGTTTTGGAGGTCCTGGAGTTGAGCATGGAGTAGATGGAATAATTAGGTTAGATTTAGATGAAATAGATGGGGAGCTAAAAAGAAGTTTAATAGTTTGGAAAATGAGAGGAACTAGTCATAGCATGAAAAGACATCCTTTTGAAATTACTGATAAAGGGATAATTGTTTATTCAGATAAAGTATTAAAATTGTAAGCTTTTTAATTCTTCAATAATTTTTTCATCTACAGGAGTATTTGTAGTTTCTGAAATTTTCTTTACTCTTTGCCAAACAGGAGGATGAGTTTCTATATCTTCATAATCAAAAAAGAAAAGTGCAAAAGATTTTGGAACTTCATGTTTTTCCGCATATTCTTTTGTATTTTCTTTTGCAACTTTTATTAAAGCACTAATTAAAGCAGGAGGATATTTAGTAACTTTTACTGCATTGGCATCTGCTAAAAATTCTCTGTTTTTAGAAAACTTTGATAAAAGTCTTTTCTGAATTATTGGGGAAAGAATTGCTAATATGTAACCAAATATTATTAAAATTAGAGCTATTAATCCTAAAAATCCTAAGTTTCTTTTGTTGTCTTTTCCAGAGAAAAGAATGTGAGGTAGAACTCTTATTAGAAAATAAGAAATTATAACAGTTACAGCTCCAACAATTATTCCTAGAGTCATGTAGTAAGAATCTTTGTTTACTATATGAGAAAATTCATGTGCCAATACGGCTTCTAATTCATAATCATCCAATTTTTCTATTGCACCTTTTGTTATGAATAAAAAAGACTTATCTTTTTTAGAAATTACCATTGCATTAATTATTGGCCAATCAATTACTCTAACTTCTACATTTTTAACTCCAAAAGCAATTTTCATTTTATCAACAATATCTAAAACTCTTTTATCTATAGGCTCTTTTGTAGTTTTTAAAAGCAAGCTTGCAATACTTTCTGGCTTATAATAAGAATAAAGAAAAATTGGTAAAGTAACTAATAAAGAAAAAATTATTGATAAAAAACTTATAATCAAAAAATCTAAAGCCCCAAAAATAAAAAAATCTATTGTTAAGAATAGAACAAAACAAAGAAAAAACAATAAAAGAAAGGAAAGCAATATTGCACCTTTTGAAGCACTTTCTAAATTTTCCTGCCATTGATATAGGCTTTCTTTCATATTTCGAACTTTGTTAATTCTCCACTCTTCAATTTGCTTTCTGCTTCTTTTCTTTCAGTTTCTGGCAAGTTAAAAAATTCTCTAGGCTTTTTTCTCAATATAGCAGCTACTATAATTCCTGGAAAACTTTCTATGAAAACATTATAATCATTTACTGCTTGATTATAGAACTGTCTCGCATAAGCTAATTTATCTATGGATACTGTTATTTCTTTCATTACATCTTGAAAACCTTTTATGCTTTGTAATTGAGGATATTGAGGAATTTGATAAACTATTGGATAAAACACTCCAAAAAACTTGCTTGCAGCCCTTACTTTAGTATCTGTATCGCTTTTCATAGCACTTACTAATTCTTTATGAGCTTCTGCAATACTTTCTAAAACTTTCTTTTCAAATACTGCTGATTGTTTCAAAACGTTTATTAAGTTTGGCAAAAGTTCGTTTATTCTATTTAGTTGTACATCTATATCTGCAAAAGCTTGGTCTACTCTTCTGTTTAAAGCTACTATTCTGTTATAGATAAGGACAAAAGCTATTACTATTACTGCTATTATTCCTAGTATTATCCAAAGCAGCATTAAATTATTTACTTTTGTAAAGTAATTTATAGGAATTATAAAAGAAAGAAATAAAAATATATTGGTTAACAATAGAAACAAGAAATATTAAAACTTCGAAAACGTTTGAAATAAATGTTAGTAAGTAAATTGGAAAAAGAAGAAAAAGGAAAACCAAAGTTATCAAAAGATTTCCTACAAAAACTTTTAATATATTTATTCCCCTAATGCTTTTCATAGATAAAGATATAGAACTTGCAATGTCTTTTTTATTTATAACATAAATATAAGGAGAAATAGAAAGCTTTATACTAATTACTAAACTAACTATGAGTGAAAAGATAAGTAAGAAGGTTATAATTATTAAATTTTGAGTCAAAAGAGAAAATAAAAATAAAATCAGGAAAGGAGAAACTATAATTAAAAAGTTAATAAAAGAAATTAGTAAAAATTTTGGAAGAATTAGAAACCCGCTCTTTAAGATTTTTACTAAATCTTGTTTTGGTTTGTATAAAAAAGATATAAAACAACTTCCATAGTAAAAGTAGAGAAAAAGAGAAAGTAGCAAAGAAATTATAGCTATAATTTGAAGTTCAAAAGTAGTTATTAGCTTGTTAGTTAAATAAATTGAAAGTGAAAAATTAAGTAAAGAAGAAAAGACAGTAAAGATTAAAATCAATCCTATTAACTCTTTTTTAGGTTCTAATAAAGAATTAAATGCTTGACCTAAAGCTTTAGTTAATTCATACTTTTTATTCATAAATTATTACTTTAAATAGTTAAAGATTCAAGTTCTTTCTTTATCTTCTCAATAACTCTTTTTAGCTCAGCATTTTCTTTTTCTAATTTTTCTACTTTTAATTTGTATTCTTCTAATTCTTTAGTTTCTGTTTGAATACCTTCTTTAGAATATAACTTTTCTATATAGCTTAATATCTCATTTAATTTCCCTTGCTTTATTAATTCGTAAGTTTCTCTTACTAATTGTCCTGCTTTACTTTCTCCCTTTAAATGCTTTCTTATAGTTTGTTCAGTTCTCCCCAATTCTTCTACTATTTGGCTTACTGTCATTCCTGCTTTTTCTCTTGCAACTGCAGCTGCAGCAACCGCCAAGCTATCTACCCAGGTTAATCTTTCTTCCGGATTTTTTATTAATTCTATTACTTCAGGTCTAAAAATAGTTGCAATAAGAAGTATGCTTTCCAATTGATGAACATCTTTCTTTCCTAAAGGTCTTAGCGGTATTTCCATAATATAAATATATTATAGTTCAAATTCTTCTCCTGGAGATAAAATAATTGTTTTAGCTTCTTTTACTTTTTCCAATTCTTTTTTATCAATTTTTATTAAATCAAAAGTGTTATAATGCATTGGAATAAATATTTTCGGCTTTAACATTTCTAAAGCAATTCTTGCTTGATTAATATCCATAGTAAAAATTCCACCTATTGGTAAAATTGCAACATCAATATTTCCAACAATTTTTGGTATTAATTCCATATCTTTAAACAATCCAGTATCTCCAGCATGAAAAACTTTTTTGTTTTCTATTTCTAAAACATAACTTACTGGATTTCCAGCATATATTATTTCTTCCTTTTCTATTATAGAAGAGGAATGTATTGCATTTAACATCCAAACTTTTACATCATTAAAATTATAGTAACCACCAATATTCATTCCAAAAGTTTTTACTCCATAAGTTCTATTTAAATAAGTTGCAAGCTCATAAATTGCAACTATAGTTGCATTATTCCTTTTCGCAATTTCTACAGCATCTCCTAAATGATCAGAATGAGCATGAGTTATTAAAATTAATTCAATATTTTTTAAATCTTTAGATTTTATAGGAGCTAAGGGATTTTTATCTAGAAAGGGGTCTATCAATATTTTTTCATTTATTAGAAACGCCGAATGACCCAAATACTTTATTTTCATAAATTTAAAGTTTCTTCAAACTTTTTCTTAATGCTTTTTGAAGTTTCTTTTATTAAATCATTTAATGCTACCCCGAAACCAACTAAAAATAAATATATTTGATTAAAAAACGCTGCAAAAGTTGCTAATGTTGCTCCAACATATAAATGATGAATTCTAATTTTTCTTTGTTTATTTTTGATCTTAATAACCAAATAAGCCTCTTTAATTAAATATTTTGATATTATTTCAGAAAGTATGAATGAAGTAAGTATTAAACCTATTGATAAGGTATTAAGTTCTATCATAACTTAAAATTCTTCTTTAATTTAACTATATTGTTTCTCCCTCTTTTTTCTATTTCTACTATTCCTCTGTTTTTAAAAGAGCTAAGTATTTTGCTAACCTCAGCTTTAGATAAACCGCTTAATTCTACTATTTTCTTTTGGTTTGTATTAGGATTTTTAATTAATATATTTAATATTTTTCTTTCGTTTTCGTTTAATAAAAGTATTAGTTCTTCAAACTTTCTTTTAGAAAAAATTTTAAAATAAGCAAAAATTCCTGAAATAATTGCTACTGCTATTATTATAACAACTATTATTATAGAAATGTTTTGAGGAATTATTTTTTGAGCTTGCTTTATGTTAAAACTAATAGCTGCAGATTGAAAGTTTTGAAATTCATATATTAAGTATATTCTTTTTCCATCTGTTGCTGTTTTTGGTTTTGGTACTAATTCTTCTAAAGATTGGTTTAATATAAAACCTTCTGGTAAAATTATAGTTAAAAGAAGCTTTTTAATGTTTTGATCAGAAGAAAAAGAGAAGTAAAAAAGATTTTCTTGTATTAATTTGTCTGTTGTTATATTTAAGTAGTAACTTTTCCTTTCTAAAGTTGGGAAAATGCATTTTATAATTGAATTTTCCAATTTACAAACATCAGATTCTACTTTTAAAGCTTTATCTAGTTTAATTACTAAAGAAGAAACATTTTCTGAAGTTAAAAGTAATGAAACTTTTGAAGTAAAGTCTTCATTTATTTCTAATTCAAGAGAAATAACAAATATTTCAGCTTTTGCTATTGTTATTAGGAGCAATATTGCAATCAATTTTTTCATATTTTTTAAATGTCTTTTAAGTATTTAAGCAGAAAGGTTAAGTACTTTATAAAAAAGAACAAAATTTAAAAATTAAATCTTAAAAAGAACAAAAATTAAATTATAAACTTTTAAAAGCACAATTTTTTATTTATGAACTATTTAAAAATATAATTTTTTTCTTGGTTTTATAGTGGAAACTGTTTCCATTAACATTTAAATACCTTATTTTCTAATTTTAATTAGGTAGGAATATCCTATCCAGAGCTTAAGCAATGAAGGATAGGATATTCCTATCAACTGTATAATAAGAGATGGCCTCAAAAATATACTCCATATTACTTGCAACGACTTTAGTAGCATTAGCTAGCGCAGCAACTTTAGGAGATTTTCCAGGCATATTAGGACCAGAATATGTAATAGTTATTGGTAGAAATGCTGCAGTAGATGATGTATTAAGTGCTATTGATTTAGCAACAAGATTAGCAGAACTTGCTACAAAAGAAGTTACATTACCAGGAGCAGTGCAATATGAAGTAAGAGGATGGGATGCAAGAATAAACTTATATGATAAGAATTTAACTCAAGGATTACCAGGAATGCTTATAAATTTCGATAGAAATGTTTTACCACAATTAAAAGTTTTAGTAGTTAGAAATGGTACTCAAACATTAACAGATGTTCCAGAAAAAGTAACATATTTATTAAGCAATTTATTTAATGCAGTATATGAAAACACAACATTACAATTAGTATTAGCAGCAAACACACCTTATTTTGAATACTATTTAGATTTAAATGGTAAAGAAGTATATGCGGATGCAACAAAAGGTATAATATCTAGAATAACATTAGCAGGTCAACAATTTGCAATATCATCAATTGGTACAGATTCAGTAACAATTTTGAAAGGTTTCGGACCAGAATGGATAAGTGTAGGTACTGTAAGAGAATTAGCAGGTACAAATTATAAAGTAAGATTAGATGATGTAATAGGATTTGGAGAAGATGCTTTTGTAAGAGTAAGTGTATTAGATGAAAACAACAATGTAGTAGCAGCAACTGGATTATATCCAGGTCAATATGATGTAGTTCCAGTAGGTGATACAGAAATAAAAGTAGTAGTACTAAGAGCATTTGGTTTTGGAGATCAAAAGATGGCTTATATGGTAGCAGGTGTTGAAGAAACTGTTAGCAAAAACAAACAAATAGATAAATTGTTTGTTTGGACAGTAGAAACAACAACAAACGGATTATTAAGGAAAATAGGATATAGATTGCAACCAAACGAAACAGTATACTTAAATCCAGGAGAATCTATAGTATTTCCAAATAATTATCTAAAGTTAACATACATAGGATTAACTTCAAGTGATAAGGACTATTTAGCAACAATTAAAACAGAAATAGTTTCAATAGATGGTACTAAAGTAACAGCACTAAATGTTGCAAATAATACAGCAATAAAAGTATATGGAGTACCAATATATTCCTCAAGCAAAGCATATTCAGAAGTATATGTGGTATACAACGGAACTAACGCAACATTAGCAGAAAGAAATTCAACAGGTTATTATGTACCAATAAGTGATTCATTAACTTTGGGAGCAACAGGACTTGTTCTAAATGTAAATACGATAATTGCCGATAACAACGTAGAAATAAGAATAGGGGGGAATCTAGCTATTAATTATAGCATTGTAAATGGTAATGTAACTTCAGTTGTCGGAAGTGAAGATTGGTTATTAGGAGTTAATGCAGTACAAAGCAAAGGTAATGTAGTTTACACAGCATTTGGACATAAAGTTAAAGTATCTAATGATGCTAAAGTAGTAGAAGCATCTTGGACACCAGTACAAGTATTTGCAAGATTAGTACTAGGCGAAGCAAGACAAAAAACAACAGAAGGAGGGACAATAAAACAATTAGATGTAACTAAATTATCAAAACCAGTAGCAAGGTTTGATGATCAAGTTACATTAGATTCAGGCTTAACAACAAACTTAGTAGTTGTTGGAGGTCCTGTAGTAAACAGAGTTGCAGCAGAATTATTAGGAGTTGAATACGGA
Source organism: Candidatus Aenigmatarchaeota archaeon (assembly GCA_038742305.1). Classification (GTDB taxonomy): domain Archaea; phylum Aenigmatarchaeota; class Aenigmatarchaeia; order CG10238-14; family SpSt-28; genus JAHLMO01. Next base: position 21,074 of record JAVYKI010000004.1, read on the forward strand.
AACTTCACAGCAGCACAAGAATACTTTGAAAAGGCAAATGCAATAGATAAAGCAATAATTAAGTTAGTAGAAAATGTAGCAGGAAGTGGAAAGAATGCAATAGTAATAGCTGGTTGGAGAGCATCAGATACAAGATTAGCTTGCCAGTTATTGCAGCAATACGATAAGCATACAGCAGAATTAGCAGGAAAGACTGGAGTAGTTGTAGGAGGAACATTAGAAAGCCCAACAATAACTGAGCTAACTGCTTAAACTTTTTAGTAACTTTCCTCTTTTTTTCTTTTTTATTTTGTTTTTATGGAAAGAGATATTGGAGAAATAGCTTTTATAAGGTTTTTAACTCTTATTTTTATAATTTCAATAGGAGTATTTGGAATGGGCTATACTTTATATTCTTTCTAGTTTAAACTATTTTCAAAAATTGATTGCTCAAAAATTAATTTTTCTATAGATGTTTTAAAGAATTTCGATTATATATTGCTAATAATAAAAAATGAAGGCCAAGCTAATATAGAAAGTCAGATTTTATTTCTCAAAATAAAACAATTGAAAAAAAGTTTAAGATAGATTTGCTTTCTTATCAAGTTACAAATTTAAAAATTCAAACAGCTTATCCATATGAAAAAATAATAGTAAGAAATAAGAATTGCAAAGAAAAATATTATGAAATAAAATAAATATTTATGAAAGGTTTAAGCCCTTTAATAGCTACAGTAATTTTAATTGGTTTAACAATAGTAGTAGCGGGTATACTAGGAGTTTGGGCTTCTAGTTTTGTAGGTCAAAGATTACAAACTTTTGAAAACGCTTCGGCTAAATGTGAATTAGTAAGCTTTGAAGTTTTTAGATGCATAAAATCGAACAATTCTTTAAGAATAATTTTAAACAGCAGGTCTACTGTTGATTTAAACGGAATTAGGTTTATATTAATATATTTAGATGGAAATACTATTCAGAGAGATGATTTAACTCAATTACAAGCAAACTCTCTGCAAACTTATAATATAACTGATGTTCCAACCGAAAATTTAGAAAGCATAATTATTAGGTCATTAGAGTGTCCGAACAGAGAATTAACTATTACTTGTTAAAATAAACATAGTAGCTAACAATCCTATAGCTATCATTATAACAGAATGCCTTAATCCGGCTATAAGGCTACCTTCGGCCATTTTCCCAATAGTTAATCCGCTAAAAAAACCTTGAATTAATATCATATGAGTAAAAATTTGATTCAAAAATTTTATATCAACTTTCATTTGAGCCCCTTTTACTATTTCAGGAATTAAAAATTTACTCATTACTATTACAATTCCTATAAAAACAAAGAAAATAATGTAGGAATTTGTTATAGTAGAAGTTAAATAAAGTTTTCTTTCTCTCCTAATTTTCTCAATTTCTAGCATGCTTTTAGAAACAGCATCTAATATTCCTGCAACATCTCCCCCAGCTCTTATGCTTTGTCCAACAGTTAAGCAAATTTTTGAAATAATTTTTGAATTAGTTCTTCTAGCTAAATTGTTTAAAGCAGTATCAAAAGGTATCCCAATTTTAATTTCTGTAATAAGCTTTTTTACTAATGGAGTCAACCCTTTATAATCTACATCTTTTAAACTTTCTAAGGCATTAGTTAAATTCATTCCAGCTCTTAAGTTTTCTGATAAATCTCTTAAAAATGCAGTAAAATAAGTTTCATATTCTTTTAATAGCAAAGATTTTCTGTAAAAAATTAGAAAAATTATTAGTAAAGGAAGTAAAATGCTTAAAGCTTTAAAGATGTTAGATAATAAAACTAGCTGTATAAACAAAGAAATAAAGTATAAAAATATTCCAGAAAATATTCCTACAGCAATTAAAACTATTTCTTCTTCTTTCATGCTTCAACTTCGATTCCCTTAATGAATAATAAAAATATTATATTTAAAAGAGGCAAAAGCAAATAAGTACCTATTATTATCCAATCAACTAAAGATAAGCCCATTAAATTTCCGGCTTGAATAATATTCATCATTACTATCATGGAAACAATAAACATTGGAGTAGCAATTACTAATCCAACATAAAGTTCAGAAAAAATGCTTAACCTTTGAATAAATTCTTCTCTTTTTATTTTCCATTCAAAAGAAATTTGGTCATACATAACTTTTAGAAAACCTTTAATATCTCCACCACTTTCTATAGTAGTTACTAGATTATTTAAAAATTTTTGGAAAGTTTTTGAAGGAGTTGTTTTTGCAACACTTCTTATTGCGCTTATAAAATCTAAGCCATAAACATCCATTCTTCTAACTATTTCTTTTAACTCTTTCCCTACCCCTTCATATTCTTTAAAGCTAGATAAAATTCTAAACATTACGTGAGGAGCAATATTGCTTTCTACAATAGAAGATAAATGAGAAATTGCATATGGTAATTCATTTTCAATTTTTATTGCTAAAGAGTTTGCAATATATTTTGGATAAGTGTAAAGAGTAAGAAAAACAATTAAGGGAAAAAGTAATGGTAAAAAGAAATATTTAAAGTTTAAAAAAAGTAAAAGTAAAGAAAAAATTATTGAAATAAAAAAAGAAATTAGAGTAAAAGAAAAAAGGTTTTTTAAATAAATTGTATAAGGAGTTTTCATTCTCGCAGCTTTTAAATCTTTTTCTAATGCTTTAAAAAATTTTAATTTTTTTGCTTTCTCTACTAAAAAATTTATCATAAATTTATTTTACTTCAATAATTCTATAGCCTAATAATTCAGCTAATTCTTTAGCTTCTTTAATCAAAAGTTCTTTTCTAGCTTCTTCATACTCTTTCTTACCTTCAATCATTTCATCTACAAGCTTTTTATCTTTATAATACATTTTAATTATTTCCGCAACTTTTTCATATTCTTTTATGTTGTTTTTTCTCATCCATTCAATAACCTTTTTTCTCTTTTCTAACTCTTCTTTTAATCTTTCTAAAGAAATACCATATTTTTCGCTTATTTTAGTTAACTTTACGCTTTCATTTTCTTTAACAAAATTATCCTCAAACGCATTCCATCTATAAACAATGTTTTTATAAACATCTCCAGTATTTTTATCTATACTACTAATTTCAGAAATTTCTACAACTCTTCTTGCAAATTCTGCCTTTTCTTTTGCTCTTCTCATTACTATTACTAAATCTAAAGCTTCTAATAAGCCGGTTGGTAATTCTATGGGAGGGCTAATTAATCTTTTTACTAACGTTTCAACACTTTCTGCATGAAAAGTTGATAAACATGCATGACCAGAAGCCATTCCTTGAAACATTACATAAATTTCTTTGCCTCTAGTTTCTCCTACAATAACATAATCAGGATTCATTCTAAAACTTTCTTTTAATAAATCGAACAAAGTAACTTCTCCATACTTTTCTCCAGTTAAAAGTGGTAAACCAAAGCCGCTTCTAGTAACTAGTGGTACCCAATGCTCATGTACAAACCTTAATTCTCTAGTATCCTCTATGCTCACAATTTTAGCTTCTGGCCTTATAAATTGGCCTAAAGCTGAAAGCAATGATGTTTTCCCAGAACCTACTCCACCAATTATTAATGCAGAAACTTTATGCTCTATTAATAGCCATAAATATGCTGCAATTTCTTCGTTTAAAGTATTAAGCTCTATTAATTCAATTATTGAAAAAGGTCTTTCAGTAAACTTTCTTATGGTAAAGCTCGGACCTCTACCGCTAATTTCTTCTGAATAAGTTGCAGAAACTCTTGAGCCATCTGGCAAAGTAGCTTCTAATATAGGCTCGGCATAAGTTACAAACCTTCCGCTTCTTTGAGCTAACTTAACTATAAAATTTTTTAATCTTTCTTCGCTTTCAAAAACAATGTTAGTTTTTATGCTTCCATAAACTCTATGAACAACAAAAATTGGTACTTTTGTACCGCTACAGCTAATATCCTCTATATAAGGGTCACTAAGCAAAGGCTCTATTTCGTTAAAACCAACAAAATCTCTAAAAACATAATACTTTATTTTTTCAAGACTTTCTTTTGAAAGCTTAAGGTTTAAAGTTTTAACAGCTTTTTCTATAAGCTCAGAAATAACTTTTATTGCAACTTCTTTTTTTAATTCTGTAATATCTACTTCTAAAAACTCTATTATTAATTCTTTTATTTTTTCAAGTGCTTCTTTTTCTTTTTTATCTAGAATAGGCTCTAAGACTTCATATTTTAGCTCGTTAGAATTTTTATCGAAATAAATATGGGCAAAAGCATATGGAGGAATTAATTCATAAGTTATATCAGTTTCCCTAATACTTTTTGCTTTTTCAAAAAAAATTTTCATAAATATATTACAACGATAGTTAATATTAAGGTTTATTCCTTTCTCTTTTTTCTAACAGCTTTTCCTGGCTGAACTACTCCTAAAAATCTTGCACATTTTGGGCAAACTCTTAATACAACGCTATTAGTGCTTATTAAGTTTTTATCTACAGAAGAAAGAATTAAAGGATCGTTAATTAAAAACTTTCTTCTTATTACAAAAGTCTTATACCTAGGATAAAGGCCATTACATAAATCGCAAGGAATATGGTACTCATTTCCTCTAGCCTTTGTATGTTGATACGTTCTTTTGTACGGTGCTTTACTAATTGGCATATAATTATGTTCTTTAAATAAATATTTAAAAAGTTCCAATTACCCAATGAAAATCGTAATAATTTACAACTTTTTTTCTAAAATAATTTGCCAAGCTTTTATCTTTTTTTTCTAAAACGTTTGCTAATAATTGCCATAAGTCCCATCTACATATTGGCAAGTTTTTTATTTTTTCTAGTTTTTCTATTTCTCTTTCAAAGTTGCCTTTTTTTCTTAAAAATTCTTGAATTTCACTAACTATTTTTTTATTGCTAGAATAACCATTCATTATTTCATGACACATTAAACAATAAGAATTTCCAACCATTTCTTCGTAACTAGTTTTTTCTTCCTCTATAAATTCTAAATAGCAGCTTTCACACAATCCATTAATTAAATAGTTTTCGTTTCCACACTTTTCACATATTTCAAATGTATAATCAGAATTTATAGCACGAAAATTATTTTGAAAATCTTTTTGCCGGGTATAGGACTTAATCCCCCCCGGCTCTTAATTTTTTGTTAATCTCTAATATAAAATTCTTTCCACATCCTTTATATCTTTTTTCTACTACAACAGTCATATACTAATTAAGTATAACTCATATTTAAGCTTTTCTATATTATGAATGAGAATTTTTGGCAAGAGTTTTTAAAAATTAAAAATAAGCTTAAAAATAAATTTGAAAATTTAAAGCAAATAAAGTTGGAAAATATTGTTTGGAATAAATTGCCAAAAGAAAATAAAGAAGAAATTGTTGCAATAGATGGTAGCTATAATTATGTAAGATACAAATCCTTTGTTTTCTATGCAATTTCTGCTGTTGCATTAGAATTTAATGGAAAAAGTAAAATTTATACAAGTTTCGAAAGTGATATTGTATACAATTTTGTAGAAATAGAGGATTATTTAAAAGTTAAAATGATATTAAAAGAATTAGAACTTGCAAAAAAATTCGATAAAAATGTAATGCTAGATGGTTCTTTTTCTTCTTTTTATAATTTTACACCTTCTTTAATTTCTTTACTTTCAAAAGAAGAAAGAAAGAAAATAAGGGAAAATTTTGAAAAAATGAATGAAGAAGAATTAGATAAATTGCAAGCAGTTTATTTTAATATTTTAAAAATAAGGAAAATAATAAAAGAGCTTTCTGAAAAAAATAATTTAATTTTTTCTGTTGCTAAATCAATTTCTGCAAAAAGGTATTCAAAAATTCCAGATATTTTTATTTTCGATTTATTTGAAGAAGGCTATTCAGAAATTTACGAAGAAAAAGTTGGATTAAATTTTATAACTATATACTTTAAACTTTCAAAAAATTCTCAAATTTTTAAACTTACAACTTTTGAAAAAAATAAAGATAAAATAGAAAGAATTTTATCAATTCTTAAAGCTTATGAAGTTAATGGATATCCTTACCCTTTAACTCAAGCTCATAAAAATTGTAAAATAACTAATGAAGAAATTAAGAAAATGATCAAAATAATTGGAATAACAGAAAAAACTGGAAGAGAAGTATTATTATGATAATTGGAAGATGTATTGGAGAAGCAAAAGTAAACGAAGTTAGCTTTATTTCTTCCAAAGTTCCTCAAATAGGTCAATATGTAATTCTTGAATACGAGGGTTATAAAGTTTTAGGAATGATAGAAAATTTGGTAAGGTTTCATCCTGCACTAGAAGAAGTTTATAATGAAGAAAGTATTGAAAAAATAAGGGAAATTGATAAAGACAGTTTTGTAATAAAAGGTAAAATTAAAATAATTGGAGAAGTAGAAAGCTTAAAATTACCAAGAATTCCTCCTTTGCCTGGAACAGAAGTTAAAGTTGCAGATAAGGAGCTTTTGGAGAAAATTTTTGGAAAAAGTGAAAAATCAATACATATTGGAACTCTTTTAACTAATAGCGAAGTTAACGTTTATTTAGATATAAACAAATTAATAAGCAGACATTTGGCAATTCTTTCAATAACTGGAGCTGGAAAATCTAATACAGTTGCTGTAATAGTTAATGAACTATTAAAATTTAACGGAACAAGCTTGATTTTCGATATGCACAGCGAATATTTAGATGCAAGTTTTGAAAGAAAAATTATTTTGCCTACAAAAATTAATCCTCTTTTTTTAGATGATATAGAGTTTGCAAAACTAATTAATATAGGAGAAGAAGCATATGTTCAAGCTAGGTATTTAAGAAAAGCGTTAAGAGAAGCTAAGCAAGCGGTTTTTCAAGGAATGTTAGATTATAATAAAGAAAAGTTTTTTGAATTTATAATAAAAAAGCTTGAAAAAGATGCTGAAGAAGTTAAAGATTATTCTAATAGAAATTCAATTTTTAAAGTAATTGCAAAAATAGAAGATTTTTTGTTAAGGTTTGGAGAAGTAATAGATTTAACAGAAAAGGATACAGTAGATTTATTAAAAAAAGGCTATGTAAATGTTTTAGATTTAGGCAATGTAGACGAAGAAACCGCAGATGTAATAGTAAGCCATACTTTAAGGAAAATACTTGAAAAAAGGAAAAGTTATAAAATTAGTAAGCAAGGACTAAGCTTTCCAATATTTGTAGTTATTGAAGAAGCTCATATTCTAATACCAAAAGATAGAGAAACTCTTTCAAGTTATTATGTTTCAAGAATTGCTAGAGAAGGTAGAAAGTTTGGAATAGGCTTATGCTTAGTTTCTCAGAGACCTAAAAATTTAGATGCAAATGCATTAAGTCAAGCAAATAATATGATAATACTTAAATTAGTTGAACCTGGAGACCAAAGATATGTTCAAGAAGCAAGCGAGCAATTGAGTGAAGAATTATTAATGCACTTACCTTCTTTAAATATAGGGGAAGCTGTAGTTATAGGACCTGCAATTAGAATTCCTGCTTTAGTTAAAATAAAGAAGTTTGAAGGTAAAATTAGTGGAACAGATATAGATTTTGTTGAAGAATGGAATAAAAATGAAGAAATAGATTTATAATATGGAAAGAACTTTAGTTTTAATAAAACCAGATGCAATAGAAAGAAAGTTAATAGGAGAAATAATAAAAAGGTTTGAACAAGCAAATTTAAAAATAGTTGCTTTAAAAATGTTGAAAGCAACAAGAGCAAAGCTAGCAAAACATTATGTAGGAACTAAAGAATATTTAATTTCTTTAGGAAACAAAACTCTTTCTAACATGAAAAAAGAAGAAGTTGAAAAAATTTTTGGAAGTTTAGACCCATATAAAATAGGAAAAACAATAAGAAATTGGCTAATAGAATATTTAAATAATAAAGAAGTAGTTGCAATAGTTTTGGAAGGGGAAAATGCAGTACAGAAAGTTAGAGAAATTGTTGGATTTACTGATCCATCTAAAGCAGCCAAAGGAACTATAAGAGGGGATTTTGGAGAAGACAGTATTGAAAAAGCAAACAGCGAAAAAAGAGCAGTTAGGAATTTAGTTCATGCAAGCGGAAGTAAAGAAGAAGCGGAAAAAGAAATTTTAATTTGGTTTGGAAAAAATTATTATGAAAAATGAAGATAGTCGGAAAGCATGTATATGGAAATTTGTACGAATGCGAAGCGGATTTGTCTAATGAAAATTTCTTACAAGAAATAATTATAAAAGCTGTTGAAATTTCTAATTCAAAGCTAGAAAAATTAATTTCTTATAAATTTGGAAAAGGGTTTGGGGTTTCTATAATAGCAATTGTTTCAGAAAGTCATATAAGCATTCATACTTGGCCAGAATACAATTATGCAACCGTAGATGTTTATACTTGTGGAAACCATACTGAGCCAGAAAAGGCTTTTGATTATATTGTAAAAGAATTAAAACCAAAAAAAATTACTAAGCATATTGTAGATAGAAGTTTAGAGTAACTGAAAATACTTTCCCTTTACAGTTATTTTTTTGTTTACTTTTTCAAGGAGTTCTTTATCTAATGAAGCTACTACAAATTTATCTTTATACTTAGTTATTAATTCATCAACTTTTCCCTTTTCTTTTATAAGTTTTATTTTTCCCTCTTTTATTAAAAGTTTTACCAATTTTAAAAATCTTTTATTTATATTTCCTATTTCAGCTAAAGTTGTTTCGAAAACGTATATTTCATATTTTCCAAAATTTTCGTTTAAAAAATCTAAGAATAAATTAAACTTTTTTGATTTGAATAAATAAACTAAAAAGTTTGTATCTAGCACAATTTCCATAATTATGGAAATATATCCTATAGCATTTGATTCTTTGGGAGTAAGAAGTATGGCAACTTTTATTAAAGCAAGTGAAAAAATATTTATCGATCCATACGCCGCTCTTGCTCCAAAAAGATATGGATTAAAGCCACATGAAAAAGAATTTGAAGTGCTGAATTTTTATTTAGAAAAAATATATGAACTAGGAAAAAAAGCTGATATTGCAATAATTACTCATTATCATTATGACCATCATCCAAGACCTTATGATTACAAATTTTTTGAAAGTTTTAGGAATGTGCATTTTTTAATAAAAGATTTTAGAAATGAGCATAGAAGTGCAAGGTTTAGAGGCAGCATTTTTATTCAAAAACTTAAAGAAAACGGAATAAGCTTTAACTTTGCTGACGGTAAAGAATTTATATATTCTGAAAGGATCGTTTTCTCTAATCCAGTTTGGCATGGAGAAGAAAATAGCAAAGTTGGAAGAGTTATAATGTGTTTAATAAATTCCCTTGTTTTTGGAAGTGATGCTCAAAATTTAATGGATAAAAAAGCATTAAAATTTGTTATAGAAAACAATCCAAGATATGCAATATTAGATGGCTTTCCTATAGTTTTTGAATGGAAGTTTGGAAATGAGAAATTAGAAAGAAGCAATAATAATATAATTGAAGTTTTAAAAAGGACCGAAGTTGAATGGATAATTTTAGACCATCATATAGCTAGAGAAAAAAACTATAAAGAAAAAATTTTGGAAATTTTAAATTTTTCAAAAAAAGTTAATAAAAAAGTTATTAGTGCAGCAGAATATTACAATATGGAAAACCTTTTGCTAGAAGCTAATAGAAGAGAACTTTATGAAGGAAAAAGCTTTAATTTAGAAATTTATAAAGAAAAAATAAATGAAATAGTTAAAAATGTTTGAAGAAAGGAAAAGAAAGGCATTAGAAAAACTAGAAAAAGCAATAAAGTTAAATGAAGTTGACGAACCAATAAAAGATTTTTTAATTAAAGTAAATTCTTATCCAGATGTTTATACAACATCGAGCTGCGCTGGAAGAATAATAGTTTTAGTTGATAAAGGAAATAAAAAAGATTCTTTTTTTGCAGGAAAATGGCATGATTTAGTTAAGGCAGAATTTGTATGGAAAAGAATAATTGAATATTCAAGGGAAAGCTTAGTTTGGTTAAAGCAAGAACCTTTTATTTTACATATTATTTGTAAACATTTAAAAGATGCAAGAGAAATAATTAGAATTGCTAGAGATGTCGGATTTAAGCATAGTGGAATAATAACTATTAAAAAAGAGAGAATTGTTTGTGAAATAAATGGAATTGATAGAGTAGAAATTCCAGTAATAATTAATGGAAAATTAACAGTTAATAAAGAATATTTTCAAGATTTAATTGATTTCATGAATTCTAAATTGCTTAGAAATAAAACTTTAAGAGAAAGGTTTATAGAAAGGCTTATTTATTATCTAGAACATAAATCTTAGCTTTAAGAGTTCCATAATCAATTTCGTACTTATGCTCCAATTCTAAAGGATATGCAGTTAATATTACAGCTCTTTTAACTTCTTTAGTTTTTTCTAAAAATTTTTTATATAGCTCTTCTAAATTTTCTGCTTTGCTTTTGTAGCCAAAAGGCATATCAGTTATTATATAATCGAACTGTGAATAATCTATTTCTAAAGCATCTTTTACGAAAAAATTAACTTTAGCAAAAGAATTTTCCAAATTTTCTTTTGCTTTTTGAATTAAATGACTTTTTATATCGCTTCCAAAAATTTTCAAATCTTTTTGTTCAATTTTCTTTTCCAATATTTCGAACATTTTACTTTTATCTAAAAAGTAAAATTTCTGAAATTCAAAGTTTCTGTTTAAATTTGGAATTTTCATTATGAAATGATAAGCTTCTATAGGAATAGTTCCTAATCCGCAAAAAGGGTCAATTATATTTTCTTTTGCTTCTGAAATTAAAACCATAGAAGCTGAAATGCTTGGTTTTAAAGTTGGAGTATATTTAAAGTACCATCTTTTATGTAAAGAGCTGCCAGTAGTATCTAAAGCAACTATTAGCAATTTATTTCTAACTATTACTTTTATTCTAATGTTTGGATTATCTAAATTAACTTTTAGCCTTACATTTTTTTCTTTCAAGTATCTATCTATAACAGCTTGCCCAGCAACTTTTGCTATATCTAAGCTTGTAAAATTATGTTTTCCAAATCTTTCTGCTTTAATTGCAAATGTTTGAGTTTGATAAATATATTTTGTCCAATCTATTTCATAAACTTTTTTATAAATATCGTTTAGCTCAGTTATTTCATCAATAAGTAAAACATAGTAAATTTTATGCAATGTTTTTGAAAGCAAATTTAGAGTAATTATATCTTCTTCTTTTCCTTCAAAAATTATAGAACCTTCAAAAAGCTTTTTTGCTTTCGTTTTTATAAGCTCATTTACTTCTTTACAAGCAATTTCTTCTAAGCCTTTATTACAAGTAGCAATAAGCATATAGATATTTAACTAATATAATTAATGAAATTAAAAATTTTCTCTCTAGTATTACTAACATTTATTATAGTAGCGCTTTTTTATTTGAGAGAAGAAACATCAAATTTAATTTCTCAGGAAAATTTTTATTTTGCATTGGAAATTCTTTTAATTTTTCTAGCTTATTTATTCTTAAGCATTTTTATTGATTTTACTATTAAAAATAAATTGCATTATTCTGATTCGGAAGCTTTGAAAAACTTACTAAAGTTACTTTTTGCATCTTTTTTATTTTTTTATATTCTTTTTAAAATTAGAATAGAAGGTTTAGGAATAGTTGGTGGAACTGTTTTTGGATTAGTTTTAGGTTTAGCTGCTCAGCATACATTAGGAAATTTGTTTGCAGGAATATTGCTTATAGCAACTAAAGTAATTAAGCCAGGGGATAAAATTTCAGTATTAAGCGGTTCAATTCCTGTATATTCTTTAATTTTCCCCCCTTATAAATTTTACTCTTATGATTATTATTTACCTTATAAAGGAGTAGTTGAAGAAGTCGGTTTGTTCTTTAGTAAAATAAAAACTGAAGACGGTTTAATAATGAGAATTCCGAATTTAGCTTTTCTTTCTGGAGCAATAGTTAATTTAACAGAATCTAAAAAAGAATTTCTTAAAGTTTTTGTAAGAACAGAAGTTCCTATTTTTGCCGATATAGACAAAATTATTGAAAAAATTGATAAAGAGCTTAAAAAATATACTTCTTCTAGATTTGTTTTAGAAAACATATTTATAAGAGAAATTAATTGGTCAGTTCCAGATAAACCTAATTATATTCTAATTATAGAATGTAAAATTAAAGGCTTTGACGAAGATTTTACAAGAAATTTAATAATTAAAACTGTAGGAAAAATAATTAAGAAAGAAATAAAAAAGCTGAGCAAATAGCTACAGCTGTCTACCCCGCTTTTAGCGGGGGGTGGATTTGAACCACCGACCTCCGGGTTATGAGCCCGGCGGGCACTCCAGGCTGCCTTGGGCCAGCTGTAGCTATCATTAAAAATATTTTTCTTCTTAATATTATGATTTTGAGTGATGTAGAAATAAGAGAGTATTTGAAGAAAGGTTTACTTTTGAAGAATTATAAAGAGGAAAATATTACTTCTTGCTCTGTGGATTTAACTTTATCTAACGAAATAGCAATTTATGAAGATATAGGAATTCCTTATATTGATGTGAAAAATTCTCCTAAAATTAAAACTTTGAAAATAGAAAACGAATTTTATTTGCAGCCAAAAAGCTTTGTTTTAGCTACTACAGAAGAATATATAACTTTGCCAGATAATATTGCTGGAATAGTTGATGGAAAAAGTAGCTTAGCAAGAAGAGGTTTATTAGTTCATGTTTCTTCAAGCTTAGTTGATCCTGGATTTGAAGGAAACCTTGTTTTAGAAATGTTTAATGTTAATAATGTTCCAATAAAAATTTATAAGGGAATGAAAATTGCAAAAATATTTTTTATAAAATTAAGTTCCCCAACTTCTATTCCTTATAATAAAAGAGAAGATGCAAAATTTAAGCATCAAAAAGAAATAAAATTGTGAGAGAAGCAGTTCTTTATAAAATTGAAAATGATAAAATAATTTGCACTGCTTGTGCAAGATACTGTAAGCTTTCTGAAAATCAAATAGGATTTTGTGGAGTAAGAATTGCAAAAGATAAAAAATTATATTTAATGAATTACGGAATTTTTGCCTCTTATGCTTTAGACCCAATAGAAAAAAAGCCACTATTTCATTTTTATCCAGGAAGTACAGCATTAAGTTTTGGAACTACTGGTTGTAATTTTGCATGTAAGTATTGTTGCAACTTCGATTTATCTCAAAGAAGAAAGGCAGAAGGAATAGAAATTTCTGTAGAAAAAATTTATGAAAAAGCTAAAGAGCTAAAAGAAAAATTTAATGTATCTTCAATAACTTTTACTTATAACGAGCCAATAATTTATTCTGAATTTATTTATGATGCGGCAAAAATCCTTAAAAAAGAATTTAAAATAACATTAGTTAGTAATGGATATTTTAGTAATGAAGCAATAGATTTTATTTCTAAGTTTGTAGATGCAATAGATATTGATATAAAAGGTAATGCAAACGATGAATTTGCAAAAAAGTTTATTTTAATTCCAAATTACGAACCAACTTTAAATGCTATAGAAGAACTTTATAAAAAAGGAATACATGTAGAAATAACTGATTTAATTGTTCCAAAAGTTGGAGAAAATTTGGAAGATTGTAGAAAATTGTGCAAGTTTATTTATGATTTAATGGGGGAAAACGCTTTCATTCATTTTTTAAGATTTTTTCCAAGCTATAAAATGATGGATTATCCAGAAACAAGTTTAGAAGTTTTGGAAAAACATGCTGAAATTGCAAAAAACGAAGGAATAAATTATGTATACATTGGAAATGTTTGGGGGCATGAACTAGAAAATACTTATTGTCCAAACTGCAAAAAAGCTGTAATAAAAAGATATGGCTTTGCTGTTACTGAAGTAAATTTAGATGGTAGTAAGTGCAAATTTTGTGGCTATAATTTGCCAATAGTTGGAGAGGCAAAAATCTCTAAGCTAACTTTTCCAATATTTATAGATTTATGAAAATTGAGGATTGGAATATAGTTTTTGGAAGTTTAGGCAAGCAACAAAACTTTACTCTTTTATTATCAGCTTTAGCAATCATAATTTTTTCTTTTGCTCAATATTTGGAAAATCAAGGTTTTCAAAGTTTAGAATTGTTAATTATAAAAAATATTGCAATATTGCCCGCTTTTTATTATTTGGTTTATTCATTAAGCAATAATGGAAGAATAACCAACAATAACATCTTCTTCTTTAGTAATTTCTCCTGAATTATAATAGCACAAGAGCTTTGGCTTTTTGTTAAGTATTTTACAAAAAGAAATAAATGCTTGAAATGTATACTTTCCGCAAACAGTAGGATAAAATTCTAGAAGTTCTAAAAATTCTTTTTCATTTAACTTTAATATAGAATTTATTATGTGCATATCAGCATTTCTAACCTTTTCAATTCTTTTTTCTGTAAAAATTACAAAGCCATAGATTTCTCCATGATGAATTAAATCTCCAGAAAAAATTAAAGCAGTTTCATTATCTAGAAGATTTGATAAATTTTTTGAAAAGTCGTAAATTTCTTCGAAGCTCATGTTATTTATTAAAATTGGGACTAATTTAAAATTTTTTAAAAAATATTCTAGAAAAGGAATTTGAACTTCTATCGAATGTTCATATTTATGAATTTCATCATTTATTTCGACATTTTCGAATTTACTTATTTTTTCAATAAATTCTTTATCAGTTTCTATTTTTCCAAAAATTCCTTCCCAATCCTCCTTTCCTACACATATTTTATTGCATAAGCCATTATGGTCAACTCCAAAAATTATTACTCTTTTTACTTCTTTATCTAAGTTAGCATAGCTATGCAAAGCACAAAAACCAGAATAAATATAGCCAGCATGCGGAACAATAGCAAGCTTTGCTTTATCTTCAATTTTTATCTTTTTTAAATTTTCTTTGATGAAGCTCTCAATTTCCTCTTTTTCATAAGGATAAAAGCTTCCTCTAAACCTAAGGCTTCTCATTATTTTTCTTTTAAATAATAAATTGGCAACCCTTTATAAGCAGAAAGGAAAAATATGAGAATTAAAATTAAGAAAATGCTAATTAAAAGAATTAAACCGAATATTGGAATTTTTTCTTCCGAAAAAGTATTAACATAAATTGTGAAAATTATTGATAAAATCATTATAATAGAAAATAACCAAGCACTCCATTTTGGAAGTATTACCTCTCTTATTTTTTCTCTTTTCGCCATAATTATTTATGCTTAACAACTTTTCCTTTTTCAGAAGGAATAATTTTCAATTTTGCATTTTCAAATTCTACAAAAAATTCTTTACTATCAAATATTTTATCTAGAAATATTGCTAAGGCAGCCACTTCTGAATGGGGTTGATTAGTAATTGAAATATTGTAATCAGCAATTTCATAAACTTCTCTTGGAACTTTTTCAGAACCAATTATTACTAAAATTTTTTCTTTATTTTTTAGTTCTTCTAATTTTTGAATTAAAGGAATTCCATACATTGTTAAATGAACTTTTGTTGCATTAAAAGATTTTAAAAAGCTTTTCCAATCTTTAACATATTCTATTTCAAAACTGCTTCCAAAATTTTCATTAACTTTTCTAATAGTTTTTTCTAATTCTTCGTCTTTTTGTCCGCTATAAAACATTTTCTTTGCTAGAAAAGCTCTTGCTACTAAGGCACAATGTGTTGTAACTCTTTTATCTCTTTCTCTTCTATGACTTAATCTTAGAATATATACTTCCATTTTAATCTTTATTTGTTATCATAAAAAAAGTATAAATACTTATTGTGAATTTTATAGTGATGGAAAATAAAATCGAATTTTATGTAAATAAACTCTATGAGTTAGATAAAAAATTTCAAGAGAAATTCGGAGAATCTTATAAAGCTACTGAAATAGTTTTTTCATCTTTAGAAAGTCTAGATAATTTTTTCCTAAATTTTTCCCTTTTTGTTGATTTTATAGATTATATGTTTAGTAAAGGCGAGATAAAATCAGAAGAAGATATTAAATCTCTCTGTTATGTGGCAAGAGGCACGAAGCTTATACAAAGTTTAATAGAAAAATATTTGAAAGGCTTAGAAATTAAAGTAAAGGAGGAACTAAAAAACGCAGTAAGAAGTTATCTCTTTTCAAGAGGATATTTTTTTGAAATTGATATTATTTCAGTTTTTTCGGTAGGTTTAGTAGGAATATATCTAAATGAAGTAAAAGGAAATTGGAAGAACATAAGAAAAAAAGAATATCGAATTCAAGTAATTTCAGATATAGTTTTTCGTACTCTTTTATATATTTTTAGAGATTTAAAACGAGATAAATTAAAAATCCTAAAAATAAAAGAACTAGTAAGAAAATACTTAGAAAATCAAGTAGACTTATGTTCAAATTACATAAAATCTTAAATTTTCATCCAAATCTTTTTTAACTCCTATTCTTTTTGAAGAAAAATATTTAACTTTCTTTCTTGTATTTATAAAATTGATTGGAGAATTTTCTATTGTAGCATCTATACCATTTAAACTTTTATCTATTTTTAAAGCTTTTGTAAGTTTTCCTGGGCCATTCGTTATTGCTTTAAAGTTTAAAGGTTTAACAGCTCTAATTAATACTGCACCGACTTTATTTTTTTCGTGAGCAACAACATTTAATAACCAATTTGAATGAACCATATAAATTAAAAGCTTTCCAGGTTTATCGTGCATTAATTCAACAACATATTTAGGCTTACCTAAATAAACTCTCGAAGCAGGGTCTTCTTTTCCGTAGTAAGCTTCTGTTTCTGTAATTTCCGCTTTTAAAATTTTTCCATTAATTTTTCTAACTAGAATTTTTCCTAAAAGCTCTATAGCAACAATTTTAGGTTCTCTTTCAAAAAATTTCCTTTTTAAAATTTTCATTGTTCAAAAAATATTATTCCTTTTTCTTTTGCATATCTTAAAACTTTTTCATATTCTTCTTCCAAAATTCTTCTATTAATTTCTGGATATTCCTTTGCTTTATATTCTGGTCTATATTGGTTCATTATGTTTAAAACATATTTTTCTTTTAAATTATCTTTTATCCAATCTATTATTTTGAGGCTACAACATTCTATATGATTTGGTAAAACCAAATGCCTTAATGAAAGTTCTGAAAAATTGTTTGCAAACTTTATATTTCTTGTAGCTATTTCAAAATAATTTCTAACTTTTGATAATCTTTTTGCACATTCGTTATTTCCATATTTTATATCGTAAAGATAAACATCTACAATTCCAGCAAGTAAGTTTATTGCTATTTCGCTTTCATAAGCATTTGAATTCCAAACAACTGGAATATTCGAATTTACATGCTTTAAAACTTTTAAAATATAATGTAAATTTGGAGTCGGCTCTCCTCCAACAAAATTTACATTTCTATTCCCTTCTAAAAATGCTAAATCTATTTCTTTTGCAACAATTTCTTCTTTTATATAGATTCCATTTTTTGAGTTTTGGGATATATCAAAATTTTGACAAAAAACACATCTAAAATTGCAACCAGCAAAAAATATTGTAAAAGAAGGAGTTATCCAGCTTTCTTCTCCCAAATGCATAAACATTGAAGAAATTCTTGGATAATAGCTTACTCCACAATATCCAGCTCTTTCTTTTCTATTTACTTTGCACTTTATTTCGCAAAATTCACAACTTTCAACTATTTTTTCTGCAATTAAAATTTTCAAGTCTAATAAGCTTTTTTCAGCACCTTTATTTCCAATATTTTCTAAATTCTTGAAAAAGTCTTTTATTTCTTCATTATGAATTTTCATTAATTCTTCTAAGCTTTCATTTTCATTAAAATCTACTTCATATCTTTTTGCTAATTGAAACAAAGGAATTTTATTACCATTAAGTATATTATAATATCTAGGCAAAAATTCTTTGATCGTTTCAAGTCCAAAAACAGCATCTAACCTATATATTTGCCAATTCATATTTTTATTTTTACAACAATTAATTTATGATAGATGAAGAAAAAATTAGAGAAGTTTTAAAAGAAGCTTATAAAATTGTTGTCCCAACAAAAGCTGAACAAGAAGCACTTCTTAATTTTGCTAATAAAATTGTAAATATTGCAAACGAGTTTGCTAAAGTTTATAATGCAGAAGCTGTATTAGTTGGAAGCGTTGCTAGAGATACTTGGCTTCCGGGAAAAAAAGAAATTGATGTATTCATCCAATTACCACTCTATTTTTCAAGAGAAAAGCTAGAAGAAATAGGTTTAATAATAGGAAAAAGAGTAGCCGAAGCAATTGGGGCTGAATATGTTATAGAATATGCAGAGCATCCATATGTTAGGCTTAAATTTCAAGATTTTCAAGCAGATATAGTTCCTTGCTATAAAATAAAAAGTGTAGATGAAATGAAAAGCTCAGTAGATAGAAGCACTTTGCATAATGAATACTTAAAAAGTAGAATAGGCTTAATTTCTAATGAAGTAAGGCTTTTGAAACAATTCTTGATAGCTAATGAAATTTATGGAGCTGAAGCAAAAGTTAATGGATTTAGCGGTTATGTTGCTGAGCTATTAATTTTAAATTATGGAACTTTTTTAAATCTTTTAAAAGATGCTATTAGTTGGTTGCCAGGAAAAATTATAGATGTTGCAAGACATTATGATGAAAGCGAACATTATAAACTAAGAAAAATTTTTAAATCAGCTATTATAGTAATTGATCCAGTAGATAAAAATAGAAATGCAGCAGCTGCTTTAAGTTTTTATAACTTTTTTAAGTTTAAAAATTTAGCAAGGAAGTTTCTAGAAAATCCATCTATAGAATTTTTCTTGAAAAAAGAAGTTAAACCCTTTACTTATCAAGAGTTAGTATACTTTCAAATAAAAAGAAGAACTAACTTAATAGTTTTAAGGTTTAAAAGGCCAGAAGTTGTTGATGATATAATTTATCCTCAACTTAGAAAATTTGTTAGAAGAATTCTAAAAATACTTGAACAATATAATTTCAAAGCATTAAATTATGATGTTTTTGCTTCAGAAAAATATGGTTATGTTGTTCTAGAAATGGAAATATTTAAGTTGCCAAAAATAGAAAAAAGAATTGGACCAATTGTTTTTGATATAGAAAATAGTATAAGATTTTTGAAAAAATATGAAAATTATTTAACATATGTTGAAAATGATAAATGGGTAGCTGAAATACCTAGAAGGTTTGAAAAAGCTATAGATAAAATAAGAGATAGTTTAAATAAAAGCGAGGAAATTCTTTTAGCTAAAGGTATTCCAAATTATATTGCAAAAGAAATTTCTAAAAAATATGAAATAACTGAAGAAAGTTCTCAAATATTAAAGTTTATGGAAGAAGATGTTGAATTTGCAAAATTTTTAAGAAAGTTTTTTGAAAAAGTAAAATTATTGCTATGAGAATAATAGCAATTACTAGCGGCAAAGGCGGAGCAGGAAAAACTTTTATTTCTGTTAATCTTGCAGCTGCTTTGGCTTATTTAGGAAAAGATGTAACTTTAATAGATGCAAACTTTACTACTCCAAACACTGGCTTATTTTTAGGAATTTCAACTTATAAAAATACTATTCACGATTTACTTTCTGGAAATTTTAATTCAAACTTTGTTTATTCAACCCCTTTTGGCTTTAACGTTGTTCCAGGAAGCTTAAGCATTTATTCTATGGTTAATGCAAGAATAGAAAATTTTGATAAAGTTTTTGAAAAAATAAATAGCGAATTTGTTTTGCTAGATACTGCAGCTGGAATAGGAAGGGAATGCAGCTATGTGCTACTTTCTTCAAAAGAAGTTTTTATAATAGTTAATCCAGAAATTACAAGCATAATAGATGCTTTAAGAGTTAAAAAGGCAGTTGAATTAATGAAAAAAAGAGTAATAGGAATAATAGCTAATAAAGTTAGAAGTTCAAAAGATTTGGAAAGGATAAAAAATTATTTTGGAGAAGAAATAGTAGCTGTTTTACCAGAAGATAAAAGAGTATTAAATTCTTTAGAACAAAAAATTCCCTTTATTCATCTTTACCCTAAATCTGTTATTTCTTCTCAAATTTTTAATTTGGCTGCAAAAATTTCAAATAGTTTTTTAGAATTTAAGCCAAGCTTTTTAGAAAAAATGAAATTTTTATGGATGAAATAATAAGTGCAGTAAAAAAAGTTGTTGGAAATTGTGAAGTTGTAGAAGTTGGAGTAAAAGAGGGAAAGGGAAATTATATTGATTTTGATTGTAGAGTTTTATATAAGGAAGATATTGAAAAAATACAAGAAGAATTAGATAAAAAAGGTATATATGTTTATATAACAGCTTTTTCTTCTAGCTTTTCTAAAAAATTAAAT
This sequence comes from Candidatus Aenigmatarchaeota archaeon, assembly GCA_038742305.1. Taxonomy (GTDB): domain Archaea; phylum Aenigmatarchaeota; class Aenigmatarchaeia; order CG10238-14; family SpSt-28; genus JAHLMO01. The sequence continues at coordinate 41,345 of JAVYKI010000004.1, forward strand.
AAAGCAACTCAAAGAATTTATTTTAGATTTTTCAATTCTTTAGAAGAAAAAGAAAAATTTATTAAAGAATTAGAAGAAGCAAAGAGAAGAGACCATAGATTTTTGGGAGAGCAACTAGATTTATTTCATTTTGAAGAAGAAATAATTGGTTCTGGCTTGCCGCTATTTCACTTTAATGGAGCAATAATTAGGAATGAATTAATAAATTTTATTCGAGAAATTAATGAAGAGCTTGGATTTAAAGAAGTTTTTACTCCTCATTTAAGTAAAGCAAACTTGTGGAAAATTTCTGGACATTATGATAAATATAAAGATAAAATGTTTTTGTGGAAGCAAGATGAAGAAGAATATGGATTAAAGCCTATGAATTGCCCAATGCATTTAATGATTTTCAAGTTTAAAGTAAGAAGTTATAGAGATTTGCCTTTTAGAATTGCAGAATTTGCAACTGTTTATAGAAAAGAACAAAGCGGAGAGCTTCATGGATTATCTAGAGTATGGAGCATTACTCAAGACGATCATCATGTAATTTTAACTTTAGAGCAAGTAAAAGATGAAATAAAAAGAATAATTGAAAAAGTTTTGTATGTTTATGATAAGTTTAATTTAAAAGATGCTAAGCTTTATTTATCTACGAGACCAGAACTTTATATAGGAGGAATAGAAGAATGGAATTTTGCTGAAGAAAAGCTTAAAGAAATATTAAAGGAAATTGGAGTTTCTTTTGAAATAAAAGAAGGGGAAGGAGCTTTTTATGGTCCAAAAATAGATTTCGAAGCTAAAGATGCTTTAGGAAGGTTTTGGCAATTAACAACTATACAATTAGATTTTAATTTGCCTAGAAGGTTTGAAATAACTTATGTAGATAAAGATGGAAAAGAAAAGTATCCAGTAATGATTCATTTTGCAATTTTAGGCTCTATAGAAAGGTTTATGTCTATTATAATAGAGCATTATGCTGGAAGATTTCCTTTATGGTTAGCTCCAATTCAAGTAGCAGTATTACCTCTATCTGAAAAATACTATAAAGAATCTTTGGAATTTTTGGAAGAATTAAAAAAGAATAAAATAAGGGCTGAAATTTTTTCTGAAGGAACTTTAGAATATAGAATTAGAGAATGTGAAATATTAAAAATTCCTTATATTGCTGTTTTGGGTAAAAAAGAAGTAGAAAGCGGAAGTGTAACTATAAGATATAAAGGAGAACTGCTTAGTTTGAAAAGGGAAGAATTTATTAAAAAGTTGAAAGAAGAAATTTCGCAAAGAATTTAAATTATATAAATAGGATTTTTAAGTGAAAGAATAAGATGTCTAATAATAACTGCTAATTTATCATTTCTTAAATAGTTGTCTGGTAAAGTATTTATTTCAGGTAACGCTAGTTCTTCTAAATCTCCAAAGTAAATTTTTGTTGCAAAACCTTCCCCCAAACTTATAACTAAAATGCCATCTTTATTATATACATTTATAGTGAAATCAGCAAGTTTTTTTGAATAAGAAATTAATTTTTCTAAACCATTAAAGAAAACGGAAATAATTCTATCATTTAGATGTATTTCATACATTTTTGCAAATCCTCCATAAATTTTAAGGAAGTTTTCTAAATCTTCTAATTCGAAGTGAATATAATATTCACCATTATAAATCATACCATAACTTTCATCAATTATATCGTCTTCATCTTCTACCTCTTTTCTGTAACTTAAAGATTTATTACTAAGACTGCTTTTATGTCTTATTAATGGAATTTCAATATACAAACACTCTTCAATACCTTTGAGTGGTGAATATCTTTCCATATATCCTTTCCATTATTTATTAATAAATTTAAATTTTATGATTTGTAAACATTTTGGAATTTGTGGTGGCTGTACTTTTCAAAACTTAGACTATAAGGAAGAAGTAAAATTAAAAAAGCAAAAGCTAGAAAATTATTTAGATTTTGTTGATATAAGTAAAAAATTTATAGAAGCAAAATCAAGATTTTTCTACAGAAACAGAATGGATTTTGTTATAAATAAAGAAAATGAAAAAATATTAATAGGATTAAGAGAAAAAGGAAGATGGTTTAAAGTTGTAAATCTTGAAGAATGTTTAATTTTTTCTGAAAAAACTTTTGAATATTTGAAAAGTATAAAAGAGTTTTTAGAAAAGAATGGTTTAGAAGCTTATGATTTAATAAATAAAACTGGAAATGTTAGGTATGCAGTAATAAGAGAAAGTAAAAATATTAAAAAAATTCATGTTAATTTCGTTGTAGCTAAAGATTTTCCTGCTGAAAAATTTTTAAAAGAATATAACAATCTTTTTACATCAGTTTCAGTTTCTATTAATGATACCCCTTCAGATGTTTCTTACGGAAAATTAAAAGATTACTATGGAGAAATTTATAGCGAAAAAATTTATGATTTAGAATTTATAATTAGTCCAAACTCTTTTTTTCAAACTAATACTAAAATGGCAGAAGTTTTATTAAAAGAAGTAGAAAAATTTGTTGAAGGAAAATTTTTGCTAGATTTATATAGCGGAGTAGGACTATTTTCTCTTTATTTTGCTAATAAGTTTGAAAAAGTTATAGGAGTAGAAATTGAAGAAAGCTCTGTAGAAGATGCTAAGAAAAACGCAATTTTTAACAGTATAAGAAATGTAAATTTTATAAAATCGAGAGTAGAAGATGTTATAAGAGTTTTGAATGGAGATTTTGCAATTGTAGACCCACCAAGAGCTGGATTATCTAAAAAAGTTATTAAAGGATTAATTTCTAATAAAAATATCAAACGGCTTCTTTATGTTTCTTGCAATGTTAAAACTTTAGCTAGAGATTTAAAAATTTTAAAAAACGAATTTGAAATATTGGATGTAATTGGTTTTGATTTCTTTCCAAATACAGAACATTTTGAAATAGTAAGCTTTTTAAGTAGAAAATAGTAATATTATAATATTATGATATTGTTTTTTGACCCTTTATATATAGCTTTAATGATAATCGGATATATAACAATGATTTTCTTAGCTTCGTTTATAGCCCCTAAAATAGCAGCTAGATTTGCTGGAAGATTTTCCCTTTATACTTCAATGTTTATTCTAGCAATTTTAACTATTTTCACCTTTTCCTTTACTCTTTATTTAATTATTTACTTTGCATTCCAATATTTACAAATTTCAATATTAAACTTATTCTTCTCTGTGCTAATAGGTGTAATAATTTTAAACTTAATAACTTACTTGCTTTCTCCTTTAATATTAAAAATTGCTTATGGATTAGAAGAAAGCAAAGAAGTACAACAAATTGTTGATAAAGTAAAACAAAAGTTAAATTATAAAGGAAAACTAATAGGAGTAATAGCTAGAAACTTTCCTTTGCCAAACGCTTTTGCTTTTGGTAATTTTATTTTTGGTAAATATGTTGCTGTAACAGAAAGCATGCTAAAGCTTACTAATGAAAAAGAATTAGAGGCAGTAATTGGTCATGAAATAGGGCATCATATGCATAAAGATAATGCAATAATGTTAATGTTCGGTCTTTTGCCTTCTATACTTTATTTCATAGGATATTACTTAATAACTTCTAGGCAAGAAGAAAAAAGTGCTGCATTTATTTTATTAGGAATCTTTGCTGTAATTATTTCTTTTGTAGTTCAAATATTAGTTCTAGCTTTTAGCAGGTTAAGAGAATATTTTGCTGATCTAGAAGGAGCTAAAGCTGCTGGAAAAACAAGTATGCAATCAGCTCTAGCTAAGTTGCATGCTTATTATTCAAATAATAAAGAAGAAACTGAAGACACCGAAGATTTAGGAAACTTAGGTAAAACTTTGTTTATTTATGCTTTTACAGAAACTTTAGCAAATCCATTAGTTAGCATTAACAAGAAATATATAGAAAATTTGAAGAAGCAAGAAGTAAGTGCTTTAGAAGAATTTTTATCCACTCATCCCCCAATTCCTAAAAGGTTAAGATTTTTAGATTCTTTACCTTATTAATGATATCTTTAGGAATAGAGTCTACTGCTCATACAATTGCAATAGGAATAGTTGATGAAAACAAAATTCTTGCTGATGTAAGAAGTACTGTTTCTACTGAGCCGGGAAAAGGTTTTTTGCCTAGAGAGCTTTTTCAGCATCATGCAAAAGAAGTTGAAGGATTAATTGTTAAAGCTTTAGAAGAAGCTAAAATTAGTTTAGAAGAAATAGATTTAATAAGCTTTTCTAAAGGAATGGGAATTCCAAATGCTTTAAGAGTAGGAGCTGCTGTTGCAAGATATTTAGCAATAAAACTTAATAAACCTTTAATTGGAGTAAATCACGGAATAGCTCACATAGAAATAGGAAGGTTATTAACTAATTGTAAAGATCCTGTAGTTGTCTATTTGTCTGGAGGCAACACTCAAATAATAACTTATATTAATGGAAGATACAGAGTTGTTGGAGAAACTGAAGATATTGCAATAGGTAACGCTATAGATGAAATTGCAAGGTTTTTAAATTTAGAAATGCCTGGTGGCCCAAAAATCGAAGAAATTGCAAAAAAAGGGAAAGAATATATTGAAATGCCTTATACTATAAAAGGCGCTAACATGAGCTTTAGCGGAATTGTTACTCATGTAAAAAAGTTAATAAATAGTAAAAGTTATAGATTAGAAGATATAATTTTTAGTTTTCAAGAAACAATTTTTTCAATTATTGTTGAAGCTACAGAAAGAGTTTTAGCAGCTACAAATAAGAATGAAGTTTTGTTAGTTGGAGGGGTAGCTACAAACAAAAGACTTCAAGAAATGATGAATATAATGTGTAATGAAAGAAATGCAAAATTCTATGTTGTTCCTCAAAAGTATGCTGCAGATAATGGAGTAATGATAGCTTATACAGGCTTATTAATGTATAAAAGTGGATATAAAGAAGAAATAGAAAAAAGTAGTGTTAAAAGAAATTGGAGAATTGAAGATGTAGAAATAAAGTGGTATTAAATTAATTCCTTTTCGTTTACTATTACAAAGTCCCCAATATTTTTTACAGCGCTAAAAGGTATTAGATATCTTCCTGTTTCATCTTTCTTTAAGTTAAACTCTTCCAAATATTTTGTTGGGCTTTCTACTACTATATTTAAAAGTTCTCCAGTTTCTACTATAAAGTCTATGTTATAAACCACTCCCATTTTTTTGCCGCTTTCTCCTACAATTATTTTTCCTATTATTTCTTGAACTCTTGGCTTCATAATATAATTAATCTTTATATTAATAATGAGAGTTTTTATTGCTTCTTTTTTGCCAAACGAATTAAAAGGGGAAATAATAAAAATTCAAAACGAAATAAAAAATTATGTTGTTGCAAAGTTTGTTGAAGAAGAAAATTTACACATATCTTATTCTTTTTTAGGAGAAATAAATGAAGAAGAATTAGAAATTGTAAAGCGAAGGCTTAAAGATTTAGAATTTGAAAATTCTTTTGAAATAATTTTAAATAGCATTAAATTAATTCCTTCTCCAAATTTTGTTAGGGTAATTGCTCTAGATGTAAAAAGTCAAAAAGGAGAAGAAATAAGGAAATGGATTGAAGAAAATATTGGAGGAGATTCAAAACCTTTACATTTAACTTTATGTAGAGTAAAAACTTTTACAAACAAAAAAGGTTTTATGGATTATTTGAAAAGCAAAAAAATTAACTTTAAATTTATAGTAAATGAAATAGCAATAGTAAAAAGTACATTAACTTATAGCGGACCAATTTATGAAAAAATCTTTTCAGTTAAATTACTTTGAATTAATGCAAAATTCACAAAGCCATCTACCTTCTACTAATGTTAAAGTACCAACATTGCCACATTCTTCACAAATTCCAATACTTTCTGTTTCGAGCTCTTCTAATTTACTTTTTTTAACTTTTCCGCCTAGCTCTCTTTTTAAAGCTAAAATATCCAAATAGTCAGGAATATATCTTGCAATATCTGTAGCAGAAATTATACCAACAACTTTTCCATTATCCACTACAACTAATCTTTTTATTCTATATTTTTTCATTAAATATGAAGCTCTTTGAACGTTTTCATTTGCCTTTATAGTAATTAAAGGAGTACTAACAACATCTTTCGCTTTTACTTTTTTTGGGTCTAATCCTTTTGCTACAACTTTTTTAATTATATCACTATCAGTTATAATTCCATATATTTTTCCTTTTCTTTTTATTAAAACAGATCCAACTTTTTTCATCTTTTTTGCAATGTTTTGAATGTTAGAATTTTCATCTGCAGTAACTAGTTTTTTTATCATTAAGTCTTTAATTTTTATCTCCATAAATTTAATAAGATTTAAATAAAATATGGAAGAAGTTAAAAAAGGTACAACAACCATTGGAATAATATGTAAAAATGGTATAATATTAGCTGCTGAAAAAAAGGCAACTTTAGGCTTTTTAGTAGCAAGTAAAGAAACAGAAAAAATAGTTAAACTTTCAGATTATATAGCAATGACAACAGCAGGAAGCGTTGGAGATAATCAATTATTAACTAGATTAATGAGAGCTGAAATAAGATTATTCGAAATAGAAAACAATAGAAGAATAAGCGTTAGAGCAGCAGCAACATTACTTTCAAACATTTTGCAATCATACAAATTCTTCCCGTTTTATGTTCAATTGCTTTTAGCTGGATATGATGAATATGAAGGCTTTAAACTTTTTTCATTAGATATGCTAGGAGGAATGGAAGAAGAAAAAGAATATTCAGCAACTGGAAGCGGAATGCCTTTCGCATTAGGAGTTTTAGAGGCATTATATTCAAAAGATATAGATGTTGAAAAAGGAAAAGAAATAGCAATTAAAGCTATAAAAGCTGCTATGGAAAGAGACATTGGCTCTGGAGGAAAAGGTATAGATATAGCAACTATAACAGAAAAAGGTATAAATATAGAAACTATAAAAATATAATTATTCTCATTATTCTTTTTGCGAAATTATGATAGAAGAAAAAATAAAGAATAGCTTAGGTAATCTTGTAGAAGATATAAAGTATGAAGGGGCGGAAATAATTATTTATACCTCTAATGAAGAATTTTTCTTAAATTATTACGAAAAAATTAAGCCTTTGGTTGAAGAGCTTAAAAGAAGAATAGAAGTTAGAATGATTCCCTCAAAATGTAAAGATAAAGAGTTTACTATTCAAAAAATAAAGGAAATAATACCTCAAGAAAGCGGGTTAAAAGAAATAATTTTTGAAGAAACAAGAAGTTTAGTTTTTATAGAAGTTGAAAAGCCTTATCTTGCAATAGGAAAAGAAGGAGAAATAGTTAAAAAGTTGAGAAGCGAAACTTTTTGGACTCCTAGAATAGAAAGAGCACCTCAAATAGAATCTCCAATAGTTTCAAATGTTAGAAAGTTTTTGCATGAAGAAGAAAAATTTAGGAAAAACTTTTTGAACAAAGTTGGAAATAAAATAATTGAAGTTTCTCAGCAAAAAAGAAACTGGATAAAATTAACTTTTCTTGGAGGAGCAAGAGAAGTAGGAAGAAGTTGTTTATTAGTAGAAACTCAATATTCAAATGTTTTAATTGATTGCGGAGTAAAAGCTGGAGTATATAATGAAAACGGTTTCCCTCTTCTAAAAACAATTGATATTTCTTCTTTAGATGCAATAGTTGTTTCTCATAGCCATTTAGACCATGTTGGCTTTATTCCTTTCTTGTATGAAATTGGATTGGATATTCCCATTTATATGACAGAACCAACTTTAGAACTTTATACTCTTTTAATGACAGATTTTCTAGAAGTTATGCAAAAAAACGGAATTAGCATTTTTTCTGCTAAAGGAGTAAAAGAATCTTTAAAAAGAATAATTACTTTAGAATACGAAGAAGTTACGGATATTACTAATGATATAAAATTAACTTTTTATAATGCTGGACATATTTTGGGAAGCTCTATAGTTCATTTGCATGTTGGAGAAGGATTATACAATATAGTTTATGCATTAGACCAAAAATTTGATAGAACAACTTTATTAGAGCCAGCTCATACAGAATTTAAGAGAATTGAAAGTTTAATAATAGAATCGACTTATGGCTCTAAACAAGATATAATGCCAAAAAGAAAAGATACTGAAAAAGAGCTTGTTGATACAGTAAATCAAGTAATGGAAAGGAATGGAATAGTTTTAATTCCTAGCTTTGCTGTAGAAAGGGCTCAAGATATTATAGCAATACTTTCTCTCAATAACTTTCAATATCCAGTCTTTATTGATGGAATGATATGGGATGCAACAAGCATTTATACAGTTTATCCAGAATATTTAAATCCTAGAATAAGAAAAATTTTAAAAGAAGAAAACATCTTCAAAAAAGACAATTTTATAAGAGTTTCTACAAAACAGCAAAGAGAAAAAATAATTGAAGAAAGGCCGAGTGTTATAATTTCTACTAGCGGAATGATGACTGGAGGCCCAATAATAGAATACTTTAAAAAATTGTGTGAAGATGAAAGAAATTTGCTTTTGTTTGTTGGTTATCAAGGAGAAAATACTCTTGGAAGAAGAATTCAAAATGGAGAAAAAGAAGTTCAATTAGAAGAAAATGGGAAATTAAAAAATTATAAAGTAAATCTTGAAGTTAAAACTCTAAAAGGATTAAGTGGTCATTCAGATAGAAGGCAATTAATAGCTTATGTTAATAACTTATCTGTTAAACCAAAAAGAATATTTGTTGTTCATGGTGAAGAAAGTAAAGCAAGCGAACTAGCTAGTACTTATCAAAAAATTTTTGGAATAGAAAGCTATGCTCCAAGAAATTTGGATTCTTTAAGAGTTTTATAAAGTTAAATAAGATAAAGTAGCTAAATAAGGCTCTATAAATTCTTTGTAATAGTAATTAACATAGAAAATAGAAGAAAGAAGCAATTTTGGAGTAATTTGAACCTTTTTCTTGCTTATTGTTAAAAGATAAGAAAGCAAAAGTTTTTTTAATTTTAAATCTTGGTCTGAAGTAGAAGTTAAAAACTGAGTTAAATCTCTATTTCTTAAAAAGTTTGCAGTCCAAATATGAATATTATCATTATACCAATTAGCAGCTGCTCCTGCAATTCCATTAATAGAATTTTCTTGAATTAAAATGTTATCTATTCCACAAACAGCTATTGAAGAATTCAAATAATTTGAAATTACATAATTTTCTGGAAAACTTGTTAAATAATTAGATTTAGTTAATATTTTATAAACTTTATAGCTGGCATTAGAACCAAAAAAAGGTTTGCTTATTTTTACGTTTAAATTATTGTTATTATTGCAATTTGTTGTTAATCCAAAAACAGAATAGAAAAAGGATTGAAATCTATTATAAGTTGAAGCATCTAAATCGCAAATCATTAATATTCCTGCATATCTAGTAAATTTTTCTAGAGAAATAATAGAGCTAGAATCTAAATTACAACTCCAAACAACTAAACCATCTAAAGCAAAATCTTTTTCTGTTAAAGAAGGTATTGTAGGAGAAAAGTATAAATAAATTTTTCTTCCGTTTATATCAACACCATCTTTAAATAAATTATTTAGCAATAATAATTGTTCTTCTGTGCAAACACATGAAAAGTTTAATTTTGATTTAATTTTTCCCTCTTCGCTAAGTATAGCATATATTCCTAAATTTAAATTTTTAATTATTTCGTTAATTTTATTTTCAGTTAATTGGTTTACAGAATCTAATGAAAAAAGCAAATCGTACAATATAGTTTTTATTTTTTTATCTTCTAAAGAAGTTTTTTGGAATACTGTATAAGAAATTACAAAAAATATTATTAAAAATATTGTAATAGCTACTATAGTTTCATAAATTAAAGATTGTAATTTCATTCTACTGAAACAGAAAGATAACATATTAAATTATTCATTGTAGCAACTCTAGTTATTTTGGCTTGAGCTATATATTGATTAGAACATGTATATACATTATTTCCACAAGATAAAGTAATATTAAAATTGCTTACATTAAAGAAGTTTTTAATAAAATCTTTGTTAGAATTGCAAAAATTGAAAAAATTGGAAACTTTTTGCTGAGAAAGAATAGTATAATTTAAAGTTGAAAGAGAGAAAGAAGAATTAGAATATAGTAAGAATTGGGAAATTATTAAGCTTTTTATAACATTTTTTTCATTTTTCATGCTAACAATTTCTGCTGATTGTGTATTTAGAAAAATAAGAGAAATTAACGTAAAAGCTCCTAAAAATAAAGAAAGAGAAATTACTATTTCAAAATTTGTTAAGCTTTTCATAAAAATCCTATTTTTCCTAAAAGCAATAAAGTAAAGAAAGTTATTGAAAAAAGTATTAAAGAATGAATTAATCCTTTAATTAAGCTTCTTTCAATTCCAATACCTATTATAATGCCTGAAAAGAAAGATTGAATTATTATCGCTGTGAATAGTAATCCGAAAAGATAAAATTCAGCATATTTATATTCTTTTTTAAACAGTTTCATTTCGTTTTCATATAAGCTACAAACAAAAGATTGTAAAGGAGTATATGGAACTTCACAAGGAATTTCAACATATTGACCTTGTCTTTGCATGTTTTCAACAAAAGAAGAAAAAATTGGTACCATAATCCTTATTATAATTATTGTAATTACAAGAAAAATTAAAGATATTGCATAAAACAAAACTATATATTGATTTATTAAACCTTTTCTCTCAATTTCTACAGAAGAAATTTTTACAATATAATTGTATACTCCATCTATAATTTCTTTAATTCCATATCCTGTAGTAAAAGCTTCTTTAAGTATTGTCAAACCATTTTTTATTTTTTTATTTTCTTTAAATTTAGAAATTAAAAAATCAAAAGCATTTTTAACATTAATTCCAGCTTCTAGTTTTCTTGCAAAAGTATAAAATATTCTCGTTAAATTTCCATATTTTTGTTTTGAAGTTTCTATTAAAGCTTTAATTATTGGCACCTTTGCTCCAACATTTCTAGACAAATTTTTTAGAAATACAGGAAAATACTTATCAGCTTCTCTAATTTTTCTCTCTTCTTCAAGTAAATAAAAGAGGAAAAGCAAGGAATGAGAAATAATTACTATAATTAAAACATTTACTGCAGTATAAACATCAAATAAAAAATAGATTAGTAAAACTATTCCTAATGAAATCGGCAATGTTATTTTAAATTTATCTATCATGGAATAAAAGATTGTAATAATTTACTCATCATTAAACTTATTATTGGAACTAAAAAGAAAACTATGAAAAATTGCAATTCTATGAGGTTTGGAATTGGTTGAATTAGAGAGAAAACGGAAGTTATAATAATTAAGAATAAGCTTCCTATAACAACAGCTATTATATATATTTCAAAAAAAAGTGCAAGTTTTCTGGAAGATTCTCTTATAAGGTTTCTATATTCCTCAATTTCATCATTAGCAACTTTAGTTACATAATCCTTTATACTTCCACCAGTTTTAATAATAGTAAGCAATCCAAAAAGAAAATTTCTAAGTTTTTTTGAGGGAGTAGTTTCAATTTTTTTATCAATTGCACTTATTATATCTAATCCACCATATTTTACTAAATTATAAATTTCTTGAAACTCTTTTGAAATTAGAAAATTTGGATTAGATTCTACAAAAGATTTAATAGATTGGTCTAAAGGAGTTTTATCAGAAGCAAAAGCTGAAAAAATTGGAATTGCATCATACATTTCCTTATTAATTCTAGATTCTAAACTCATAAGTCTAAAAGAAGGAAGCTTCAAGTAAACAAAAAGAAAAGCAAAAGGAATTCCGATAGAAATTATTAGTGCCGAAGTTAAAGCAAAAGCAGGATTTCTAGTTATTGAAGAAAAAAATACAGTTGAAAATATTGTTAGAAAAACAAAAAGGAAAAAAGAAATTGTAATACCTCTTGCAATATAATATTCTGAAGAAACATTATATTTCAATATTCTTAAATTAATTGGTAAGTCTTCATTTAATTTTAAAAGGAAATCTATGAAAGGTTTAAAGGAATTGAGGAAAAATTCTGTAATCATAGATATGCTTCTATAGCTTCAATTAATTCTTCTTTATTTATGTAATAGCTGTTTATTACAGAATAAAAGCTGTTTATATCTGTAATGTTGTATCTATACATAAAATCTAAAAGCTTTGCTCTGTTTATTATTTCTTCTCTTATTTCTCTTTCTGTTAATCCAAATAATGAAGATATTTTGTATAAAGTATAACTTTTATTTTTTATTTCAAAAGAATCGTTTAAAGGATTCCAAGCTATTACATCTCTATAATCTACATCTTTTTCTGTAGCTCCTAGAATTTCTACAATGTTAGAAACTCTTCTTACAAATTTTCCTTTGTAATATATTCTTTTTACAAATACTACTAAATCTAGAATTTCTATTAAAGAAGGACTTAATTCTATTGGCTTAGTTTTTAATCTGTCAACAAGCTTTGTCATATCTTCTGCATGAATAGTTGCTAAGCCAGTATGACCTGTTGCCATTCCTTGAAATAATACAGAAGCTTCTTTTCCTCTAACTTCTCCAACTATTATATAATCAGGCCTTTGTCTTAAAGCAGCTCTTAATAATTCGAATAAATCAACTTCTCCCTCTTTTCCAGTACTTTCCGGAACTCTTGCTACATGTTGTATCCAATGAATATGTGGCAACTTTATTTCTGGAGTATCTTCTATTGAAACAATTTTTTTATCAAATTTTATAAAGCTAGAAATTACATTAAGTAAAGTTGTTTTACCAGTACCAGTGCCTCCAGAAATTAATATATTTCTTCCGTGTTCTATGCAAAACCATACAAACGCTAAAGATAGTGGATCGATAGTTTTGCTCTTTATTATTTCTATTGGAGAGAGAACTTTTTGAGGAAACTTTCTAATTGTAAAGTTAGAACCTCTAATAGCAATATCAGTTTCTAAAGTTGCTTGCAATCTGCTACCATCTGGTAAAATTCCATCTACTAGTGGCATAGCTAAGTTTATAGTTTTTCCGCATAACTGAGCTAACCTAATTACTAATGAATCTAATTCTTCTCTATCATAAAAAATTATGTTTGTAGGAACACTTCCAACTAAAGGATTTTTATGAATTACAAAAACAGGAATTCCCAAACCATCGCAACTTATATCTTCTATGTTTGGGTCTTTCATTAATGCATGGATTTTTCCATAGCCTAAAAAATCTTTTTCTATATAATAAAGTATTATTTCTTTTTCTTCTTCAGTTAAAGAATACTTCGAAAGAAAATCTTCAGATAACTTCTTTATTTCTTCTTCAGGCCTTTCTGTTAATATTCTTCCTAAATTTTCTCTTAAAAAATCTTTTAAAGTGCTATATAACATTTTAAGTTTATCGGATAGTTCTGTTTCTATAACTTTATAAATTAAACTATTATTCTCAAATTCTATTCTAGCAGAAGCAAAAACTTTACCGTTTTTAACTATTAAAGGATATTCGAGCTTTATTTCTTCAGGCCTTAATTCTTCTTCAAAAACAAAAGTATATATAGGCAAATTTATTCCAGGATATTCTTTTTTCTCTTCATACTCTTTAAAAACTAATAATGGAGGTTCTTTTCTTATTCTTCTTTTTCTCAGTTCTTTTAATATTTTTTGATAATAGAGCGGCGAGGTTAGTTCTAAATATCTTCTAGCAGCTCTTATTATTTTAAATACCATAATATAAATAGTTAAGGATTATTATTATTGTTAATCTACATTAAGGATTGAAAAAGCTTCTGAAAAATAAGAAAAATTAAGTAATATATTTTTGTTTATAGTTGCAGCTGCAAATATAGGATATTTATTAGTTAAATTGTAAAAAGAAGAATAAATTTCCTTATCTTCTAAAGAATAAACAATAAGCTGGTTTTTAGAATAAACTAATAAAGGCTGATAAATTCTAGGTGAAAACGTTTTAGTTCTTAAAACTATTTCAAAATAGCAAAAATTGCAAACAGAATAACCAGCAATTCCAGAAAATTCTAGAGCTTCTTTAAAATATTCTAAAAATGCTTGAGATTTTTGAGATTTTAAAACTTGAATAGAAGTATTCCAGAAATATAATAAAAAAGTGAAAAGCGAAAAAACTAGGAAAGAAAAAAGTAAATAAGTTAAAATTGAAACTTGAGCTTTATGAAACATCTATAAAAATGTTGTAAGTATTTGTAGAAGCATCAAAATTTCTTAAAGAAACTATGACAAACCTAGAAGTCCAGAGATTTTTTGAAGGAATAAAATTTATTTTTAAATCTTTGTTATCTTGCTTAACATCTATAGCTGTTAATCTATAAGTAATTTCGTAAGTATCTTCAATTTTTCTTGCTTTTCCTTCAATTTTGTAAAAGGGATCTAATCCAAAATAGCAAACTTGCTTTGTGCAACCTTCTATAAGTACCCATGCATTATTATCAGAAAAAGGAGAAACAGAAGAATAAAAAGTTACTTCTATAGTTTTTGATGTAATGTTCCAGTTAACTTCAAATGCAGCATCAATTCTTGTTTGTTCTCCAGTTAATATAGCTTTTCTAACCGCTTCTATTAAAGAATCTTTTGAACCAAACAATTTGTTATAAATTAAATTAACTTTTGTTTCATCTTGAGATTTCCTTATATAAGGTAAAAAGTAAAAAAGTATAGTAGAAATTAAAGAAATTGCAACTAGAAAAATTAATAAGTATGAAATTGGCTCAGTCTGCTTTTTCATAAATTAATTATTTCTTTTCCAATAATACTAAGCCTTGCTGAGGTTGTTGAGGTTGCTGTGTTTGTATTGGTAATCTTATAGGCAATTGTGCAGGCTGTTTTTGTTCTCTTGTTCTTCTTTCTAATAACTCTAACCTTTCAACTAATTGTTTATTTGTTAATGAAACATCTTTTAATAATTCAACCATTTCATTCATTTTCTTTACTAAAGGTTTAAATGCTTCTTCTCCAATAGCTTCTTGGAATGCAGAAGCTTTTATAAAGTTTAGCAATTCTTGCATTTGTAAAACTAAAGAATCTAATTTTGGATATAATTTAGATATTTCTAGCTTTAATGCTTCATTAGATTTTACAACTTCATCAATTATAAGCTGATTAACTTTTATTATATCTACAATTTCCTTTAAAAATTGGCTACCACTCTCTCTTTTTATTTGTTCTTCAAGCCTTTCTATTCTTCTTTCTAACCTTCTTAAAGGGCTTACCGGAACTATTTCAAATTCTTCTTCCATAATTATTTTATTTTATATATTTATAGTTTATGTTTATCATTGAGGTTTATTTCTTAAACCAAGAAAATAAAGAAGTTTGTTTCCATTTTTTAAACCCTTCTTTTAATTTTTCTAAAGCATTTTTAACTCTTTCTTCATTAAAATCTCTTTCATCAACCATAAACTTTAAAATTTTTTCTTCTTGAACTTCTCCAATTTTTATTTCAACTTTATCAGTAACAACTGGATTTAAAAAGAAATTATAAACTTCGTCTATATAATCTTCTTTAAACTTTAAATGCCTTTTCAAAGTTTCAAAATTTTTATAAGTTTTTACAGCTTCTAAAGCTTTTTTTATTCCATAACCTTTTATTCCTTCATTATAATCTGTTCCAACAATTAATCCGATTAATATTAATTGTTCTCTAGTAATCTTGTGCTTTTCTAAGACTTTTTGAAGCTCTATTAATTCTGGCTTAACTTCTACATAAATTTCTTTTCTTGGCAGTTTTCTTTTTCCTTCAATGCTTAAATTTCTTATTAGTTTTGGAGAGCCAAAAAGCAAAGAATCGTAATCTTGAGAAGCTGAAGCAAATACTAAACCTTTAGAAGCTAAATAAGCAGCTTGAGCTTCCCCTTCGCTTGGAGCTTGAACTATTGGAATTCCCATATAGCTTAGCAATTCTTTTGTTTCTTCTACCATTTCTTTTGTTAAAACTGCAGCAGCTTGAGCATAAGTAATTGCCTCTTCTCCTTTTTCCAAAGCTTCTTGCCATTTTTTATAAGCTTCTTCTTTTGCTTTTAATCTTTCTTCAATTTCCTTTTTCTTAAATTTTGGAGGTTCTCCATCAAAAACATAAACAGGCTTAATTCCTCTTTCAATAAAATTTACAGTTCTGTAAAATAATCCAGAAATATGGGAAGTAATTCTTCCTTTAGAATCTCTTAAAGGCATTCCAGTATCTTTATCTCTAATAACGCTTAAAAACTGATATAAAATATTAAAAGCATCGAAGGCGACCCATTTGTTTAGCAGAGCATTATCATCTATTTCTACTTTTACTTCTTCTACTAACTCTCTTAAGTTTACTCCCATCTATTTCTTCTTTTTTCTCTTAGCTTCCTTTTCTTCCTTTTCAACCTCTTCTTTTAGTTCTTTTTCTATTTTCCATTCGTCATAGTATAGCCATGCTATGAAAAATCCTAGAAGTACTAAAACTATTGGTATTGCACCGTTTATTACTACTTTTACATCTTGGATTGCTGGCTTTATTATTCCTGGTATACCATATAGTGCATAGTAAAGTCCTGCTAGCGCTATTAGTATTCCTATGAAGGATTTTACTAAAGGATGCATAGAATATTATTGAATTTAAATTATTAAAGCACTTGGGCCCGCTGGGATTTGAACCCAGGTCAGTGGCTCCGAAGGCCACCGCTTTATCCAAGCTAAGCTACGGGCCCATAATGCAAATTAGAAAAATAGAAAAATGGGTCCGCCCGGAGTTGAACCGGGATCCCCGCCTCGTAAGGGCGGTGTCCTACCGCTAGACTACGGACCCATAATCAAATAAAAATAGTAATATATTATGAGAGTAAGAGTAAATAGAGAGAAATGCATTGGATGCGGAGCTTGCGTTTCATTAGTTCCAGAAGTTTTTGAATTTGTAGAAGGATTAGCAAAGGAAAAAGTAAGTGAAATAAATGATGAAAAATTAAAGCAAGCAGTAAAAGAAGCTGCTGAAATTTGTCCTACTGGAGCAATAGAAGTTGAAGAATAATGATAGAAATTGATGGAAGTTATTTAGAAGGAGGAGGCCAAATATTAAGAACTTCTGTTGCACTTTCTTGCATATTAAAAAAGCCAATAAGAGTTTTTAATATTAGGAAAAATAGACCAGAGCCAGGATTAAAGCAACAACATTTAACTGGAATAAAAGTTGCAGCTGAACTAACTAATGCAAAAGTAAAAGGATTATTTATTGGTTCTACTGAAATAGAATTTGTTCCTGAAGAAACTAATATACCAAGCTTTAAGGAAATAAACATTGGAACAGCAGGAAGCATTTCTTTATTATTGCAAACTATTTTACCAATTATTCTTTTTCTTTCTGATAAAAAAGTTAAGCTAAGAATAATTGGAGGAACTAGCGTTTCTCATTCTCCAACTTGCGAATATTTAAGGCTAGTTAATTTTCCGATTTTAGAAAAAATTGGAATAAAAGTTAGTATAGAAATAATAAAAGAAGGTTTTTATCCTAAAGGTAATGGAATTGTCGAAATAGAAATTGATCCAGCGAAAAATATTAAAGGAATTGAATTAATAGAGCAAGGAAGTTTAAAAGAAATAAAAGGAATTTCTGTAATTGGCTCTTTACCTTTTCATGTAGCTGAAAGACAAAAAAACTCTGCTTTAAAAGTTTTGGAAAATCTAAATGTTCGAAAAAATGTAGAAATAAAAGAGTATAAATCATTAAGCCCAGGAAGCTCCATAACTCTTGCAGCATACTTTGAAAACTGTATTTTAGGTTCAGATGCTTTAGGCGAAAAGGGAAAGCCTGCTGAAAAAGTTGGAGAAGAAGCTGCTTTTAGTTTATTAAATTCTATAAATTCTAAAGCATGCCTAGATAAGTATATGGCAGACCAAATATTAATTTTTCTTTCTTTATCTAATGAAAAAAGTATAATAAAAGTTGAAGAATTAACTCCTCATGTTTTAACGAATATTTATACAATAGAGAAGTTTTTTGGAAAAATTTTTGAATTTAACGAAAAGGAAAAAATAATTAAAAAGATTTAATTATGAAGACTGTATTTGTAAAAGATATATTGAAAGATGAATTAGTAAATAAAGAAGTTGAAATTTGCGGCTGGATATATAGAATGAGAGATTTAAAAGACAAAATATTTTTTGTAATAAGAGATTCTACAAACATAATTCAAGCAGTTGTTAAAAAAGAAAATGTTAGCGAAGAAACTTGGAAAAAAGCTGAAAACATGCAAATTGAAGGTTCTTTAAAAGTAAAAGGTATCTTAAGAAAAGATGAAAGAGCTCCTACTGGTTATGAAATAGAAGTAAAAGAAATTGAAGTTTTTGATTATGGAAAACCATTTCCATTAAAAGGAGATGAAGATGTAGATACAATTCAAAGATATAGGCATTTATGGATTAGAACAAGGTGGTTTACTTCAGTTTTAAAAATAAAACATAGTTTACTAAAAAATTTGAGAGAATGGTATATTAATGATGGTTGGTTTGAAGTTCATCCTCCTATATTAGTAGGAAATGCTTGCGAAGAAACAACAACATTATTCGAAGTAAAATATTTTGATGATAAAGCATATTTATCTCAATCTGCACAACTTTATTTAGAAGCTTTAATTTATTCTTTAGAAAAAGTTTTTTCTTTAACTCCAAGCTTTAGAGCAGAAAAATCTAGAACAAGAAGGCATTTGCACGAATATTGGCATTTTGAAGTTGAAGCTGCTTGGTATGATTTAAACGATTTAATTAAAGTTACTGAAGAATCTTTAAAATATGCAATTAGAAAAACAATTGAAGAAAGAAAAGAAGATTTTAAAATAATTAAAGAGCACACTGGAAGAGAAATAAAGGAGCTTGAAGAAATTACTGAGAAAAAGTGGAAAATTTTAGAATATAAAGATGGAATAAAAATTTTGCAAGAAAAAGGATTAAATGTAAAGTATGGAGATGATTTAGGAGCTGATGAAGAAAGAGCGTTAACTCAAGATTTTGATGTTCCAATATTTTTAATTTATTATCCTAGAGAAATTAAAGCTTTTTACATGTATGATATGAATGGAACAGTAAAAAATTTTGATTTATTAGCTCCAATATATGGAGAAATAATTGGTGGTTCAGAAAGAGAGTGGAGATATGAAGTATTAAGCAAAAAAATAAAAGAATGGAAATTAGATAGTTTAAAAGTTAAAATTGGAAATGAAGTTATTAATGCTTATGAATGGTATGAAGATTTGAGAAAATATGGCTCAATTCCTCATTCTGGCTATGGATTAGGATTAGAAAGGTTTACAATGTGGATTTGTAAACTGGAGCATATTAGAGATACTTTAGCTTTTCCAAGGCTTAGAGAAGGTTGGTTATATCCTTAATTTTATGTTAAACGAGAAAATTTTGAAAATTTTTAGGGAAAAGTTTAGCTCTTTTACTAAAATTCAAGAAATTTCTATACCGAAAATTCTAGAAGGGAAAAATGTTGTTATAATTGCTCCAACCGGAAGCGGAAAAACTGAAGCTGCATTGTTGCCTTGCTTAAGCAAAATTTTAGAAAATCCATTGCCTTTATCTTTAATTTACATTACTCCATTAAGAGCTTTAAATAGAGATCTATTGGATAGATTTAAATTTTGGGCAAATGAATTAGAGCTAGAAGTTGCAGTAAGGCACAGTGATACAACGAAATATTTAAAAAGGAAGCAAACAGAATTTCCTCCTCACATTTTAATTTCTACTGTAGAAAGTTTTCAAACAATTTTTATAAGCAAATTAAAAAATTATTTGGAAAATGTAAAATTTGTAATAATTGATGAAGTTCACGAAATAATAGATAGTAAAAGAGGGGTTCAGCTTGCATTAGGAATAAATAGACTAAGAGATTTTTCTAATTTTCAAATAATAATGCTGTCTGCAACAATTGGAAATTTTGAAGCTATAAAAATGTTTACTGAAAATTTCGAAGTTGTTGAAGATAAAACAACTAAAAAATATGAAATAGAAATTATATTGGAAAAGGATTTTGAAAAAAGGTTGAAATTAATTGAAGAAAAAGTTAAAGATAAAAGTGTAATAATTTTTGTTAATACGAGAGAAGAAGCAGAAATATTAACTAAAGAATTGAAAAATAGAATAAATGTTGGAATACATCATTCGAGCTTAAGCAGAGAAGTAAGAGAAGAAACTGAAAGAAAATTTAAAAATAAAGAAATAAATGCAATTGTTGCAACTTCTAGCTTGCAATTAGGAATAGATATTGGACATGTAGATTTAGTAATTCAATATAATAGCCCTAGGCAATGCAATGTTTTATTGCAAAGAGTTGGAAGAGCTGGGCATTTTATTGAGAAAGTTTCTAAAGGTATAATTATTTGTAGCGATGAACTAGAATATGAAGAATCGAGAATAATTAAAGAATTAGCATTAAATGGTTTTATAGAAAAAGGTTATTTTTTTAAAAAGCCATTAGATGTTTTAGCAAATCAAATAATTGCATATTCTTTTGAAAGAATAAATTTAAAAGAACTTTACAAAAAAATGACTAGAAATTATTGTTATAAAGATTTAACTTTTTCAGAATTTTTGGAAGTTGTTGAATTTTTGAAAAAGCACAAATTAATTTTTGTTGATAATGAAACTATTAGAAGAAGCAAGTTGGGTTTAAAATATTTTGTAGAAAACATTTCCTTAATTCCTTCTATTAAGCAGTATGAAGTAATAGATGTAGTAAGCAATAAAAAAATTGGAACTCTTGATGAAAATTTTGTTGCATTAGAAGCTGAAGAGGGAAAAACTTTTTTAATTAGAGGAGAAGCTTGGAAAATTGTGAAAATAGATGATAAAGTTTATGTTGAACCGAGCAAGGAAGAAGCTATTATTCCAAGCTGGGAAGGAGAACTTTTGCCAGTAGAATATGAAGTTGCTTTCAAAATGAAAGTAGAAGAAAAAGTTGAAATATTTACTGATAAAAAGCATTGGTTTTATGTTTTTATTTTGCCTTACGGAAATAGAGTAAATGAAACAATAATGTATTCTATATTAAAAACTGTAGCAAATTATTATCCTTCACTTTTTTATAAAGCAACAAGTTATGGAATAATTTTTAGAGTTGAAAAAAGAAACGATGAAATATTTAAAGAGGCATTAGAAAATTTAAGTTTAGAAATAGAAGATGTTTTAAGAATTTCTAAACTTTATGAATGGAAATTTTTACATGTTTTAAAAAGGTTTGGAGTTGTAAAAAAAGATGCCGAAATAAGCAAAAAAATTTTGAAAACTCTTATTATTAATTATCAAAATACTGTTGTAGAAAAAGAAGTTTTTAACGAGATATTTACTGAAAAACTTGATATAGAAAACTTTTTAAAAGTTTTTGAAAAAGTTAAAAAAATAAAGTTTGAAGAAAGAGAAAAGCCAAGCAATTTTGCATTACTACTATTAAAAAGAGTTTTTAGCTATTCTGAATATCCAACTTTTTTAGAAACTCAAATATTGGAAAAAGTAAAGAAAAGGCTTTACAATACAAAAATTTATATTCATTGCTTGAATTGTGGAGAAGTTTATAGCTATAAAGTTCAAGATATAGATTTTTATAAATGTAGAAAATGCGGCTCAATACTTTTAGCTCCTTATAAGAAAGATTGTTCTTATTTAGTTAAAAAAGTAATTAAAGGTGTAAAGATTAAAAAAGAAGAGGAAAAAATTTATCAAGAATTGCAACTTTCTTCTAGCTTATTCAATTCTTATAAAAAGTTTGCAGCTTTAGTTATTGCTGGAAAAGGAATTGGACCAAAAACAGCAGAACAAATATTTAAAAAATTTTATGGAAAAGAAATAACTGAAGAAAAGCTTATTAGGGAAATTTTTGAAAAAGAAAAAGAGTTTTTGAGAATAAGGCAATTTTTATAATCAGAGGTACTCCAACTTCATCATTAATCAGATGCGGCGGCATTCATCATAATTATTTTTTAGAAAGAGTTTTAGAAGCATTTATATTACCATTTTTATAATTAACTTTGAAGCCTTTCGATTTTAAAAAATTCTTTAATTTTTCTATTTCTCCATAGCTTAAGTTCAAAGTTTCTATTTTTAAGTTTATTGAAATTTTATTAATTTTTCTAATTATTTCTTTTGCTTCTTCCAAGCTAGTTTCCATACTTTATTTAGTAAAATAATCTTTATATTTTTCTGGAATTTCTATTAAATTTAAATGCAAACAAGCATCTAAATAAGCCCAAGAAATTACTACACATTCAAAAGCTCTAATAAAATCCTTCTTTTCTAAAAAGTATTTTGAATCTATTAAGTATGAAATTGCTAAATTATAAATTTCTAAGGCTTTCGGCTCTAAAACTTTTACTTCTTTAATTACTTTATCCATTTTTTCAATTTCTTTTCTTGCAATTTCTTCTAAATTCATTTTGGTTTAATTTTAAATTTTTCTAATGCAATTTTTTCAAGCTTTACTATTTGTTCTTTTTTGAATCCAATGTATATTCCACCTTCTTTACCTCCAACCCAAGTTCTAATCCTTTTGCCACTTCCTAAAACATCTTTTAAATATTCATGAAAAATCTTTATTGAATTTTTATTTATTCTTATTTCAATTCCATTTTCTAAACCATAAATATCATAAAATCCTCCTTCTTTTGGTTTTAAAACATTTATTTCTTCACTTTCAATATCTAAATGAGTTACTCTTGCTAATGAATAACCTTTTAAATGAATATAAACATCTGCACTTATTTCTTTATTG